>CAZTKE010000047.1:0-10218 GCA_964614055.1 uncultured Desulfovibrionales bacterium | reverse complement strand
CATGGGTACATCGCCATATCTTTCAATTTTTCTAAACAACTATTCCTCGCAGATGCTGCAAAACGATCTTTTGACCAATGCCATGCTCTACGGCTCCGGCGTGGGGCAAAACCTGCGGGACATGGTCCTGGCCCAGAACCCGATAAAGCCCCTGACCAATCCCTTTGAGCAGGCCATAACCGGCAGGCTGCGCTCCGACGCGGCCTCCACCCGGCAGTATGCAGACAATGTCGGGGAGGCGGCGAGCATGGTCGGGATCGCCCGGGAGGGGACGGGGCAGATACAAAGCGCGCTGAACGAAATGGAAGACATAATCGAAAAGATAAACGCCGGGGAGCTGGAGGCAAGCAACGCCACGGTCCAGGAGAACTACAACGACCTGCGGAACAAAATACAGGGAGTGGTGGAAGACACCGACTACAACGGGATATACATGCTGGATCAGAGCAAGTGGGGAACGGAGCAGATCAGCAGCTCCGGCAAGGTCTACATCCACGCCGACGACGACGGCGGATTCAATGTGAATTTCTACCCCATGGACGAGGCCAACAGCGACCTGAACTGGTCCGACCTTCAGGGTAGCAGCCTGGAGACCGACCTTTCCGGACAGCAGGCCTTGGTGGATGAATATCAGGGCCAGGTAAACACCATCCACGACATGTACGAGAACAAGGAAGGCACGCTCAAGGCCCAGGAGGCAAGTCTGAACAACCAGGCGGACATCCTGGACCAGGCCGTGGAGTCCCGGATGACCACCACCCTGTCCACGGAGCAGATACTTCTGGACCTCATCCTCGGGGATACCGGCGGGATTATAGACGAAAGTACCTAAAAGGTTTCCTTAGCGTTTAAAGCGGATTTTATTCCCCTTTTCCTTATTGCCGAAAAAACCACCCGGCAAAATTGCGGATCACGCCGGTCTTTCCCGCAATCTTTCCTCGCCTCTCAGTCTTCTATCCGGCCCATTTCCTCCTTTAGAAAATCGGACAAACACCGCACCTGATCCGGGGAGGCTTCATCCCCGGCATGCAGGGCTATGCGTACATTGGGAAGAGGAGGAAAGCCCTCGTTTTCACCCAGCATGCGCATATCCGCGGACATGGTGTGTCTCCCGACCACGGTGACCGCCAAGCCGGCGGACACAGCCGCCCGAATCCCGGACATGCTTCGGCTGGTACACACGATCCGCCACTGTTTGCCGGATGCGGACAGGGCCTTTAAGGCCTGCTCCCGGAAAAAGCAGTACCCGGGCGGGAAAAGGGCCAGGGGAAGCGGTTCCTGCTTGTGCACACTCTCTCCTTTGGCCGTGGCCCAGACCAGGGGCTCGGAGCAGACGATCTCTCCACCGGCGCTGTTTTTCTGTTGCGTTAGAAGGGCCAGGTCAATATGCCCTTTTTCCAGCTTGGCAACCAAGTCCACGCTCAGCTCACAGCTTATCTCCAGCTGTATTCCGGGATATATCTTTCCGAACCGGCTCAAAACCCGGGGCAAAAAATAAGAGGCGTAGTCATCCGGCATGCCCAGACGAATTTTCCCCTGCACGCAGGGCCGGCCCATCCTTTCCAGGGCCTTGTCGTGCAGGGAAAGTATGCGTTGCGCGTAGTCTATAAATATCTCTCCGGGTTCAGTCAGGGTCACCCGCTTGCTGTTGCGCTCAAAGAGCCTGTGCCCCAAAAGCTCCTCCAGACGCCTTACCTGCGCGCTCACAGCGGACTGAGTCAGGCTCAGGCGCTGGGCCGCACCGGTAAAATTGCGGCACTCGGCAACCGCCTCAAAAGTACGCAAAAGGTCTATATCCAAATCCCGTATGTGCATGACTTAAAATCATCCTGTGCATGATAAAATTTCATTGGTTTCCTTTCCCCATTCCGGATTATACATGTCCTTGGCTGTCATCCGGACGCCTGTGTCAAAATATACCCGCCTCTGTCAGCTGTCTAGAGGGGAGATGTCTCCCGCAAAAAATTTAAGGGATAGGACACACAACGCAGCAAAAAATTAAAAAGGAGTTATTATGCGCAAGCTACTTAGCATTCTGGCGATTACAGCTTTGTTTTTAACCCTGAGCCTGCCCGCATTCGCGGCCAAGGGCGAAGTGGAAATGGCCTATGTGGAATGGGCGGAAACCGTGGCCAGCACCAATGTGGTCAAGGCCGTCCTGGAGGATATGGGCTATGACGTGGACATCATTTCCGTCAGTGCCGCTGCCATGTGGAAAGGAACGGCCGCCGGAGACGTGGATGGATTCACAGGTGCCTGGCTCCCGGTAACCCAAGGCGATTACAAAAAGCAGCTGGAAGATGAAGTGGTCATGCTGGGCAAGAACCTGACCGGGGCCAAGATCGGTCTGGCCGTACCCGCATACGTGGACGTGGACTCCATCCCCGAACTTGCCGAAAACGCGGACAAGTTCAACAACGAGATAGTGGGCATTGATCCCGGAGCCGGAATTATGCAGAAAACGGACAAGGCCATCAAGGCCTACGACCTGGACGATTTCGAGGTAATCGGCAGTAGCGGGGCCATGATGACCGCCACACTCAAAAACCGGATCGAAAACAATGAGCCGGTCGTGGTCACCGCCTGGACCCCGCACTGGATGTTCAGCCGCTGGGATCTCAAATACCTCAAGGACCCAAAAAAGGCTTACGGCGAAGCCGAATACATCGGAACCGTGGCCCGCAAGGGGCTGAAAGAGGACAAGCCCGAGGTGTACAACCTGCTCAAGAATTTTAATTGGTCCCTGGAGGACTGCCAGCAGGTAATGTTCTGGACCCAGGACTCTTCACCGGCGGAAGCGGCCAAGCGCTGGATCAAGGAAAATCCGGAAAAGGTCGCCGCCTGGAAGAAATAAATTTGTTTCCTTAAAAGGGAGCGAATAAAGATCGAGCCCTTGCGGAAACATTGAACCCCTTGGCCCGCCCGGAATCGCACCAATTCCGGGCGGGCCTTTTTATTTAAAAACCAATTCCAAAAATCAGCAATTCAACAGAATCAAACCCCAAGGGCGGAGACATCCGAGGTGAACGGGGAACCAAGCTTCCCCTCTTTGACATCCCTATCCTGAGCGTCCTCATTTTCTATTTATCCTGAATTATTAAAATTGCCGACAAAAGGAGTTTGCGAAATTATTTAGTTTTTTATAAGAAAAATTAATTATTAATAGCCGTTGGGCATATGGAGGTAATCATGAAAGGTGAGCTGACAGCGATAATAGAAAAAGCTCCGGAAGGCGGATATTGGGCAATTTGTCCCGAAATACCCGGAGCCAACGGACAGGGAGAAAGTACGGAAGAAGCCAAGGAAAGCTTGAAGCAGGCTGTTATGCTGATTTTAGAAGATCGCCTGGAGGATGTAACTCGTGGACTTCCCAAGGATACAATCCAGGATACCATAGCAGTCTGATGCAGAAGACTTTCGACAAGCCTTCCGATTATACGCGAACTATATCCCCGCAACACAGCTTAGGGGCACCAAAATTCCGGTAAAATCTGCTCAAAGCGGGCTGAGCCGTGCAGTGCAAAGGGAAGAGACGATCGACCGGATTCTCCTTGAAATAGCTCACCGTCCTCTCCAGTTGCTCGCCCTCGTCCAGGAGATGAAACCCACCTATCACCATATGCAAATGGTCCTGACCGGTCACTTCCCTGGCATATTCGCAGGTATTGCAGATCCCGGCATGCGCGCATCCCGAAATCACCACGCATCCCTTGGTGGTTTCAAGGGCCAGGGCGCTGTCGTCCACTAGGAAGTCCGGTCGCTTGCCCCCGTTATCCTGAAGAAAAAATGTCGTGCTCACGGATTCGAAATCATTGGACCTCGGGATCTCGCCCAAAAAGTAGAGGGAATCGGTCAAGGCAAGTGGTTCTCGCACCAGCTGGAGATCAAACCTTTTTTCCAGCTCCTTTTGAGACGGCCCCATGCCGTTGTACTCTCCAGTCTTCTTGTGTCTGTTTGCAAAAATGCCGTGATGGGCGACAAGCTTTCCGGGACCGTCATTTTGGCCGAGATGAAGAATGCCGTCGGTATGATCCCAATGTCCGTGGCTCAAGACAACATGATCGGCCTGGTCCGGATCGATACCCAGCAAAGAGGCGTTGTGCCTGAAAACTCCCGACGGGCCGGTATCGAAAAGAACATCCTTTTCCGCCCGAACGAACAGGGAAAGTCCGTGCTGGCCCATGAAAATCCGGTCCCGAAAACCCATGCGGGCCTGATCCTCGCAAAGGATGAATATCTCCGCGCTTTCTACCATGCCATCATCCTCCCACGTTGACGTTGTAATCCATGATTCTTCCCAGGAATTGCTTGGTCCGCTCGTTCGACGGGTGGAGAAAAAAATCCTCGGCGGCGTTTTTCTCCACGATGCGTCCATGATCCATAAACAGGATGTCGTCGGCCACCCGGCGGGCGAAGCCCATCTCATGGGAGACCACGACCATGGTCATCCCCTCCCTGGCCAGGTCGGCCATGACGTCCAGGACCTCCTTGATCATCTCGGGATCCAGGGCCGAAGTCGGTTCGTCGAAAAGCATCACCGACGGTTCCATGGCCAGGGCCCGGGCGATGGACACCCGCTGCTGCTGCCCCCCTGAAAGTTCCGCCGGATATTTACCGGCCTGATCAAGTACCCCCACACGATTGAGCAGCTCGAGTCCCTGCCGCTCGGCTTCCTTGCGTGGAACTCCCCTGACCTTCACAGGAGCCAGCACCACATTTTCCAGGATGGTCTTGTGAGGATAGAGTTCAAAATGCTGAAAGACCATGCCTATACGGGACCGCAGGGAATAGATATCCGTCCTCTTATCCTGGACACCGATCCCGTTCACGAGAATACTGCCCTGCTGAAACCTTTCCAATCCGTTGATGCACCTAAGCAGCGTGCTTTTCCCGGATCCGCTGGGTCCGCAGATGACCATGGTCTGTCCCCTGGCAATGGAAACGGATATGCCGTCCAGGGCCTTGTACGTTTCGTACCACAAACTCACATTGCTGATTTCGATCACAGGTTACTCCCGCATGTCCGGGGACGCCGTTCCAGTTTATGGCTCGCCAGGGTCCCCAATGAACAAATGATAAAATACACGAGCCCCGCAAACAGATAGAGCTCCACGGACCGGGCCTCCCTGGCATCGACCAGATTAACCCGGCGCAGGAATTCCCGCAGCCCGATGACATAGGCCAGGGAGGTGTCTTGGAAAATGACCACGGCGTGGTTGACCAGGGAAGGAACCATGTTCCGCAACGCCTGCGGCAGAATAACATGAAAAGCCAGTTGATGGGGCCTTAGTCCCGTGGCCAGCCCGGCATTGACTTGTCCTGCCGGTACGGATTGGATGCCTGAACGGATGATCTCGGCGAAGTACGAGGCCTCGTACAGGGTGAAGGAGACCACCACGGCGACGAATTCCCCGAGGGAATCGCCAATAATGAGAGGAAGCAGGAAGTAGATCCAGAAAATGACCAGAATGAGGGGAATACCCCGGAAGAAATGGACATACGCGCTGGACGGGTAATAAATAAGCCTATTCTTTGAAAGCCGGCCCATGCCGAGAAGAATGCCCCAGCAAAGCCCGAATCCTATGGCCAGGGCGGCAATCTGGAAGGTCAGGGCCAGCCCTCCGAACAAATAGGCCATGTTGTCGATGATGACATTCAAATCCATATCAATGGCCCCTCGTTATCATACCGGCAATGTGCGTGCGGCTCTCGACCCGCCACATAATCAGGGCGATGATCTGGGCGATTAAAAGATAGCAGAAACTGGCCGCCGTGGTCGTTTCCAGTCCGTGCCAAGTGAAGGAATCGATATAATAGGCCGTGTGCGTGATTTCCATGACCCCGATGGTCATGGTCAAGGCGGAATTCTTGAAGCAGGTCAAAAATTCGGTGGTAAAGGAAGGGATGATGATCCTAAAGGCATAAGGCAGTATGACATAGCGATAGACCTGATTCGGTCGAAGCCCGGTGGAATATGCCGCCCGATACTGATCCGCCGGGATGGAACGCAGTCCCGACCGAAATTGTTCGGCCACCCTGGATGCCGTGTACACTCCGAGTCCGAAAACCCCGCACCAATACCCATAATCGGGGACGTTATCGTACAGCCATGTACGGGCATCCGTAGAAAGAATAAGAGGGGCGGCAAAATACCAGAAAAAAAGTTGCACCAGAAAGGGGATATTCCTGAATACCAGGACATACGCCAACCCCAAAGCCCGTAGCCAACGATTTCGGGAACCTCTCAGCCCCGCGACGATCACGCCCACCAGTACGGCGAGGCACCATCCGGCCAGGGAAAGGGTGATCGTGGTACGAATGCCATGGAGCATCATCTCGCCGTATGGCTGACGCCATAGAACACTCCAGTCAAATGTATAGTTGAGCATGGTCAAATACGGGATCTGAAAAATTCAAAAGAAACCGCGCAACGGTCGCGTCTCACCCATCCACTGCCGGACCATGCCCGCATTATGGCATGCCGGGCCATCCGAATGAACGATAACGATCCTGGTCCGCGAGGGACCCGAGAAACGGTTTCCCGGAGCCGGACCACCGGCCCCGGGAAACCGCGGATCACATTCCCTATTCAGGATAGCTCAAGGCCTTCAAAAGGACTTTATACTCTTCGGTCATGGGCAAGGGGACGACCCCGTCGGAACCGAACCACTTGGTGTACAACCTCTGGAATCGACCGTCCTTGATCATGTGGATCAGGGACTTGTTCACGAAATCCCTCCATGCCCCCTGATTCTTCGGGAGGATGAATCCATAGGGTTCATAGGTCAGAAAGCGCCCCACGATTTTCCAGTCCCGAGGATTCTTGGCTTTGGCCCTCATGCCCGCGAGCTGACTGGCATCGGTGAAATAAGCATCGATCTTTCCCTGCTGCAAAGCCAGAAAGCCCTTGTTATGCTCTTCAAAAAGGACCTTTTTGCAGGCGGGTTTGACCAGACCGTTGGCAATGGCTCGATCCATCCCCTTGATATTGGCCGTGGATCCGCTGCCCATGCCCACACGCTTCCCGCCGATATCGCCGAAACCTTTGATGGGGCTATCTTCGGGAACAAGCAATCTTGTCCCGGTCAGGAAATAGGGCAGACTGAAATCGACCACGTCTTCGCGGGCCAGAGTAATGGTGGTCGAGCCGATACCCATGGCGACCATGCCGTTGGCGACCATGGTAATCCGGGTTTTGGGATTCATCGGGTGCTTGACGAGCTTGATCTCCTTTCCGAATTCCTTTTCAAGGTCCTTAACGACCTCTCCTCCCAGATCCAGGCCGAACCCGACCCACTTGCCCTGCTCATCAATGAACCCGAAAGGTACCGAACCTTCCCGAAATCCCATATGTACTTCGCCGGTCTCCTCGATGGTCTCGAGCAGATTTGCCGTTTCTGCATGAGCCTGGGGACAAAAACTCCCAAAAACCATGACCATGGCGGCCATACACATGATGTTCACCATACATGCCTGCACAGTTCTTTTCATAACTTCTCCTTGTTTGAAGATAAAATTGGAATAATGAATAAATCATGCCCTAAAACAATAAATAATATCTATCATTGCAGACACATGACAAATCGTTTTTTAAAATACTCAAACAGATTATCGATTTAATTTATCTATAGCGTCTCAACACCATCCCCTCCAAAAGAATCCCGCTCCAAAAGAACCATCTCAAACAGCGGGCATGCGTTTTCACCGAACGCCCCATATACGAAGCGCCCGTACGGGGAGATTCCGTACGGGCGCTTTGCGTGTCCGACTGCCTGAAAATTCCTTATAAAGCAGGTCGTTTTAAAAACGGAAAGGGCAAGGCGACAAAAGGTTCAAGGTCTAAGCGCAGTTATCCGTGGTTGAGAGTTTGAAATTATTTTTGCTTTGCAGCCACCCGCAGATTTACGGCGGCCTGTTAAAGCTCGAAAGCGGATATCACAGCATGGCCGCGCGCAAGAATATGCCTCCGAGGATGCACACGGCGGTGCCGGAAACCAGGCCAAGGGTCTGCTCCAGTTTTTCCGCTTTTGCATTTGAAAGCCACCCCAGGCACAAATTGCGGCCGGCCACTACGCAGACCACGACCAAAGCCACGGTCACGGCCATGCCCAGGGAAACAGCCGCGGCCAGAATGAATCCCAGGGCGAACATGCCCAGGGACAGGCAAAAAAGCATGACCATAACCACTCCGGGGCAGGGAACAAGGCCTACTGTAACGGCCCAGAACAAAAGACTCCTCCTGCTCCGTTCCCGTGGCAAGCGAACCTTTGTCCGCCCGAATAGTTCCCGGCCGTGGCTTACCGCAATCCAGGCACCGAGGACGAAAATCAGGGCGAAACTTATGATCCGCGTGCTTTGGGACACCGAATCAAGAGTGCCGCCCACGCTCTTCTGCAAAACGTAGTGCAGGCCCAAAACGCACACCGCCCCGGATAAACCGTGGAAAAGGGCGATCATGGCCCCGAAGAAAGCTCCACCCGCCACCGAGGCCCTTCTGGAAAGGATATACGTCGTGGCCACGGACTTGCCGTGCCCCGGGCCGGCCGCATGGACCATCCCATAGACAAAGGCCAGGAGAACGATCAAAAACAGGGGGCGGATGGATTCCCGTTTTCGGGCCTTGCCGATCATGGAAGCCATGTTGGATTTTATTTCCTGCTGCCAGTGAGCCACTTTCTGAAAAAAACTCCGGGAGTCAAGCCGTGCCTGCTTATCCTCTACACCCTCCCTGTCTCCCTGAAATGGATTTCCGGCGGCAAGAGGCGCGGCTGAAAGCATGAGCAAGAGGCCCGCCAGCAGAACAAAAGAAAGCTTAGCCATCCCTTTTAAACTCCAGGACTATTTCCTCCGGGTATACCTGACCGTAGTAAAACGCATTTTCCCGATCGCGCCGGATTTGCACGGCGGCCTGGAAATCGTCCGCGTTTTTCAAACGGACCGGATTTTCCCCGACAAGAGTGATATCGGTATAGTAAGAATCGTCATACATGGAAAAACAGACCTTTTTATCCGAATTTGCAGCCCGGACATGACAGGGGATGAAAAAGCTGTAGATCATGGCCCCTTTCTCAATCGAGGCGGAAAAATCTTTTACGTATTCAACATCAAAAGGTTTGCCGTTAATGCGCACGTGAGCGAAATATCCGAACTTGCGCAGATTTGAGAAGGCCCCCTTTTTGACCGACTCTATCTCACGCGGCTCGAAACTCCGGTTCTTGTTCCGGTCATGATCAAAAATAATCATATTGCTGAACATCTCGTCAAAGACCCAAACGACCCAGAATCCGGCCAGTCCCCGGCTGTCGAAGACTATTTCCACATTGGCGTCGGCGAAGACATGCGGATGCGCGCAAGCGGTTCCGGGCACGGCCGCCAATCCCCCGACTGCCAGACAGAGGGAAATCAGCAGTTTTAAAACGCGCCCGGGAAACAACATCCGAAAAGCTCTCCCTGCAAAACCGGTTCGGCGGCAAAAAAAATTCAAAAAAACGATCCCTGCAGATCGTTCTAAAATATCCTAACAAAGACAAAGACGCAACAAGTTCAGAACCTTACGTGCGGACAAGTACCCCGCGATATTGAACTTTTTCGCGCCTTGCCCTTGGTATTTTTGAACGACCCGTATGATAAGGAATTTTTCAGCAGCCAGCTAGGTACTGCAGGCGCAAAAGCGGGGCCAGTTCATGATTTCGGCCGCTCCGGCAACCGTGGTCCCGTAGAAAAGAATCGGTTTGCCGTTCAGGAAATCTCCAATGGAGTCGTTCACCAAGGTGGTCCCGGTAACCAGGAGCAGATCCGCCCATTCAATGGCCTGACTGCTGGTTTCCGGTCCTTCCACAACGACGTCGTTCTTCGTTTGGCCGATATTCTCCGGATCCAGATCCACAATGCGGTAGTGGAAATCCTCCTGCAGTCTCTCGACCATTTTCGGCTGGTAACCGACCTGGGTAATTTTCGGTCGGCCGTAATTGCTGCTGATGAACTCGGCCAGATGGCCGGCGCAAATGGTGGGATCTTTGTCCCGGCAATGGATGGTCCCGGAAACCCGGCCCAGGTGGTTTAAGACCGCGTTCATGGCGGACACGAACACCGCCCGCCGGAAATTGTTGTTTAGATCCATCTCCAGGATCTCCCCCAACCTCCCGGAAAAATCCCCGAAACGGTCGGTAAACGCCTGGCCCCGGCCCTGTCCGAAACCGGCCTGCATGAGTCTTTCCT
>CAZTKE010000046.1:0-10239 GCA_964614055.1 uncultured Desulfovibrionales bacterium | reverse complement strand
GGCAAGCAAAAATCCATAGGTAATGTCCGGGAGGCAAAAGTTTTATTGCCCGGTGGGGCAAAACATGGCAAAATTATTAGAGATGGTTTTCAACCGCAAAAAAATGTTGAGGTATAAATGCGCCGAATATTTTTCTGCCTTGCCCTGCTTTTGATTCCCTGCCTGTGCCTGGCGGCACAACCCGGAGAAAAAGAAGCTTCTACCGGGTGGCACGGAAATATTGCCGTGGGAGCGGGCGTTCTGACCGGAATTCCCAGTCAGCTGGACGCGGAAAACGCGGCAAGGGAAATCGACAGCCTGGATGAAAAGGCCGAGCACACCACCAAGGCCATTCCTCTCGCCCGCTTGGAGCTGGGTTATAAGATCAACAAGAAAACGGATATATACCTTAAAAACAGGGACGGCCAGGGAATAAGCCTGGCCCTGGGCATGGACCGGGAAATACCCGCGGGGGGTAAAGTCGGGGCGGAGATATTTTACGCCTGGCGGGACGTATGGGAAGATCCATACATAACCGGGGAAGATCGGGAGAAAACCACCGCCGGTGAACTGGGCACCGAACTGCGCTGGGAGGGGATAATGCACAGCGGGTTGAACCTCTCTTATGTCCTGGCCCGGCGGCATATAAACGATGATGCGGCCGGAGACCGCGACGGGGACCTGCGCCGCAAAGGCTACAGACATGCCCTCCGGGCCGGATATGAATTCCATCTCGGCCGGGCGGGCGAAATAGAGCCCTTTGTCCGCACCGCGTATTTCGACGCCCGGGGAAAAAGCAATAGATACCTGGGCTATGGAGGCGGAGTGGAGCACAGCCTGCGTCTGTCCCAATGGATGTTCAAGACCAAGGCTTTTATCCAACACCATGATTTTTCCGAAGAACACCCGGATTTCGGCGAAAAAAGGTCCGAAAGCCAGATGGGGATTAGCGAAAACATCATCCGCAACAATCCCTTCGGGTGGGAGAATTTTTTCTACAATATAAGACTCGGATATTTTCGCATTTCAGCCAAACAGGACTTTTATAAGACCAGCTTGGGAGTGTTTACACTGGGAGCCGGATACAGCTTTTGAGCACACGGCCCTGGAGATTACAGACGCAACTGCAAAAGGCCTACGGTGCAGGCAAAGGAAAATACAGGCTGAAAAGCCCCATCATCAAGGGTATGGACACGAGGGAGACCGCGAAGCTTACAAACATGAACTGGTTGACGATTTCCCTGTTTCCGCCTGAGCGTTCGGTCAAGATGGGGATCGCGGTGAGCGGCGGGACGGAAGCTTCCAAAAGCACGAACAAGGCTATGGGCAAGGGCGGCCTGAGTGCGAGAAGCACCAGCAGGGCGGCAAGCGGGAACATGAAATTCTTGATCAAAACGAATTTTCCGACTTCCAGGGGATAGATTTTGCCCTTGGCCTTGAAATCTATATAAATGTTCCCGCCCAGAATCAAAAAAAGCAGAGGCAGGGTCATATTCCCGAGTAAACGCAGGGCGGAGACTGCAAAATCCGGAACGACTCCCTCGGCTCCTAAAAGGCGCAGGCAGGTAGCGGCAATGGTGGCCAAAAGGACCTTGTTGATGATCTTGGCCCAATCCAGGGATTTTTGGGATTTACTGAAAAAAAGATGCGCCGTGCTGAAGAACAGGGAAGGAAAAAACATAACGAAAAAAAAGAGCTTTACCACGTAAGGGGATTGCACCCCGAACATCTCCCCGAGTATGGCCAGGGGGAAAAACAGCGCGTTTTGAAAGAAAAGGCTCGCGGCAAATTCCCTGCGCGTTTTCCGTCCGGAAACAAGGCTGAAAACGGCTGTAAGACAGCCCTGAAACAGGGTAAATCCGGCCCAGTAAAGAGGCAGTTGCCACCAGTCGGGAAACTCGCCGGGTTTAAAATTCTCCAGGATATTCACAAACACCAAGCTGGGCAGGGAGATGTCCAGGGCCAGGATGGAGAGGATGCCCATGGCCTTTTGCGGCAGAATCCGCCTGCTCATGATCCACAGTCCGAGGACGCCTATACCCAGAAGCAGGGCCACGGATTCAAATACGGTGATCAATACACGAACGTCCATATGCACCTACGAGAGGATAAAATTCGCAACTAATCTCTGCCAAAGCAACGACAAGATCACCTTCCAATCCCCATCCAAAAATTCCCAGACTGTCTTTACCCGAAATTCGACCGGTACGAAACAGGCAATTCTTTCAACACTTATGTGCTGGTAATTCACGACGGGATGGACCTGACAAAACCGAACGCCGGTAAAGACTCTTGTCCTGCCCCGGGGCCTGCATGTCAAGCCCGTCAAGGCGCGGATAATGAATCCTTTCCGAGGCAGCCCTCTTCGCTTTTCTTCCCGCACTATTTCCTGGATATCTGAGCAATTTTTAGCCCGTCCCCTTATTCCCACTGCATGTCAACCTCGTCCAGGCGAAGTTATGGACTTACACTCAAATATTTCGCGCCAATACTTAAAACCGCTCGCCCATTAGCCAATTCCGTTGACAAATATCCATGTGCGCACTATTTTTGTGTACACATTCATGGTGAAAGGAGGAAATTACATGAAAAACATCACTCTCAGTGCGGACGAGGACTTGATCGAATCGGCCCGCGACCGCGCCCGCAGAGAACATACGACTTTGAACAATGAATTCCGGCGCTGGTTGCAGAGCTATGTTGGCCAGCAGCAAAAAGCTGAATTCGCCAATACAACTCTGCACGAATTGCGGGGGAAGGTTCGCATTGGCCACAAATTGACCCGGGACGAGATGAATGAACGCTGAGTTTTTTCTGGATACCAATCTGTTTATTTATCAGCTTGAATTCTTGGATGAAAAGAAAGGAAAAATTGCTGAAAGCATCATTACTCGAGGCATCGCCTGCGGAAATGCGTGTATAAGCTTTCAAGTTATCCAGGAGTGTATAAATACCATCAGGCGTAAGGCGGAGATTCCCCTGGGACAAGCTGAAACACAAAAGTACCTGGAAACAGTGCTTTTTCCGCTGTGGAGGATTATGCCCAGCCGGCAAATGTACCTCCGGGCTTTGAGCATTCAAGATCGCTATGGATTTACTTTTTACGACTCCCTTATTGTGACTGCCGCCTTGGATAAAGGCTGTTCACGCCTGTACAGTGAAGACTTGCAGCATGGACAGCGCATTGAGCGCTTGGTCATAGAAAATCCCTTCGCTTAACTAATCCTGTCTGAAGTTATCTCCCCCTTCGCTTTTCTTCCCGGACCTCTTATTCTGGATGCCTCCTTGGGTTATCTTTGACTTTTTCCAGCAAAAAAATATCCTTATTTCCAAACATAAACTCGAACAAAAAGGACCTGCGGCATGTTTACCCCCCGGAGCATAAAGCATTATAAACATCTGGTTATTGTACTCACGGCGCTACTGTTCGCGTTTAGCGCGCCCAGCTTCGCTGCGGAAAAAAACGTCTTTAAGCGGAATATACCGGACAAAAAGACGGTAATGCAAAAGGCCGCGAATATTAATTCCGAAAAATATCCGAACGCGGATACCGTCCTAATCCATCGGGAGGAATTCATTCGTTACGACCGGCATGGTCTTTATGATCAATGGGATGACAGATACATAAAGATACTCAATGAAACCGGGAAAATGGATTATAAAAACATCTCCGAATCCTTTACCATTCCCTATAATACTACTGAATTCACCCTGGCGGAAATCATAAAGCCAAACGGCAAAACGGTTCCGATAAGCATCCGGGAAAATACGAAAACGATGACCGAACACTCCCAGATGTCCGCCAATATATACAATCCGAACTCCCGCGTGCTCCGATTGAACATCCCCGGTCTGGAAGTCGGGGACGTTCTGCACTGTATTTCGCATGCTCGCTTTGACAAAACAAGGGTCCCTGGGACCTTCAGTTCCATGATGACCTTTGAACGGCTAGATCCGATAATTTTCAGCCGCAATACGATAATAGCCCCGCAAGAACTGCCTCTGAAAAAAATCAGCGTAAGAAACCGGGTGGGGAATACCCTGGATTTCGCCCAAGAAAAAAAAGCGGATAAAATCCGCTACCAATGGAGGGCAAAGAACGTTCCCCGGGCCTACCCCGAGCCGGATATGCCCCCTTTTTACAAGGTGGCCCAGAGGGTGCTTGCAAGCACCCTTACCGACTGGCAATGGCTTTCGAAATGGTATTGGGACCTGTGCGAGCCGAATCTGAACAAAACATCGCCGGAAATGCGCGCAAAAGTACGCGAGCTGACCTCCGGACTCGATTCGGCGCCGCAAAAAATAAAAGCCCTGTTCAACTGGGTTTCGCAAAAGATCAGATACCTGGGCCTGACACTTGAAAAAAACGCTCCCGGATATGAACCCCACCCGGTGGACATGACTTTCCGGGACCGGGCCGGAGTTTGCCGGGACAAGGCCGCCCTGCTGGCGGCAATGCTCAGGCTGGCCGGATTCGAGGCCTATCCCGTCCTGATCATGAACGGGCCCAAGCGGGACCCGGAAGTTCCCATGCCCTTTTTCAACCACGCCATTACCGCGGTTAAAAAGCCGGACGGTTCCTTTCTGCTCATGGACTCCACGGACGAGAGTACGGCCCGGTTGTTTCCCGCCTATCTGAGCAATCAGAGCTACCTGGTTGCCACGCCGGAAGGCGAACCGCTCCGGACCTCGCCGGTTATCCCGGCCGAAGAAAACATGTTGCTCATTTCCACAAACGCAACGCTCGCTTCCGACGGAAACGTGAGAGCCTGGACGAAATTCCTGTTTAAAGGCGTCAACGACAACATCTATCGCGGCCTTTTCGCCAGACAAAAAAAGCGGGAAAGGAAACGCTTCCTGGAATCCCGCATCAGGAAGAAAATGCCCTCGGCGATCATAAAGAACTGCCGAATCCAGCCGGCAAACATGCTTGACGTGTCTAAACCTTTAACCGCCGAGCTTAAATACCTGCTGCCGGACTATACTTTGAAAACCGAACAATCGGAGATCCTGAATCTTCCCCGTCTCGCAAGCTCCCTGGGAGCGGTCCGTTTCGTTCTGGACAGCACCAGGCTAAAGGAAAGAAAATATCCGCTTTTTTCAAGGCTTACCTGCGGAGTAAAGGAAAACATCTCCCTTTCCCTGCCCCAGGACCTGCAGGGAAAAATCCATCCGCCCGAGGATCAAAACGCTTCCGCCCCGGGGATTGAATGGACAAACGAATACGCCTTGGACGATCAAGCCATTAAATTTGAAAAAATCCTCAAAATAAAAAAGCCCGAATTTTCCCCGGCCGAATATAAAGGACTCATCAATGTCCTTGCAAAAATGGAAACCGCCGGAAACAAAAATATCATAGCCGAGGGAAAGCCCCAAAAAAACCAAGAAGCCGAATGGTACGCGAAATATTCTCCGGACACGGTTGTGCTCAACCGATCCACGCATATACATATACATGATACGCATAACTGGACCGAGACCCAGACGGTTTCCAGAAAAATTCTCACCTACGCCGGGAAAAAGGATAAAAGTGAACTCAAGATCAGCTTCAATCCGGCATGGGAACAGGTTGAGATCAAGGATGTCCGGGTAATCTCCCGGGACGGCCGGGTAACCGAAATAGACGACAGCCGGATAAACATAATGGATGCCGAATGGGCCGGAAAAGCCCCCAGATATCCAGCCGGCAAGATCATGGTCGTGAATTTTCCGGCGGTGGGAGCCGGAAGCGTCATCAAGTACACGACAGTCAAGAAGAAAACGAACCGGCCCTGCTTTAACCTGTGCGCCATATTGCGCGATTC
Organism: uncultured Desulfovibrionales bacterium; assembly: GCA_964614055.1. GTDB lineage: Bacteria > Desulfobacterota > Desulfovibrionia > Desulfovibrionales > Desulfonatronovibrionaceae > CAYNNQ01. The sequence goes on along the minus strand of CAZTKE010000046.1, from coordinate 4,456 downwards.
GGAGCCGATCCGCTCCCAGGAAATCATAATCAACGCGCCCCGGGATATGCATATCGACCTAAACTATTCGGAAACCGGCTTCGGCCTGGACAATAAATGGTGGAGAATCCCGGAAAATAAAGGAGGCATCGAGGTACATCCCCGGGGGGAGAGAACCGAACACAGGATTGAAAAATCCTTTACCGCTCCCCTGCCCCGGGAAAAGGATATCCCGCCGCTGTTCACCTTTTGCCCCACTCTCGCGGGCAGCACGACAAGCTGGGATGAACTGGGCAAAAGATTCGAACAAGCCGCGCTCTCCAGGCTGAACAAACCCGCCGGGGAAAAACTCCAAGCCTTGGCCGAGCGATTTAAAGATATAAAGGACCGGGACCGGCGAATACAGGCCATACGCGATCATATAGCCGAGAATATCGGCCTCGCCGGGCCGAAATCTTTCAACATCCCCCTGTCCGAGCTGAGCGCGCCGCAAGGGACCATACAGGACGGATACGGCAACAGCGCGGATCGTGCGCTTTTAACGTATAAACTTCTGGCTCTGAGCGGTTTCGATCCCGATCTTGTCCTTGAATCCAAATTCCCGGGAGCCGCGGGAATTTCCGAGATCCTGCGCCTGTCCCCCTCCCTCAACTGGTTCGACAAGGTTCTGGTCCGGATAAAAAACTCGAAAGGCGAGCACATATTCCTAAACGGCGCGGATCAATACGCCCGGCTGGGAACGACTCCCGGAAACGGAAAGACCGCTTTTTATCCCTCGAGCGCGGAAATATCGCGGATAAAATCACCGAATTTCGACCTGAAAACCTCGAAAGACACCCAATACGATATCCGGCTTCACGACAACGGGGATGCAAGAATAAAAATCGAAATGACATACCGAGGAATGAATTATGCCGAGCTGAACAAAAAAATGAACGTTTTTTCCTCGGAAAAAATCAATCAATACATCCAGAAAAAAATAAGCGGATTCAATAGAGCGGCCGAATTGCTCGGGGATTATGAAGTCGAGTTTGATTCATACCCCGGACGGGAAAGTTTCGAAGTTTTCGTGCCCGAGCTGGCCGAGGTGGAGAAAGGAACCATGATCCTGGACATCCCGGGGTTGATTGAAAAGATCAAGGGAGCCGGGACGAATTCCCGCAAACTGCCCCTGCTGCGCGAGGATTTCCACAGACAGAAAATAACCGTGAACATTGATTTGCCGGATGGCTTCCAAGTGCAGTCCATGCCCTCGAAACACACCGCCTTCATGATTCCCGGTTCAGGTCCCATAGTCATGACCGCGCTCAAGGCCAAGGAAAATCGTGTGCAAATAACGCAGGAAGCGAATCTGCGCCCGGTGATCATTTCCCCGTGCGATTACCAAACCTTTTTACAGGTGCAAAACGAACTGGCCAGGCCCAAGAACAACCTGCTCATTTTGAAGCATGTCGATTGACGCCGGAGAGTAAACGATTAACCACTTGTTTTATTACACCACAAAATATGTGGAGTACAAAAAACCGGTCAAACCTGACGCCACAACCGTTTCCAGTCGGGTGCCAACAATTTTGGCATCCGGAGGAAATGCCGGACGCTGGTATAAACGTTGTTTTTCACCCTACCTCTTAATTTTTTCTGCAGGGCGAAACCCTGCACCTCTCCGTGCCGGCCGGCGGCGCCGTGGTCGTGGCCGGAGGCCTGGCCGACCAACCGGGCCTGACGCCCACGCGCCGCTACTCCTTGCAAAAGTCCGGGAAGACTCCAGTGTATCTATTCCCGCCCATGGAGTAGCTCCACGTGCAGCCGGCGTTGTCGTCACTGAGACCGTACGTGGAGATGCACAAGCGCCGGGCTTCCCGATACCGCTTCAGGCAGTCGTCGTAGTCCGGGTCGTATTCAGCCTGCACCGAGACCTTGCCCCGGTACTCGCCCGTGTCGCAGACGATGCACTCCACGTCGATCATCCCCTTTTCCTCGCAGTTCTCCGGCGAGGGTCCGCCGCCGGCCAGAACCGGGGTGGCCGTCAACAGCAAAACCAGGAACAGCCCCAGAGTCATCATTCGCTTGCGTCCGATGCGCAAAAGAAACAATCCATTCATATTCCCTCCTATGGTTGCAGCTCCCTATTATCAAGCATAGAACATGCCACACCAGAAACCTCCTGAAGACCTTGAAATAGCAGAAAAAAATATAAAAAATCAGCCTGCCGACTTGGGATCGCCAACGTCGTTGGCGCTTTGCTCACTCGTTGGCGTCCATCGATCCGGTTCCCGCGAATGGAGCGCGACTATAGGGTACTTGTTGGATGTGATTGCGCTCCTCTTTGTTTGCGGCGAAACCTTGTAAAGGTAAGATCCTCTAATGGTTGCAATATTCTGGATACCAACCTCCATAGGACGTGCCGCCCATGGTGTGGCTCCACTTGCAGCCTATCTCCTTCAGATCAAAACCATAAAATTCTGAGCACTTCCGCCTGGCCTCGCGCTATCTGTTCCCGCAGTCCCCGTATTCGGAATCATACTCGGCCTTCACGGAGATCATGCCCACGTACTCTCCGGTATCGCAAATGAAGCAGGTAATATCGAGCATGCCCATCTCCTCGCAAGACTCCACGGAAGGCTTCTGCCCGGCGGAAATCGGGGAAACAAGCACAACCGCGACGAAAAACACTGCGGCGACCAAACCGACCCGAAACGGCGACAATCTACCAATGCATGCTGTAAACATAGCCCCTCCTCCCTTCTCCCTTTTACCCCATTTTGAAGTATTTTAATAGGCCTTGGCTCATTCAGAGCTAGACATTTCCATTCTAATAAACGATTTTCACCCGGTTTTGTCAATTTTGATCAACCTATCGGCAATTTTTAGCCCGTCTCTTTATTCCACTAAAAATAAGGCGCATTTATTACGCTTGACGTAACGGATAAAACTTTTTATTTTAAATTAAATGATCAAGTCATTTAAAGACAAAAATACGCAAAGGCTCTATTCAGGGAAATTCGTAAAAGAATTCAGTGGATTCGAAAGACAAGCAATTCGAAGACTTCAAATCCTTGATAACGCCACTTCTTTGAATGACCTGAAGGAGTTACCCTCAAACCGCTTTGAAGCTTTGAAGGGCAACAGAAAAGGTGAATACAGCATCAGCGTAAACATGCAATGGAGAATTTGTTTTAAATGGTATCAAAATAATCCCCAAGAAGTAGGGATTGAAGACTACCATTAAGGAGAGATATCATGGAAAATAAAATGTCCCCGGTACATCCCGGAGAAATATTAAAGGAAGAGCTTGAGGGCTTGAGCATATCCGCCAGTACTTTTGCAAAGAGTCTTGATGTCCCCACAAACAGAATTACGGAAATCCTCAATAAAAGAAGGAGAATAACCTCGGATACGGCTTTGCGCCTGAGCAGATATTTTGGGACATCTGCGGAATTCTGGATGAACTTGCAACAGGCCTATGATTTAAAAATAGCCAGACAAGATAAGTGGTCCGGAATTAAGGCAACAGTGCAGCCTCTTTGCATGCATGGATAATACAGGTCAGCTGTAGTAATCTGTATTAGTTCCGACTAGATCTAAAACCCATACAGCGAAGCCCGGTGGATTAAGAACCAAGCCTCTTCATGGAATAAACTCCATCAATTCCGCCCAGACGCGTAAACCGCCTTTCATCCTTGGATCCAAGCAAATGCTTGAAGCGGTCGAACGTATCCCGGACAAAGGATTTGCCTCCGATCACCCCGGAGTCTATGAAGTAGCGGCTGCGATGCCGGAACATATCCGCCCGGGTGAGTTCAAAATCCTTTTTGCGCTCTTTTTCGGCCACTTTTTCGTCCATGGACTTGCCTTTTCCGGTGTCCACGGCCCCGGTTTCGTAAACAAAGCGGCGGTATTTACGGACTATTTCCGTCGGATCGAACTCGTTCCACTCCCGCATCCCGAAATCCACACTCAATAGATCATTCTTGTTCCCGGTCTGGACATGATACCCGAGCGAACACCACCGGTAGTCCTCCGGGCGCTTCACGATCCCGGCCCGGACGGGATTCAAGTCTACATAGGCCAAAAGATTAACCAGACTCTTTCCGTCCTGAACAATCATGCTCTTGAAACGGCCGTCCCAGAAAAAACCGCGCCGATCGTATTTTTTATTGAAATACCGGGTAAAACCCTGCTTGATGTCCTTTACAAACGCCCCCAGATCGGTAAGACGCTTTCTATAATCCGCCAACCGCACTTCACCCAGGTTAAGGGTGCTCCCATAATATTTTTCCAGCCGCTTTTTAATCTCCTCGTCCCCGGCCTCTGATTCCGGATACATGCGGACCACCAGATGGAAATGATTACCCATGAGCGCAAAACCGAGCACGTCCACGAAGTAAAGCTTGCTCAACTTATTTATCAAATTCAGCAGATAGTGCGTATTCCACGGGAAAATGGCCACTAATTCCACGGCATGGTGACCACCGAT
>CAZTKE010000045.1:0-10680 GCA_964614055.1 uncultured Desulfovibrionales bacterium | reverse complement strand
TCCCGCCCAGGATAAGGGCCAGGACCAACCCGCCGGCAAAGACGAGTATGGCCGTATTTACAATACGCACATTATCCCGGCCGACCTCAACGGTCCGCTCCATGCCCTTTTTGGACACGGTTGCGGTCTCGTCCAAAAGCCTCTGCCCTATGGTCACCAATTTATCCAGTTCGCCCTGGACCTTTTCCCGGGTGTCCAGCAAGCCGAGCATGGCCTGTTTGTAGCTGTCCAATCCTTCGCGCACGATTTTAAGCTGAGACAAACTCTCCTTTTCCCGCACCCTCTCTTCTATTTGACCCAGCTTGGCATAAGCGGTGTCGAACATCTGCAAGGCGTTTCGGGCATAACTCATATCGTTGCGCGCTCCGGACTTGAAATTGGCCACGCGAATGGAGTTGAGCACGTCCCGGACCTCCTGCATCCAGAACACCTCCTGCAGGCCGGCCATATCCCGCTCCTGCTGCACGTGCTCGCGGTGCATATTCAAAAAGCTGGAAATATTTTCATCCACGGAAGCAGCGGATTCATCCATTTCCGAATTAAGCTCGTCCGCTTTCTTGGCCAGATTATTCACCTGCTTCATGCTGGCCACATAATTGTTCAATCCCTTGGAAATGCTTTTCTCATTGTTTCTAAGGGCGGTTAAGTCCTCGAATTTTTCAGCCAGTTTTCTTACTTCCTTCAAACTATCCCGGCTGTCTTTCAGGCTCTGCATGCCGGCTTCATAATACTTGTCCTCAAAGGTGAAAATATATTTGGAAAAAGCGACCCTGGCGCTAGCATAGTCCTCATTAAAATTTTCCATAAGCCGTACTTCCGGGATATACTCGGAGTTAAGCTTTTGCGCCCCCTCCTTTATATCCAGCATGAACCAGCCGTTTACAGCTCCCAGAGCCAAGAATATCAGGATGAGCACCCCGAATCCGCCCCCGATTTTTACCGCCAGCCTGACATTTTTCATGCTTTCCTCCCTGTCTCTTATTCCCGAATTTATTTGTTTACGAAATCATGTATGCTCTGCATGAGCTTACTCTTGTCCAACTTGATCTGATAATCATCTATACCCGCTTCTTCCCCCCGGGCTATGTCCTCCTCCCCGGCCAGGGAGGTCAGGGCCAGAACCGGCAGATGAGCAAAACGCTCATCAGCACGGATGTGCTCGGTAAGTTCAAATCCGTCCATGACCGGCATCTCCAGATCGGTAACCACAAGGCGGACATCCTTGGGATTGGCTTGCATATATTTCCAGGCCTCCTCCCCGTCCGCGGCCGTGACCACAAGATATCCGGCTTCTTCAATAAATTTCTGCACCTGGCCCCGGAAAAAATCCGAGTCTTCGACCAGAAGGATCTTGTCCCCGCCTTGCGCGGGAACTTCCCCGGCTTGCGGTACTATCTCCCGTTCCTGGAACCAATGCGGATTAAGGGTCTCCATGAACTCGAATATATCCACCATGAGCGTGGTCTTCTTGTTGACTATCATCGACCCGGCGATGCCCGTCTGCTTCAGGGTAAAATCGTCTATATTCACCCCCACCTCCACGGCATCCACCGGAGGCGAAGCCAAAAGACCGACTTCATGATCGGCCATGACAAAGACAATGACCACCATTTCACCTTTAAGCTCCAGATGCCCGACATCGGCGACTTCCTCCAGGGCGAACACGGGCAGGCTGCCTCCCCGGTACTGAATGACCTTTTTCCCGCCGACCTCCTCGATCTGATCGGCCTGGATCATCTCCACCCGGGAGACCAGGCTCAGGGGTACGGCGCAATTCTCCCCCGGGGCATTGCTGAAAAGAAACAGGGAATGTATTTCCTCCCGCCTGGATTTTTCCTCTTCCTCGCCTTCTTCTTCCTTTTCCAGGCCGGCAACAGAGGCCAGCTTGGCCAGGCGGGCCAGACCGACTATATCCAGGATCAAGGCCACCTTGCCGTCACCCATGATGGTTGCCCCGGCGTATCCCTCGCAGGATTTGAGATGCCGCCCCAGGGGCTTGACCACGATCTCCACGGTGTCGTGCAAAGTATCCACCACCAGGCCGTATTTAAACGATCCCGCGGAAACAATGACAATGCTCAGGTCCTTGCCCCTGTCCAGGCTTATCCCGGACTCCGGGACATAAGAAATATTTTCCGCACCCTGCTCCGGGGTTCCACTCTCCGTAGGCTCCCCACCTTCGGATGAATGCGGGCGGGTAGAACTGGAATCGGGGGGACTCTCCCTCATTTCCAGAACGGATTTGAGTTCCATTAACGGAATTAACTCGCCGCGCAGGACCAAAACCTCGGCCTCGCCCACTTTTTCCACCTTTTCCGCCACCTTGTCCGCCTGGATCTGGATGAGCTCGACCACATTCACCTGGGGCACGGCAAAACGGTCCTCGCCCACGGAGACAAGCAGGCTGGGAATAATGGCCAGGGTCAGGGGGAGTTTGATCAGAATGGAAGTCCCCTTGCCCACGGTGGTATCTATCTCCACCTGCCCGCCCAGTCTGTCCAGATTGCTTTTGACCACGTCCATGCCCACTCCGCGGCCGGAGACGTCCGAGACTTGCTCCGCTGTGGAGAGTCCGGGCATGAAAATGAGCTGCAGTTTGTCCTTCTCGGACATGCCTTTTATCTCTTCCTCGGAGACAAGGCCCTTTTCCACGGCCTTGGCCGCGATTTTGTCCGCATCCATGCCCTTTCCGTCATCCAGAATGGCGATATTTACCTGCCCGGCGGCGTGATAGGCCTTGAGAGTGATCCACCCGGTACGTTTCTTGCCCGCGGCCTCGCGTTCCTCCGGGGATTCTATGCCGTGGTCCGCTGAGTTGCGCACCAGATGAGTCAGGGGATCGGACAATCCCTCTAAAATGGTCTTGTCCAGCTCCACTTCCTTGCCTTCCATCTTGAGCTCTATATCCTTGCCCATCTCCCGGGAGATATCCCGAACCACGCGGGGGAACTTGTTGAACACGTTTCCCACCGGCTGCATCCGGGTAAGCATTATCGCTTCCTGAAGCTCGGAGGTAACCAGGTCGATGCGCTGGGCCGAACTCTGAACTGCACGCTGATCCTGAACGGAAACCGACTGCATGAGCTGGTTTCGAGACAGAACCAGCTCCCCGGCCAGATTCATCAGGTTCTCCAAAAGGCTGACCTGAACCCGCAGGGATTCGGATTGGACACTGCCCCCCCCGCCTTTTTTCTCTTCACTTTTATCCCCGGATGACTTTTCCGGTTTTTTTCCAGCACTGCCCGAAGAAGCCTGGGGCTGTTTCGGTTGCGGATCTTTTTTTTCCGCTGGCTTTTCCTCGGCTTCCTTCCCGGCCAGAGAGGACTCTTTTCTTTCTTCCCCTTGCGGTTCCTCTTCTTCGGCCTCTTTCTCCCCGGTTTCAGGCGGAGCAATTTCCGATTCTTTTTCCTCTTCCTCCGGACCCGGCTCCTCCCCGCTTTGTGCTCCGGTTGATTCCGGCTGCACCGGCAGGACCCTTTCCGCGTCCATATCCAGAAAAGTGGTGATTATATCCGGCTCAATAATCGTGGAAAAGAGCATGAACATGGGCAGGGTATTGACCATCTCCTCGTCGTCCAGCGAACCCACCGCCTCCAGGTCGGTCTTGACCTCCATTATATTCCCGGTGGACTGCATCTCCTTTAACAAATCCAAAGGCTTTTTGTCCTTGCGCTGCACATCGTGAATGAGATCGAACTCCAGAAGATATACGTAGCTGCCGCCTTTGGTGGCCTGGTTAAAATCCAGCTCGGAAATGGTGAAAATCGCCCTGCCGTTTCTGTCCTTTATCTCCATCTCCCGGACCACGGATTCCTTTTCCTCGCCGGGCAGATTGTTCGAGGTTACCGCGGTAAGGGCCCGGATATGCTCGGAAATATCCATCTCATTGCTTTCGGCCACGTTATCCACCAGCTCACTCAGGCGGTCAAAGGCCAAAAGAACTATATTGACCACGTCCGGGGTGGGGGAGAGCTGGTAATTGCGGACCATATCCAGGACATTTTCGATCTTGTGGGCCAGCTCCTTTATATTGTTCAGCCCCAGAAAACCGGCCCCGCCCTTCACGGAATGCGCGGCCCGGAAAACCTTGTTCACCTGATCCGGATCAAAATTGTCCCCGGCCTGTTCCACTTCCAGGAGATTGCTTTCAATATCCCCCAGGTGTTCTCGGGCTTCTTCCACATACATGTGCAGGGTTTCGTCATCCATCATGATCGTAATCCTTAAAGCAGCAATTGTTGGTTTTTGAACCGGGCTTTTTAATGGTCTTCCCGGATCCGGGGGCTGTAGTCAGCATAGCGGATAAAGCTCCTTTAACCGCTCAAGCCTTGCTTTGTACGCTGAAATGCTGATCCAGGCGCATGGTGGTAAAAAGCTCCAGGATTTCCTTGTCCACGTTTATCACCTTGAATTCCACCTGTTTTTTGCGGCAGGAATTAAAGGCGGCGATCAGCACACCGATGCCCATGGAATCAACATACTTGGTCTTATCCATGTCCAGAACCAAACTGGGAGGATCGTCCTGCAAAGCGTTTTTCATCTGCGCCCTCAGATCCTCGGCTGTTGTGGAAACAATATTTTCCGGCATCTCCAATAAGACTTCCTCGCTCATCCATACCCCCTATTCCCCGGGCGGTTTAACAGACAAAAAACTTTTTCGGTCCCTGAACAGTTCTGCCCCGCTCAGGGACAGAAAGCCGCACACATCTCAGACAAAACTAAAATCGGAGATTTCATTTTTATCTAAACTACCTGTGCGTGCCCCAAATATCAAGAAAAAAACCAGCCGGGGCATATTTTAAAAAATAGCTCGTCTCAAGAATCTGTGCAAAACATTTTATATTTTTGCCGGATCCAGGAAACGACAATAATCGGTCAATTCAAGATATTTCATTAAAAACCTCTAAATTCAGTTGGCTCAGAATTTTTTGCGGGACTTTGACAACAAGATTTTGCACAAATTTGTGCCAGGAACCGAGAAAATCTTTTCCGGAGACTGAACCAAAAAAATTGCCCCAAAAAACAAATTGGCATAGACTGCCTGTACACGCCGGGTAAATACTGCTTTTTTGGGGCCGTATCCTGAATCCGGAATATTTCCCTTCTTGTAACCGGGAGTGAAATGCGCATGGGCTGGAAAAAATTAAGCATCAAATGGAAGATCATGGCCATTATTCTGGCCGGGCCGATCATTATTTCCCTGATCTCCGCTGCAATGCAGATCAAGAGCATTAAAAGCAACACGCACACCTCCATTCTCGGCAAAAGCCGGGCCATAGTCATGATGGCCGAGGCGGTGCGGGAAAACATGGCCGGCAAGCTGAAACAGGGAGTGATAAAGCCCTTTTCCGAACTCAAGACCCGGGAAGAGATCCTGGAGGCGGTACCCATTGTCACCGCCATGCGCGTGGCGGACAGGAACGCCCAAAAAGCGGGATACAAATTCCGGGTCCCCAAGGTGTCTCCGCGCAACCCGGATAACGAGCCCACTGACCTGGAAAAGGACATCCTGCGCGAATTCAAGGAGAAAAACATCCGGGAGAAGGTGGTGGTGGAAGAGGATAAGATCCGCTACTTCCGGCCCATAACCCTGAGCCGGGAATGCATGTACTGCCACGGCGACCCCAAGGGCAGCCCGGATCCGGTGGGCGGAGTCAAGGAAGGATGGAAAGCCGGGGAAATCCACGGGGCTTTCGAGATCATAAGCTCGCTTGAAAAAGCCAATGCCGCCATACGCATATCCACACTGAAAATAGCCGCCTGGACTGCTGCCGTCCTTGCCGCGCTTTTGGTTTTGTCCTGGCTGCTGATTAAAAAGAATATCCTCCGGCCCATTATGCAGGCCGGAAACCATCTGGAACAGTTGGCCGCCGGACGTCTGGACCAGGACATCCATACCCAGAAAGAGGACGAACTGGGAGTGATGCTAGGGAATCTGGCGGACATGTCCGCCAATCTGAGCCGAATGATCTCCCTTATCGCGGAAAAGGGCGGAGAAATGGTCAAGGCCTCCCAGGGACTGAAAGAAATATCCGCGGAACTCGGGGAAAATTCCGGGGACATGAATTCCCGTTCCAGCACAGTGGCCGCTGCTTCGGAAGAAATGAGCGCGAATATGGATTCCGTGGCCGCGGCCATGGAACAGGCCTCGACCAACGTTTCCACGGTGGCTGCGGCAGCCGAGGAAATGAGCGCGACCATTTCCGAAATCGCCGGCAACACGGATCAGGCCCGGAAAATAACCGACAAGGCGGTTTCCCATTCCGAAAGCGCCTCCAGCCGGGTCTCCCAGCTCGGAGAGGCGGCCCGGGAAATCGGCAAGGTCTCGGAGACCATAGCGGCCATATCCTCGCAGACCAATCTCTTGGCCCTGAACGCAACCATAGAAGCTGCCCGGGCCGGGGAGTCGGGCAAGGGATTCGCGGTTGTGGCCAACGAAATAAAGGAGTTGGCCAATCAGACCGCCGAAGCCACAGAGGAAATCAAAAAGCGGGTGGAACATATCCAGTCCTCCACTTCCTCCACTTCCGAGGAAATTTCCCAGGTGACCAAGATAATCGACGAAGTGAATGAATTCGTGGCCACCATCGCCTCCTCGGTGGAGGAGCAGTCCACTGCCACCCGGGAGATAGCCGAGAACGTAAGCCAGGCATCCCAGGGCCTGCAGGAAGTCAACGAAAACGTTTCCCAGGCCTCGTCCGCCACTCAGGATATCACCAAGGATATCAGCGGAGTGCAGCAAAGCTCACAACAGATAGACGGTTCCAGCCGAAAAGTGGGCACTGCCTCGGAAAAACTTTCCTCCATATCCGGGGAATTGAAAAAATTGGTGGAAAAATTTAAGGTGCGTTCCGAGTAAGGGCAAAAAAGCCGTTTTCCAGCATTGCCCCTTGCTTTGCTTTTCCGGCTTAACCTCAATACGGGAACCAAATAAAGGCATGCATTCAGGCGAGTCCCCAAAAGAAAAGATACTGGTGGTTGACGACGAGAAACACAATCGCCTGCTTATATCCAACCTGTTCCGGGACCGGCTGGAAGTGGACCAGGCCGGCAACGGAAAGGAAAGTCTGGAAAAGGCCGGGCAAGGACCGGACCTGATCCTTTTGGACGTAATGATGCCGGACATGGACGGCATAGAAGTATGCACCAGGCTGAAGGAAAATCCGGAAACCCGGGATATCCCCGTAATATTTCTCTCCGCCATGCAGGATTCCTCGATTAAGGCCCGGGGTATCGAAGCCGGCGGAGTGGACTTTGTAAACAAGCCTTTTGACCAAAACGAACTTAAAGCCCGGGTAAACACCCATCTGACCCTGCGCCGACAGACTCGCAAAATAGAGAAATACTCCAGGGAGCTGGAAGACAAGGTCGCCGAGCGGACCGAGGCCCTGGAACGGCACCTGCAGTGCGAAAGAATCGCCAACTCCGTTCTCAAACTAACCTTGAATCCGGAACTCTCCCTGCAGGAGGCCCTGGACACCGCTCTTAAAGAATTCATGTCCCTGCCCTGGCTTAAGTGCACAAAGCAGGGCATGATCTTCCTGGTCAATCCGCAAGAGGAGATAATGCAAAGGATGGCCGCTATAAATCCGCCCCCGGAAGTCTCCTCCTGCGAGAAAGTCAAAAAAGGCCAGTGCCTGTGCGGACACGTATGGGAAAGCGGCGAACCCCTGTTCATTCCGGATCTGACCCGGGAATCCGAGCACCCCTCCCCGGGCCTGCCGGCCGGTTATCTGGCCCTGCCCCTGCAGACCGCGGACGAAGCCCTGGGCGTGCTCACCCTGTATACCTGCCAGAATGTCTATCTTTCCCGGGAGGACATCCACAGCCTGCAGGCAGCGGCCGACGCCCTGGCCACGCTTGTCATCCGCCTTAGAAAACAGGAGGAGCTACAAAAAAGCGAGGCCAAATACTGGACGATATTCGAGACCACCCGCAATGCCACCGCCCTCATTGACGAGGGAACCGGAATCGTGACCACGGCGAACAACCGCTTCGCTGATTTATGCGGGGTGGACAAAAAAGAAATAGAAGGCCGGATGTATTACCTGGACTTTGTCCATCCCGAGGATAAAAAGACTTTGGAATATTATTTTCGGGAAAGGGGCCGGGACGAAAGCATCCCCAATGAATACGAATTTTCCTTTATAAACAGCTCCGGGGAAAAAAGGCATGTCCTGTCCAGCGCGGCCCGCATCCCGGAGATGAAAAGCCGCGTGGTTTCCTTTCTGGATATAACCGAGAAAAAGCAGATAGAAGATGAACTCAAGAAAAAGACATTTTACAATCCCATCACCCAGCTGCCCAACCGCTCCCTTTTCAAGAACCGGCTGGAGAAGATCCTCAAATCACGGGAAGCCGAGGGCCAGGGAAGTGAATACGCGGTTTTCCTCCTGGATGTGGACAGATTCAAGCTGATAAATGAAAGTCTGGGCCGGGAGGCGGGAAATATCCTTTTGCAGAAAGTAGGACAAAGGCTGGAGGAGACTGTTTCCCCCCGGGAAACAGTGGGTCATTTTCACGCAGATGAATTCGCCCTCCTGATCCAAATCGAGGACGTGGCCGAGGCGGCGCTTTTCGCGGAAAAGACCAAAAGCGCCCTTACCCTACCCTTTGATATCCAGGGCCAGGAAATATTCATCACCGCCAGCATGGGCTTTACCCTTTTAAACGACTACACCAGCGCGGAATCAGTGGTCCGGGATGCGGAAATCGCCCTGAACCGGGCCAAAACCCTCGGTTCGAATTCCTACATAATGGCCGATCAGTTCATGAATCAGGAAATAATGGAAATCCTGGAGATGGAAACCCACCTGCGCCGGGCGGAAGAAAACAACGAACTGCGGTTGTTTTATCAGCCGATCATAGAACTCAACACTGAAAAGTGCCTGGGTTTTGAGGCCCTGATACGCTGGCAGCGGGAGGATGGACTGGTCCCCCCGGACAAATTCATTCCCCTGGCCGAGGAAACCGAACTGATCATCCCCATCGGCCGCTGGGTGCTGAGCCAGGCCTGTAACGACCTGGCCCTTTTGCAGAACCGGCACTCCCCGGAATTGGGCATGCATATAAATCTCTCCGGCATTCAGCTGAGAAACAAGAACCTCTTGCCCTCTTTGGAAGAGATCCTGAAAAAAACCGGAGTGGATCCCAGACTGGTGGTTTTGGAGCTGACCGAGAGCGTGATCATGGCCAACGCCCGGGAGAGCATCTCCGTTTTGAACAAAATCAGCGGCCAAGGCTTCAAGCTGGCCATTGACGATTTCGGGACCGGATATTCCTCCCTGAGCTACCTGCAAAAATTTCCCATGGGCACAATAAAGATCGACCGGGCTTTCATCGACAACCTGGGGGATCAGGCCGGATACAATCTGGTCAAGACCATTGTGGACATGGCCGCGAACCTGGGCCTGGATACCGTGGCCGAAGGTATAGAAACCCGGGAGCAGCTGGAGATGATGCGCGACATGGGCTGCATATCCGCCCAGGGCTACTTTTTCGCCAAGCCCCTGCCCCTGGCTGAAGCCCAAGAATACCTAAAAGAGAATCTAACGGAGAAAAAATAAATGTCCCAAGCAAAAGTCCTGGTTATAACCGGATACGGAACCAACTGCGAGAGAGAGACCGCGCATGCGGCAAAAATGGCCGAAGCGGACAACGTGGATATCCGTTTTTTTTCCGATCTCATATCGGAAAAAACCTCTGTATTGGATTACAATTTTTTGATCTTTCCCGGGGGTTTTCTGGACGGGGATGAATTGGGAGCGGCCCAGGCCGCCTCGCTCAGATGGAGATACAGCCGGACCAAAAGCGGACGCTTTTTGCATGCGGACCTGCAGGAATTCGTGCAAAAGGGCAATTTAATCCTGGGCATCTGCAACGGATTTCAGCTTTTGGTAAAGCTGGGGCTTTTGCCTTCCTGCGGGGGAAATTCGTCCCAGCGCCAGGTCAGCCTGAGCTACAATGATTCCGCCCGCTTCGAGGACCGCTGGGTGCACCTGGCCGCGAACCCGGACTCCCCCTGCGTGTTCACCAAGGGTATAGACAAAATGTATCTGCCGGTTCGGCACGGGGAGGGTAAGCTGGAGGTAAAAGAACAGGAACTGCTCTTGGCCATGAATGAACAGAACCTGATCGCCATGCAGTATATCCACCCGGAGACCGGACGCCCGACGCAGCAGTATCCGGCCAATCCCAACGGCTCGCCCTTGGGCATTGCCGGGCTGACCGATCCCACCGGGCGCATCTTCGGGCTCATGCCCCATCCGGAAGCCTACAACCACCGCACCAACCACCCCGGCTGGACCCGGGGGGAATCCGACATCCGGGGCACGGAACTGATCGCCGCGGGTGTGCGCCACCTACACGCAAATTAGGAAAGCTGTTTGACCTGCACCGAAGAAGACAAAAAAATCTTTTCCTTTAACCCCGGCCCGGGGAATGACATCCGCCTGCCCGCGGGCCGGGATTCCTGGCGGGAGATATTCACCCCTCTTTTGCAGTCCGCGGCAAGAAGCGGAAAACAGGGGGAGATCCCGGTAAGCGCGGCAGTATTTGATCTTAAAAGCGGGGAGATCCTGGGAGAAGGCCAAAACTCCTCCATCCGGGCCAAGGACCCGGCCGGGCACGCGGAGATAAACGCCCTCAGGCGGGCGGCCGAGGTTAGGGAGAATCACCGCC
>CAZTKE010000044.1:0-10771 GCA_964614055.1 uncultured Desulfovibrionales bacterium | reverse complement strand
GTCCCGTCTTGTGTTTCAGCCAGGTTATGACTATGTTGCCTCATTTGACAAGCAAAACCGGGTTAAACGGCTTAATTCAAGAGATGAAAAGCATTTGGATGAATGTGGGCGAGGCCTCGGCTGATGTGTACGGCGGCCTTGTCTGCAAATACCTGCGGGACAGCGCCCCGGAAATTGAATGCACGGGCATGGGCGGTCCGGACATGCGCCGGGCCGGGTTGCACTGCGTGCTGCGTTCCGAGGATCTGTCGGTCATGGGCATTACCGAGGTGGCCTCGGCCCTTCCCCGCATTTGGGGTATGCTCGGGCGGATCAAAAAGGCCCTTAAAAGTTATCGGCCGCAGGCGGTGTTTCTTTTCGACTGTCCGGACTTTAATTTTCGCGTGGCTCGCATGGCCCATAATCTGGATATCCCGGTTTATTACTGCATCGCCCCCCAGGCCTGGGCCTGGAGGAGGGGCCGGGTGCGTTTCCTGCGCAAATATGTAAAGGAACTCCTTTGCATTTTTCCCTTTGAGGAGGATTTTTTCCGCTCCCACGGGGTAAACGCCACCTATATAGGGCATCCCCTGCTCAAGCTTCTGCCGGAAAAAGCGGATTACACCTTAAGGGAGGGAACTCCCCGCCTGGCTGTTTTGCCCGGTAGTCGAAAAATGGAGATGGGGTCCCTTTTGCCGGTTTTTGCCTCGGCCTGCCGCATTCTGCGGGAAAAGGTTCCCGGATTGGAATTGGATCTTATCCGGGCTCCGGGGGTATCCGAGGAATACATCCGTTCCCTTTGGCCGGAAGACATCCCGGTGCACCTGTCCCCTTCCGGTGAGCGCCACGAGCGGATTCGGGAGTGTTCCGCGGCTTTGGCCGCTTCCGGGACCGTTACCCTGGAGTGTGCGCTTTTGGGTGTACCCACTGTGGTAGCCTATCGGGTCTCTTCTTTTAGCTACGCCCTGGGGCGAATGCTGGTGGACATTCCGCATATAAGCATGCCCAATCTTATCCTGGGCCGGGAGGTGTTTCCGGAATTTTTGCAGGACCGGGTCCGTCCGCATTTTCTGGCCCAAGCGGTAGCCGAGCGTCTAGAGGGAGGAGAGTTGAGGCAAAGTGTTCTGGCCGGGCTCTCCGCCTTGCGGGAAAAGCTGGGCGACCGGGACGCGGTCCGGGAAATAGCCTCCCGGGCGGTGCAGGAGTCTCTGCCGGGCAGGGGAGACGCGCCGCATGTTTAGGTTTACCCTCGGCCGCCACCGTTTTACTCGGCTGCATCTCATCCTGTGGGTCTGCGGCCTGGTTTTGGTCACGGGCATGAGCATTCAGGGGGTGATCGCCCGGCCCGGGGCAGCCGGGGGAGACAAGCTCGTTCATTTCGCCTCCTATCTGGCCCTGGGCTATTTCTATCCCCGTCCTCTTTCGGGCTGGCCGGGCTATTTCTGTGTCTGGGCCTTTCTGACCGGACTGGGCGGGTTTCTGGAGTTCCTGCAATGGGGATTTATCCGGGCCGGGATCGGCGATCCCCTGGACGCCCTGGCCAATTCCCTGGGGGCGGCCTGCGGGCTGATACTTTTTTACAGCACACAGAGCGGGAGGAAGAATGGAAAACAGGATATTTGAATTGGGACTAACCGTGGAAGGCACATCCCTTTACCTTCTTCTGGATGCGGTCGGCGGACCGGGTGCGGATATTGAGATGCAGGCCGTGCGCGACCGCTGGCAGGGCACGGAAACCGAGCTGCAAAAGAGCATCCAGGAGCTGAAAGCGCACAAAGTGGCCGTGCAGAGCGAGGCCGGACTGCGGGTGTTGCCGATGCAAGGCTGGGTGGACTCTTCCCGGTCCTGAGGTTAAACGGATTTTGGGACCGGAACTTTATTTTAATCAGCTTATCTGGCCCATAATCCGGCTTTGTTTCTTTGTCGGAGTGGGGGTCTTGATCGGCAATCTGATCGAGGCCATGAACTGGACCCGGTTCATGGCCAAACTGGCCACTCCCCTGGTCCGGGCCGGCCGTCTGAAGGATATTTCCGGGGCCAGTTTCTCCATGGCCTTTTTTTCCGGGGTCTCGGCCAATACCATGCTGGCCGAGGCCTATTCCGGAAAGCGGCTGACCCGAAAGGAACTGGTCCTGTCCAACCTGTTCAACTCCCTGCCCACCTATTTTCTGCATCTGCCGACCACGTTCTTCCTGATAGTTCCCTTTATTCAGGCCGCGGCCGTGCCCTATCTGTGTCTTACGATTTCCTCGGCCTTTTTGCGCATGATCGCGGTGGTTGTTTTGGCCCGGATGATCCTCCCGGCCAAGGAAACGACCTGTGTGCATTGCGAGATACCGGAACGCTCCCACGGTTCGAAAAAAGAATTCGCCCTTGCCATCTGGCTGCGGTTTAAAAAAAGGATGCGCCGCATACTGTCCTTTACCGTGCCCATTTACGTGGCCGTCTTTTTCCTGCAGCAGTTCGGCGTTTTTGATATCGTCCGGGAATGGATGTCTTCCAATCTGTCCGTTTTGAGCTGGCTCCCGCCCCAGGCCGTGAGTATTGTCGCCCTGCAACTCGCGGCCGAGTTTTCCGCGGGACTGGCCGCGGCCGGGGCCATGCTGGACAGCGGGGCGCTCATGGTAAAGGACGTGG
Organism: uncultured Desulfovibrionales bacterium; assembly: GCA_964614055.1. Lineage (GTDB taxonomy): Bacteria > Desulfobacterota > Desulfovibrionia > Desulfovibrionales > Desulfonatronovibrionaceae > CAYNNQ01. Next base: position 8,155 of record CAZTKE010000044.1, on the reverse strand, counting down.
TTCTGGCCCTTATAATCGGCAATATCTTTTCCTCGCCCATGCGGGCGCTCAGGCACCAATTCCCCTATTACGCCGGCATTTTCAATCCCGCTCTGGCGGTCAGGCTCATAATTTACAACCAGGGCCTGCGGGCGATAAGTCTGGCCGGAGTTGCTTTTGTGTATTACTTTCTTTTCTGGTAATTTTTATATGGCTTCTGAATTGCACGGGTACCGTGGTTTGGCATTGTAAATTGCCTGAGTAGCGTATCCAAATTTCGCCATAAGGAGACATTCGTTTATGAAAAGGGTATTTCTTCTGCTCACCGCGGTTTTTATGCTTGCCGCCTGTTCGCCGACAGACCCGCTGCCCCAGCCGCGCAGGGTGGTGGACCCCACCCAGGTGTCCGGCGCGGTTCAGGCCCCGGACTGGGATATAGCCGCTCTTCGCTATGAGTATTCCGGGCAGGGAATTGACTACCGCAAGGCCGGTCTGGCTCCGGTTTTTCTGGTCTTGCGCAACAAAAGCAGCCTGACTCCCAGGGTGCTTTTGGACGAAGTTCAGGGTATCAGCCAAAACGGGACCTATTTGCCCTATTCCGTGGACGAGGCCGAGCGGCTGGTAACCGCCTCGGAGGCATTCAAGCTGAACGCCAAAAACGCCCTTAAATCCGGGACCCTTGGCGCGGCCATAGGCGCCGGATTGGGTGCGATTATCGGTTCCATAACCGGGGGAGACGCCATTGCCAGCGGCGCGGCCCTGGGTGCCGGCTTTGGGGGTATGGCCCTGGGAGTGGCCTCGGTCCCTGAGGCACAAAGGAAGCTCAAGAAAGTGATTAGAAAGGACCTGGAGCAGCATGCCTGGAAGGAAACCCCGGTGGCCCCGCACATGACCCGGATGGGCTATGTCTACCTGCCCCGGCAGGAAGACATAGATAGAGTCCGGGTCAGCGTGCGCGTGGAGGATAGGGTCCGCACTTATGAGCTTCCGGTGGTGGGAGTCCGTGATCAAGGCGGCGACCGGGAACGGGAATGAAGGACCGGGGAATGAAGATTTTAACCGCTGATCGCGCTGATTTTTGCGGATATGAGGGTGTTTGGGTGTTGTGTGATAATGGTTTTGTATAGTTGGAATCGCTAAGCGAGGATCAGATTCAGCCGCTGGAGGTGGCCCTTACCTGCTGCACCCTGGATTCCTGATCCGTCATCCCGGACCTTGATCCGGGACAGGAATGACGGGTGTGGGGAGTCCGGATAAGTCGGCCAATTCCTAACGGTGCGAGATTTCTCCCCTACCGTCACCCGGCACTCAAATCTAAAATTTGAGTGCCGGGTCCAAGCGAGGATGGAGATTAGCCATTGCGGGCCTGCCTTATTCTGCCTTCTCTGGACCCCGGATCGGGGTTCGGGGTGACGGGCGAGGAAAAGAATATTTTAACCGCTGATCGCGCTGATTTTCGCTGATAAAACCCATGCAAAAAAACATATTTTTTGCAGGCAGTTTTAAGTAAAGTCAAATTGTTATAGAATTCAACCGGGGCATTTAATTCCAGACTTCGACTTTTTACAGCTGCCTTTGATAAGAGGTATGTGGGCGCAGTAGAAAATGGTTTTTGTCTGACCTGAATCGCCAAACGAGGATCAGATTTAGCCGCTGGAGGAAGGCCATTTTCCGTGTATTCTGGACCCGGCACTCAAATTTCAAATATGAGTGCCGGGTGACGAGAGTGGTGTTGCCGGGTAAGTCGGCCTGTTACTGAGTGGGTGTGGAAGTCCCGCATTATTTGGTTTGGGCCTTAAAATGCAGGCACCCCACCTCCGTCATCCGGCACCCAAATTAAAATTTGGGTGCGGGGTCCAGGAAGCGAGGATTAAATTAGACCTGTTGTGGCAGGCCTTACCTGCTGCACCCTGGGCCCCGGATCGGGGTCAGGGGTAGCCTGGAGCGGAAAAGAATATTTTAACCGCTGATCGCGCTGATTTTCGCTGATAAAGGGAGCCAGAAGGTTACGGCTAAAGGGCAAAGGAAAAAATCTTAACCCTTCGTTCATGGTGCTCTGCGTGAAGGACAGGCGAAAAAATAATATTCGCGAAGGCTGGACTTTAAAAACAAAGCAGGGCAAACCGTTTGAGCTGAAGCTAATGGTAAATCGCAACTGAAGCACGGGCATGAAGAAAAGGAAAAAACAGATTCCACCGGATGCGGCCATAAGGCGGCATTGCCTTCTGTGCATGGGCGGGAGCAGGCAAATGGTCACCAATTGCCCGGAAAAGGATTGTCCTCTTTATTCCCATCGCTTGGGGGATGCGGAAGCGGAGTCCGATCTTTTTACACTCATAAGCCGGTTCTGCATCCGGTGCGCCGGGGACGAAGAGGGTGTCCGCATCTGCCCGGGAAGATTTCTGTCCATGGATAAATGCCCTTTGTGGCCGATCCGCTTCGGACCGCTGGGCAAGATGGGGGCGTTTTTGAGGCGGTAAGGAAGGGTAAGTTTTAAGTGGTTATGTGGTTAAGTGCTGTTTAATTGTTACGGTCGCCTTATGCAGCATGGCGGATATGTGCTTGAGCTCTTAAATCAGTTCACGGACAATGTTTTTGTCCGGTTTGCTTTATTCCAGTATCCCTGGAAATTGTTATTTTAGGACTTTTTGCCGGTTCTTGCCAAGCAATCCGGGATGTCCTAAATATTTATTGTAAAGGACATATTAATAAGGAGCTAGACCCATGCAAACCAATCTGCTTAGTCAGGCCGATTACATTACGGACCAGGGCGGGAACATAAAAAGTGTTGTGTTGGACTATCAGACCTTCAAAAAAATCGAGGAGATTCTTACAGACTATGGCTTGGGGAAGGCTATGGAAGAGATCCAGGATGACGAGGAAGTTGATCTTGAAACGGCCATGAAGCTTACCGGGTATAGTAAGTGAAAATTGCCTACAAAAAGAAATTCTTGAAGGATGCCAACAAGTTGCCTGATGAGGTTAAGTCGGCTATTCTGAACATTGCCTTTAAGCAGATCCCGGATGTAGAGAATATCCAAGATATTAATAACTTGAAAAAATTATCCGGATTTAAAAACTTTTATAGGATACGCTACTCCGACTATCGGATTGGAATAACTGTCCAGCAGGATAGAATTGTATTCCTGAGGATTCTGCATAGAAAGGACATTTACAAATATTTTCCCTGATGGACATTGTTTGATAGCCTATGATCCCAATTCAGGTCCCTTCTGGGCGTATAATCACTTAACCACTTAACCACATAACCACGTAATCACATTTTAACGCATAATCCTTACCGAATCCTTTTCCTGCATTCCTGTATATAATACTCGGCCTCCGGCCGGTCCTGTATGGGGGTAAGGACCTCCAGGGCCTCGGAGAAGCGGCCGGTGTTCATATAGGTAAGCCCCAGGGCCAGAATCAGTTCCGGATCGTCGGGGAAGTTGCTAATTCCTTCCAGAAGTATTTTTTCCGCCTCGGTAAAACTCCTTTTTTTCTGCTGCAGCATGCCCAAACCCAGAAAAGCCCGCCTGTCCGGGGCTGTGTCCAGGGCTTTTTCAAAAAGCTCCCGGGCGAGTTTTTCCTTCTCCGGTATTTCTTCTATCCGGGAGAGGTCCCCGTGGGTAAAGGTCAGGCCCAGCCGGGAAAAGAAGTCCGCGCTAAATTTTGACTCGCCTCCATCCTCCTGATTCATGCTCTCCCGAGCAGCGCGGGGCAGGGTTTTGTAAAAGGTATCCCGCAGGGCTTTGCCGAAGGCGAGGACGTCGTCCTTTTGCATTCCCGGGTCCAGTTCGTGCCAGGAAACTTCTTCTATCTTTTTCAGCCAGATATCCTCTTTCAGTTTGCCTTCGGCCACGGCCCGATCGTAAAGCGCTGTGCCCGGGAAGAGGTGCAGGATGTAAAATACAGCGCTCAAGGGCTTTATCTTTTGGATAAGTTTTCTACTCTCTTGCACTGTGTTTTCCGCTTCCTCCGGGCAGGCATAGATGAAATAGGCCCGGGGCAGGATGCGCGCTTTCTTGCACAGATCAAAGGCGCGGACAATATCCGGCTCGGTTATGTCCTTATTCAGGATGCCCCGGATTTTTTTTGATCCGCTTTCCACCCCGAAGCTTATCTGGATGCACCCGGCCCGGCGCATGAGTTCCAGAGTTTTTATGTCCACCCGGTCCACGCGGGAGATGGCCGCCCAGGTGATGTCCAGACCGGCCCGGATTATCCTTTCACACACCTCCCGGACCAGTTCCGGCTTTAAAGTAAACGTGTCGTCGCTTACATTGAAGTAGGTCACGCCCTTTTCATGCAGGCGGGCAAGCTGGCGCAGGAAATACTCCGGGGAATGAAAGCGCACCTTGCGCTTCCAGAAGGCGGGGGAGGCGCAGAAGGTGCAGTTCCCGGGGCAGCCCCGGCTCAAGGCCACGTGGCTGAAGGTGAAATGCTCAGCCGGGTCCGGGAGGCGGTCCAGATCGGAGATGAATCCGGGGCGGGGGTTGCATCTGATTTTGCCGTTTTCCCGCCAGGCCAGGCCGGGGATATTTTCCGGGATGGGTTCGCCTTGCCGGATCTGCCTGGCCAGGATCTCCAGGGGGATTTCCCCTTCGCCGCGGATTATGAAATCCGGATAAGAAAAATTTTCCAGGAAATGTTCCCACATAAAGGTCGCGGCCACGCCGCCGAAAACGGTTACTGCCCTCGGGGATATTTCCTTTATCACCCGGCAGTATTCCAGGGCCGCCCATCTGTTGGCGTTGAAAACCGTGAATCCGATCAGATCGGGCTTGAATTCCTTAAGTATCGCCTCCAGCTTGCTTCGATCTATTTCTTCCGCGTATGCGTTTATTATCCTGGTCTCAAACCCCTGTTCAATCAGCAGTGCGGCCAGATAATACAAACCGATCGGGGTGTAGGTATGATCCAGGTCGGTATACCTGGGCTCCAGGCATGGGGGATAGATGAGAAGAACGCGCATGCGGCCTGGATACAGGTTTTGCCTGCGGCTGAAAAGGGGAGGGGAATGACGGATCGGAAAATCCGGTATTTAGCAATTTCCAGCTCGTTTGAAGGCTTTTAAAGAGTATTGACCACGGAACACACGAAAGGGCACGGAAGAGAAGAATTCAACCGCTGATCGCGCTGATTTTCGCTGATAAGGGGGTATTTGGGCGCTATTGGTTGTTTTCAATTAACATTCTTTTGTTTTCAATTTCCTCTTCGGTAAATTTTGCTTGCTTTTTCCTTGTTCTTGACTATAATTTCCCGAAAAGGAAATTTTTATGACCATCCCGGTGCATTCACCAAAATTACTCGGACGAGCCGTTAAATCCGCCCGCAAGGTTCTGGGGCTGACCCAACCCCAGCTGGCTCTTGCCGCAGGTGTGGGGGTGCGTTTTATCGTTGAACTGGAAGCAGGCAAACCCACGCTTCGCTTGGAAAATATCCTGCGCGTGGTTGATGCTCTTGGCGGCATTCTGTGCGTGGAGGGGTTGGAACAAGAGGGAGGAAACCATGGGGAGGAAGCTTGAAGTTTGGCTTTACAATGTCCATGTAGGGTCACTTAGGCAAACTGACGGCCGATTGGCTTTTTCATATTCCCAAGAATGGCTGGATTCCGCTGATGCCTATCCCTTATCCCAGTCATTGCCGCTACAAGGAAAAACATTCAATGACCGAGAGTCCCGCCCCTTTTTTGCCGGACTACTGCCCGAAGGAGATAAGCGCAAGAAGATTGCCCGGGCTTTGCAAGCCTCCGAGGAAAATGACTTTGCCTTATTAGACGGTATCGGCGGGGAGTGTGCCGGGGCGGTCAGCTTGTTGGAGCCGGGGCAACTTCCACCTCCTGCGGATAGAAGTCACCAAGTCCGTTGGTTGAACGATTCCGAACTTTCCGCATTGCTGGAAGAACTGCCCAGGCGTCCCATGCTTGCCGGAGAAGAAGGATTGCGTCTTTCCCTTGCGGGTGCGCAGGACAAACTTCCCGTGTTTGTCCAAAAAGACAAAGTCGGTTTACCGTTATCGAATACTCCGAGTTCCCATATCCTCAAGCCGGAAGTGGGCCTTCTCCAGGGCACGGTTTTCAATGAAGGATTTTGCATGCATTTGGCTGCAGGTTTGAAGATTGATGCGGCCAAGGCCGCCATCAAACAAGTGGACGGAAAAATGTATCTGCTTGTCCAGAGGTATGACCGCCGCTTGTCCGGCGATGGCCGTCTTCAGAGGCTGCATCAGGAAGATTTTTGTCAGGCATTGGCAATCGCTCCCGAATATAAATATCAAAATGAAGGAGGACCGGATTTGGCCGGTTGTTTTAAGCTACTGCGAGCGGCAACTCGTCCCAGCGCTCCGCATGTCCTTCGTTTTTTTGATTATGTCGTTTTCAATACTCTGATCGGGAATCAGGACGCGCACGCCAAAAATTTTTCGTTGCTTTACCCGCGCGGCGGACCGGTTTTGGCCCCCACCTATGATGTGTTGTCTACAGCCGTATATCCTGAATTGACGAATAAAATGGCCATGCAAATCGGGGGTAAGTACCGTTTTCGGGATATTTATCTGCGGCATTGGAATCGCTTTGCGGAATCCACGGGTTTGTCTCCCGCCCAGGCCAAGAAAAGGGTCTTGGAGATTGCCAAGAAATTGCCCGTACATGCACATGAACTGAAGGAAGATTTTCAGATGAGAGGATTGGATCATCCCGTTTTAGGGGAGATCATTCAAATTATCCAGGATCGGTGTGAGCAGACGATCAGACGAATAACCGGCCGACCTGGGTAAAGATAACCGTGATACTCGGATTTGCCCACGGAAGACACGGAAGGGAAGGGAAAGGAAAAGAAAAGCTTAACCGCTGATCGCGCTGATTTTCGCTGATGAAGAGGAGTGCGGTCCAACTGAACGAGGATTGAATTTAGCCGCTGGAGGAAGACCCTTACCTGCTGCACCCTGGACCCGGCACTCAACACCTGTTGAGTGCCGGGTGACAGAAGAGGGAAGAGGCCGGAGGCGAAGAAAAGTAAAAGTCGGTGACTGGATGTTTTTGTAGATTATTTTTACTTAACTTCGTTCAAATATGTCTCAAATTCTTCTATGGAAGACGCCTTAAATGCCATATTGAATAGATAGTCAAGGACTTCTACCTCTTGTAAGGAGTTGATACTCTGAACGATATTCGGTTTTACAACATCAAACCTTGAATTAAGGGTTTTTGCCAGCAGTTCGTGACGAGCTTTCAGTTCACCCTCGTTAATCCATTGATCTTTTTTCTTTAAAACCCTCTGAGCACCTTCCTGCATCCATTGTTCTGCTAATGTATTCATAACCCGCTCACCTCCATGCGGCAGTTTTTTTAAGGCATTTTCAAAGTCCTGCCTTGATACCTTTTCGGATGATTTTGCTATGTATCTGAAAAATATTTCAATATATTCAATCGCTGACCGACTGCCCAGGGTCCTGTAGAAGGCTTCCACCAGTTCAAAAAGATAATCCGGCAAGTCGTCGGAACCAAGTGCCTTGCATATCAGGACATAATATCTGAGTATCAGGGCGTCCTGCAATTCTTTATCGTCAACTCCGCTGAAATCCCAGAGCAGGTACTTGAAATCAGGGATAAAGGGCTTGAATGAATCCGATGGGAAGTCGATTATGCCGTGAAAATCCCGACCGATATTCCATCCTGGATGTCCCTGATAGACGACAATGGGTATGATCGGGGGCAATTTCCTTACTATCGCATCTTTTTGCTTGAGTATGTTGTTCCACTCCAGGACCATATATCTGAGAACCTGGAGAGAAACCATGACTTCAGGCGTGCTCTTATGCTCAAACAGGCAATATACCTTGGTGGATTCTCCGTTTTTCAAATTAACGCTGAATACCAGGTCCGAAAAGTGATTCCGCTGGTCTTCATCCACATAAGAGCCTTTTTCCACTATAAGGGATTCCAGGTCGAGATGTTTCCGAACGTCCTCGGGCAAAGCCTTTTTGAGCAGATTTCGAGCGTTGTCTTTCCGGCCGATGATATCGACGAAAAATTCAGCGTGCGGGGAGCGTTTTTGTTTGGCCATGATTTGAAAATAAGCCAGAGGGAGCGGTTTGGCAAGAGGGATGTTGACGAATATGTCGGCAAACGCCTCGAGATACGGTTCTCCGGAGAAGAGGGTTGCCCACGGAACAC
>CAZTKE010000043.1:0-11103 GCA_964614055.1 uncultured Desulfovibrionales bacterium | reverse complement strand
GCATATATTTTTTGGTCCGCACCAGGCTTTCCGGCCTAACCCAAAGCATGGCGGTCCGCTCCGCGGCTTCCAAAACAAGGCGGGAAAGCTCGTCCCCGCTCATCTCCAGAAGCTCGTCCCGGGAACTCAAATCTTGCCACAAAGTCAAAAGCGCCCGGTGAACCATCTCCCCCCTCTCCGCGGGTCCGAGCCCCGGAACCGGAGTTTGCGGCTCTTCCGTTTTCAGGCGGGCTTGCACGTATCCCTTGAACGGACAGACCGCCTGGGCGCTGAACATGCCCGTCCCTCCCTCCGGCGCGGACTGGGCAAGAGGAAGACCGTGGACGTCAAGGCTCTCTTCTATTGCGCCGCCCTGCCGCGCCTGCCGCCAAAGCCCGGGTTCCCGCGCATGCGCCGAAACCTCCTGCGGATCGATTTGCGGCAAATCATTTATAAACGGGCTGGGCATGATCTGCGTATCTTCTTCGGCCCGGGGATGGGTGCAGATTATTTCCCCGGCCGCAAAGCGCATATTCTCCCAAATACGCTCGGCCATTTCCAGTTCGCGCTCCGGACATGATCCGGGCAGAAAAAGACGCCTCTGGTCCCTGACGGGGATAAACGGATCCGGGTCAGCCCTTGCGGGCAAAACGTCCGCGCTCATACCGGCCAGCCAGATCTTGTCCAGCACCTGTCCGGCGGCCTCGAAAATTCCCATGACCTGAATCCCGGCCGAGGGGGAGCGGGGCTGAAAAATGCGCTCCGCCAGGATGCGCCGCAGATAGTCCAGGGCGCCCGGATAATCCGTGCGGGGGCAAACCGTGTCCATACCGGCCAGTTCGGACAAGACTTCCCGAAAGGCGCGAACGGCCTGATATTCCGTGCTGGTAAGCGTGCGGTCCCCGGGCCAGCCCCAGGCCTGCAGGATGGAAGCAAAAATGCTTGCCCACTCCCCGGGGGCCATGCTTTGCGAAACACCTTTCAAAACCTCCCCGGCCGAGCGCATGCAGGCGGCGAATTTAAGGCATTTACCCATTTTTTCCGCCTCGGCCAGTTTGCGTTCCAGCATTGCGGACTTTATCCGGTATTCCCGCTTATCCCGGATCTCCCGGTCCAGAACGGCCCGGGCGGAGAGCTCCTCTTCCCCGCGGATAAAGGGAGAAACAAGAATCCGGCTCACATCGGCCGCGTCCAGGTTCTTCTTATAGGAGACTTGCAGTAGAAGGCAGGCGTGATCCACTATTTGGTACCCGGCCAGGGGAGTGCCCATGGAGACATTATAGGCCGGTGCGCTGGCCGGGACATGAGAAAGCACCCTTTCCGGATGCAAAGTGCGGTCAAATATCCGCACCACCCGGCTGCGGGCCCTTTCCAGGTCGGGAACGATCACCGCCACCTTGGATGCCCGGCCATTGCCGATCTCGTTTTTGGCCCAGGCCGCGGCCGCTTCAAGCTCTTGGTCCGGATCGGCAAAGCTAAGCCGGCTCATGTTTCCCTCTTCCCGGCTCCGGACAAGACTGTAAAGCCGACTCGATTTTTGATGGAAAACGGAAAAAACACGCTCCTGCGAGGGATCGAATTCCAGAAAGCCGCAGACAATCACCTCCTCGGGGATAAGCTCCGCTTTTTCCCACAAAAGATCGGACATGTACCAGGCAAGCGCGCTCTGCTCCAGCCAGTTTTGCTCCGCGCATTCGGCCATGAACGCTTCCGCCCAGGAGACAAACGCCTCGCTTTCCCTGTCCCCCTCCGGGTGCATATCTTTCGGGGCGAGTCCCCATCTGCGGCAAAGCATCCAGGAGCGGCGGGCCATGCGGGCCAAATCACGGGAGGGAAAAAGTGTCCCCGGGGGGCGTTCTTCTATTATTTTTTCCCAGATGATAAGTTCCTGACCCGGAGAAAGGAGAAAAGGCAGATCATTTTCCAGGCAGAGCCGGGAATAAAGCCCTTGCAGCCAGGAAGAAAGGGGCATGATGGCCGGAGTTTCCCAGGTACACGCCCCGCCGTGGCGCTTATATCCGGCATAAAGAGCGCTTAAGTCCCGGGCCAGCCGATTGTTCGAGGTCAGGACAAGGGCCCCGTTTTCTAGTTTTTCCCAAGCCTGTCTTTCTTCAATCTGGCTAAAATCCACGAAAAACCCCGCCTGGTTCTGATGCCCAAAAAAAATTTCTTTATAGTTGGTTAGCAAACTGGAGCGAACCCTGCCCGCAGCTTAAGGAAAAAAATTTTAACCGCCCGTCCGGCACTCAAATCGTTAATTTGAGTGCCGGACTCAAGGCGCAAAGTTCGCCAGGGAAGACAGGAATTTCTTTCATTTGCCGGGTAGCGGCAAATGAAAAGGCGGCCTTGTCCAAAACCGTTACCCGGTTTTGGACAACACTTCTGCTTCTCGCCTTAAACTTCGCGTACTTCGCGACTTAGCGGTTCAAAATGCTTGCTTTTTTATGGATGTTTCATGAATCCTTTTTCCACAGGTAACTTTTGATGCGCAGGGCCACGTTATCCTGAAGATTGCCATGCCGGTATGCATAATCGAATTCATGCATCCCCCCCGTCAAAAGTCCCCTCGTTTATCTTCTTGTCCAGGACGGAAAGCTCGAACGGCTTGCTGGCCTCGCCGAAATACACCGTGGTATGCGGAAAGGGTATCTCGATGCCCTTTTCGTCGAAGAGCATCTTTACCCGGCGCAAGAATTCCCGCCCCACCTTCCACTGCATGATGGGCTTGGTCTGGATCCTGCCCTTGATGACCACGCCGGAGTCGGCCAGCTTGTCCAGGCCGAAGACTTCCACGTCCTCCAGGATAAGCTGCCCGTATTCCCGGTCCTGGCGCATCTCCCGGCCCACGGAGTGGATAAGCTCTATGACCCGGTTCACGTCTTCCTTGTAGGCCACGCTTATTTCAAAGACATAGGCCGACCACTCGTTGGTCATGTTGCTCAGCGTGGTTATGACCCCGTTGGGAAATACATGGACCACTCCGGACAGATCGCGCAGCACGGTGGTCCGGAAATTGATCCGCTCCACCACGCCACCGGTCCCGTTTACTATGGCCACATCCCCGACCCGGATCTGGTTCTCCAGAATGATAAAAAAACCGGAGATGACATCCCGAACCAGGTTCTGGGCACCGAATCCCACGGCCAAACCCAGGATACCGGCGCCGGCCAGGATAGGCCCGATCTTGACCCCTATCTGATCAAAAATGATCAAAAGGATTATGGCCCAAAGCAGGATAACCGCTCCCTGCCGGATGAGGCGCATAAGTGTGTTTATCCGCTTGGAGGACTCGGTGGGCACATCCCCGTCCGGGGCCTGCCTGCTCATCAAATGCTTTTCCAGACGGCCCAAAAGACGCAAAAGGACAAAATGGGCTATAACGCCCAGAACAAGGGTGACCCCGAGCCGGGCAAGTATTTGCAGAAGGCTCACCCACTCGATCTTGGAAAACAGATTCTCCAACATATCCCCTCCGTGCTTGAAAATTAAAAATCATATCCGGGCCGCCTGGATACTGCCCGGATATTCGCGTAATTTTATCCGATACCCCGCAATCCGCGCGTGTCGGAAACAGCTTTTATATATCCGGTTTGGCCTCGGTCTGAAAGGCCATAAGCGGGGTGTTAAGAGGCTTTTTATTCAATATATCCACACGCATGCCGATGAACGCACCCATAAACGGAGGCAGTATGGGCCGGCCCATAAAACGGCATATTTTGTTGTCCGTCCACATGGCCGGGGGGGTGGCCAATACGGAGCGGGAATAAACACTCTTTTTGCCCACGGCCCGACGGAGCATGGAGGTCATCTCCAGCCAGGAAAACCATTGGGTATCCCGCAGGGTGCTGTCTTTCCTTTTTCTGCTCTTTCTGCCGGCAAGGTGATAATAAAGGGAATGGCGGTTCAAAAAAGCCACAAAGAGTTCCTTGCGACTAACCCGGCAGGCTTCCCGCAGTGCGGCCACCGGATCGGGACAAAACTCCAGAACGGTTATAAGCGCGGCAAAATCGAATTCCTTGTCATCAAAAGGCAGGTGTTCAGCTGCGGCCAGATGCAGATCCGCCCTTTTTCCCATGCGGTGCCTGGCCCGGGAAAGCATCTCCGGGGAAATGTCCACCCCGGTAACGTCAAAACCGGCCTCCCAGAACATCTCCAGGAAAACACCTGTTCCGCAGCCTATCTCCAGAAGGGATTGCTTGCGACGGGGCCAAAATGAAATCAAATGCTGCAGGAGGCGTTTCTCCTGGGCGAGAACAAAAGAGCCCTTCCTGGACTGTACCCAGGAATCGTATTTGCGTGCTGCCTCCCGGGTCCAATTCATCAGTACTTAAACACGGCTCCCCCGGACGCTGAAGAAGTCATCCGGCTGTAGCGGCGCAAAAAGGGCGACTTTTCCGAGTCCGGGCTCCACTTGAAATGTTTTTTCCGGTTTTCCATCTCCTGCTCATCAACCAAAAGATCCAGCTTCTTGCCCGGTATATCAATGGCTATACGGTCTCCGTCCCGGACCAGTCCGATAGGTCCGGCCTCGGCCATCTCCGGGGAAACATGGCCTATGGCCGCGCCCCTGGTTCCTCCGCTGAACCTGCCATCCGTAACCAGGGCCACCTCGCGATCCAATCCCATCCCGGCAATGGCCGAGGTCGGGGTGAGCATCTCCCGCATACCCGGGCCGCCCTTGGGTCCCTCGCCGCGGATAACCACGACATCTCCGGGGTTAATCTCCCCGCCCAGTATGGCCGAAACAGAATCTTCCTCGGATTCGAAAACCCGGGCCTCTCCGGTGCGCACCAGCATGCTCTCGGCCACTGCGGACTGCTTGACCACTGCTCCATCCGGCGCGAGCGTGCCGCGAAGGATGGCGATTCCGCCGTGGGGACTGTATGGATCGTCAACCGGTCGAATGACCTCCCTGTTTTTCACCCCGGGCTGCATATCCCGCAGGTTTTCGCCAAGCGTCTTCCCGGTGGCAGTAAGCACATTCATATCCAAGAGATTCGCGGAGCCGAGCTCGCGCATTACCGCGGGTATCCCCCCGGCAATATCCAGATCTTCCAGGTGGTACGGGCCGGCCGGAGACAGACGGCACAGATTCGGGGTACGGCGACTGACTTCATCGAATATCTCCAGGTCAAGATTAAGTCCGGCCTCACGAAATATGGCCGGCAGATGCAGAACAGTGTTCGTGGAACAGCCCAGGGCCATGTCCACGGCCACGGCGTTAGCCACGCTCTTTTCATTTACTATATCCGAAGGACGGATACCGGCGTTTAAAAGCTCCATAACCTGCATTCCCGCTTTTTTGGCCAGCCGCATGCGGGAACTGGCCACCGCCGGAACGGTCCCGTTGCCGGGCAGGGCCAAACCCACGGCCTCGGAGAGGCAATTCATGGAATTGGCCGTGAACATACCGGAACAGGACCCGCATGTGGGACAGGCCTCTTCCTCCAGGCGACCAAGCTCCTCCTCGGTCATCTGTCCGCTTCTTACCTTGCCCACCCCCTCGAAGACAGTGATCAAATCCGCGCTCTTGCCTTCATGCCGGCCCGCGAGCATGGGGCCGCCGCTTATGACTATAGCCGGAATATTCATCCTCAGGGCAGCCATGAGCATGCCGGGAACAATCTTGTCGCAATTGGGGATCAAAACCAGGGCGTCAAAAGGGTGGGCCGAGGCCATTACTTCCACACTGTCCGCTATCAGTTCCCGGCTGGGCAGACTGAAGCGCATTCCCCGATGGTTCATGGCTATTCCGTCGCACACGCCGATAGTGGAAAATTCCAGGGGAGTTCCCCCGTTCATGCGCACCCCGGCCTTGACCGCTGCGGCCACTTCCTTCAGATGCACATGCCCGGGGACTATCTCGTTTGCCGAGTTGGCTATCCCGATAAGCGGCCGGGAAAGCTCCTCCCGGGTCAGTCCGGTGGCGTACATAAGCGAACGGTGCGGGGCCTTGCCCATCCCCTGGGTCATTTTTTTACTGCGCATAAAACACCCTCAATTCCATGTTGGACAACTACTGTTTATACCGGCCCTTGAACTCCGGGCCTCAACAATGATTTGCAACAAATGCTTTACCGGGGCCACTAATCTGCAAATTCCCGGCTCCGGAAAATCACAGCAGCCCTTAAAGCTTACAACTCTTTTGCCTGCAGTCGGGAAAAGTCCGCATTCTTGTTTTGTCGTGAACAACGGAAATGCCGGACTCGTCCCTGTCCAGAGTATTTTGCAGACAGTTCAGAACATGGTCAAGTCCGGATACAAAAAAAGCACCCCAAGGGGGTGCTTCTAAAAACTTGTTTAAAACAGCTTTGTCTATCAGGCCAGGGCCGGCTCCATTTCCGGGATACTTTCCGCAGCCGGGGCGGACTCGCCGGAAATTTCATCCGCGGGCAACGGCTCCAGATAGTCCTCCTGGTTGCGGATCAGATAGCGCAAAAAGGCGTTGTTCAGGGCATGACCGGAATACTTTATCCGAAACTCGCCCCACAGAGGAACGCCCATAACCGCCATGTCCCCGATAAAATCCAGGATCTTGTGCCGGACCATTTCGTCCTCGAAGCGCAGTCCCCCGGGATTGACCACATCGTAATCGTCCAGGACCACAGCGTTGTCCAGGGAACCACCCCGGGCCAGGCCCATCTGTTGCAATTTTTCCACATCCTTTAAAAAGCCAAAGGTACGGGCATTGGCCACTTCCCGATTAAAGGCCTCCGGACAGAGATCAAAAATGTATTCCTGTTCCCCGATCATGGGGTGATCGAAATCAATGGTGTAATGTACGCGAAACCCGTTGTACGGCCGTACGCGGATGGATTTTCCGCTATCTTCGTATTTGAGGTCTTTTTTAAAGCGCAAGGTCTTCTTAGGGTTGGATTGGGTACGGATACCCGCGCTTTTAAGCAAAAAGACAAAAGGTGAGGCACTTCCGTCCAGAATGGGCAGCTCGTTCCCGAAGATTTCCACGCGCAGATTGTCCAATCCCAGACCATAGCAGGCCGCCAGGAGGTGTTCGATAGTGGAAATACTGGACTCCCCCTCGGCAATGGTGGTTGCCAGCCCTGTATCCCGGACTTTGTCCGGGTGCAGGTCGATCAGGGCGCTCCCCTCACCGTTTTTATGTTCAAATACCAGTCCGGTATCATCTTGAGCCGGATGAAGGGCCATATGCACTTTCTCTCCGGAATGTAGACCTATACCTGAACAACTGATTGATTTTCTGATGGTTTTTTGCAGCATTATTCCCTCCGCTGCTCTCTAAAGCAAAAACCGTGCCCGAAAAAATATATCACATAACATACTGATTTTCTTGCTAAAAAATACAATGAGTTTAAATGCGGCCCCGCATCCTGTTGCAAGAAAACAACAAATCTACTCGCAAGAAACCGCGGCAACGATCCTGTCCCATCCGGCCAGATCCTTTATTATCCGGATTCGGTCAAAAGCACGGAAGATAGAATGGACCTCCATTCCCTGATCCCGACCGATCTCCACCAGGATCTTCCCCCCGTTTTTAAGCCCTCCGGCCGCATCACGGGCAATCGCGGGATAAAACCGCAAGCCGTCCTTCCCGGCCAAAAGTGCGCCTTGTGGTTCAAAGGCGGAGACTTCCCGGGAAAGTGAAGTAAACTCCCCTGCGGAAATGTAGGGAGGGTTACTGACTACAAGATCAAGACTGCCAGGGGCAAGGACATTACCCATATCCCCCCGAACAAAACCGATCTGTTCAATCACGCCGTGCCTTTTTGCGTTTTCCCGGGCGGTTTTAAGCGCGGGCAGGCTTGTGTCCGTGGCCACTCCCAGACTGTTTGGGAATAGGGAGCAGATGGTCACGGCCAAGGCCCCGCTTCCCGTCCCCAAATCCGCAAAACAAAAGTCCTGTTCCCGGTCGGGAAAGAAATTAAGGACTTCCTCGACTATCCCTTCGGTCTCCGGCCTGGGGATCAGGACATGCTCGTTTACTAAAAAGTTCAGTCCGAAAAATTCCTTTTCCCCGGTAAGATATGCAACCGGGACGCCTTGTACCCTGCGGGAAATCTGCGCATCAAAAAGATTTTTTTCTTGGCTGGTAAGGACTCTATGCGGATGGACAACAAGTTGAAGACGGTCGGAGTTCAGGACGTGGGCCAGGATTATCTGGGCGGAAAGCGCAGGGGAATCAACGCCTGCGGTCTCAAGATCGAAAGCGGCCCGCTTTAAAGCCGTGGCCACAGTTAGGGAAGAAGGGGCTATTTTTCCGTCTCCTCCTGCATTGCCTGGGCCCGGTAATGCTGGGTCAGGGGTTCAATAATGCCGCCCAAACTACCTTCCATTACCTCGGAAAGGTTATAAACCGTCAGGTTGATGCGGTGATCCGAGACCCGGCCCTGGGGGAAATTATAGGTGCGGATCCGCTCGGAGCGGTCCCCGCTTCCCACCTGGTTTTTCCGGCTCTCGTCCAGCTGCTGCTTCTGCTCATCCTGCATCTGCTGCAGAAGTCTGGAACGCAGGATGGTCATGGCCTTGGCCTTGTTCTTGTGCTGGGATTTCTCATCCTGACAGGAAACCACAAGCCCGGTAGGGATATGGGTCATGCGCACCGCGGAGTCGGTAGTGTTCACGCTCTGCCCGCCCGGTCCGGAGGCCCGGAACACGTCCACGCGTAAATCAGTGGGCTCTATCTTCAAATCCACTTCCTCGGCCTCGGGCAAAATGGCCACGGTAACAGCGGAAGTATGGATACGGCCCTGGGATTCGGTGGAAGGCACCCGCTGCACCCTGTGCACGCCGGATTCGAATTTGAGCCAGCTGTAAACCTTTTTCCCGGAGATGGAGGCTATTATTTCCTTGTAGCCGCCGGAAGCGCTCTCATGGGTATTCATGAGCTCCACCTTCCATCCTTTACTCTCCGCGAATCTGGAATACATGCGGAAAAGATCAGCGGCAAAAAGAGCGGCCTCTTCTCCCCCGGTGCCGGCCCGGATCTCCAGGATGATATTCTTGGCATCCAGAGGATCCTTGGGGGTTAAAAGGACCTTTAACTTGTCCTCCAAATCCTGTTTTTTCTGCTCCAGATCCTGGGATTCCGCCCGGGCCAGATCGCGGATATCCCCGTCCGCGTCCTGCAACAGTTCCCGGTTTTCTTCGAGTTGTTCCAGAACATCCCTGTATTCGCGGTAAACGGAGACTATCTCGGACAAATCGGCATGGGCCTTGGAAAGCCGCTTGTACTCCTCCGGATTCTCGTACACCTCGGGATTGCTCAGCTCCTGTTCAACCTCGGCGTATCTCTGCTCCAGACTGTCTAGCTTGGCAAACATGTATCCTCTTTCTTCAGGGCACCCCGCAAAGCGGCTACAGCCACTTCTATTTGTTCTTCGTCCGGCTCCTTGGTGGTCAGCCGCTGCAAAAGGAGGCCGGGCAGGCAAAGCAGCCTGCACCACCAGGTTTCCCCGCGCCTTCCGGCAAGCTTGATCACTTCATAGGCAATCCCGCTTATGGGAATCATAAGCAAGAATTTGACCATCAAGACATAGCCGTGCTTTAAGAAAAAGGCCTGCGGCTCATACAAAAAAAGGAGCACCGGGACAATCATGGTGAACAAAAGAATGCTCACCGAAAGGACAAAAAGCAGAAAAGCGGTTCCGCAGCGGGGATGGAGCCGGCTGTATTTGCGGATATTTTCCGGAATCAAGTCTTCGTTGTGCTCATAGGCATGAATAACCTTGTGCTCCGCTCCGTGATACTGGAAAACCCGCTTTATATCCGGCAAGAGGGATATAAAATAGATATAGGCCAAAAAGAGACTAAACTTGAAAAGACCGTCCCAGACATGAAACGAAAAGCTGCGCACATCGCCGCCAATGGCGGCCCAATGCATGCCTTCGGATAGAAAATGGGGCAGAACCACGAAAAGAAGCAGGGCCATACCCACGGAAGCGGCAATGGTCAAGAAAATCGCCCAGGGCTTGATCTCTTCCCCGGCTTCCTCTTCATAGGCCTTTTGCGCGGAAAAGTTCAGGGCCTTAATTCCGTTTACCAGGGTTTCAATGAGGACAAAAAAACCGCGGATAAAGGGCTTCTTGGTCCACTTATAGCGAAGCAGTGTAAACCAGTACCGGCACTCAACGAAGATATTCCCTGATGGCTCGCGTACGGCAATGGAAAGGCGGTCCAGGGAGCGCATCATCACCCCTTCCATAACCGCCTGGCCGCCAACCGAGATATCAGCCATCTCTCAACCCGCCGGACTTGCTCTCCCGCAAACTGCTGTTATGCAAGACCCTACTGCCGATACTGTCCGTACTTTTTCTTGAAGCGGTCGATCCTTCCGGCCGAGTCCACAAACCTCTGCTGTCCGGTATAAAAGGGATGGCAATTGGAGCAGATCTCCACGTGCATCTCCTCACCGGCAGTGGACCGGGTGGTGAACTCATTACCGCAGGAACATTTGACCAAGGTATCGTATAACTTGGGATGAATATCCTTTTTCATTTCAAACTACCTCCATAAAAAGCTGTATAGTGACAGCGGCATTTTGCCGGATCCGCACTTATATCCGGGATAAAAAAACATTTTATTCCCGGGCGTTACAGAACAACAGCATAAAATTCTGCCGCTCAAGCACACAATGAACTCCTCCATTGCGCATGTAAAGACGAAGATTAATAATCAAGTTTTGCGCACTTGGCAAGGGGGATGATGGACAGGGAAATTCGGGGATTATCCCGCCTCCGGAACAAAGCCGTAACTCCGGAAAAGTGCCCCGGCCTCAGGGCTCTTTATATACTTTAGAAACTTTACCGCGTTTTCCGGATTCCGGCCGGATTGAAGAGGGGTTATGTAATAATTGATATCCGCGTTTTGATCCAGGTCTGGACCGATCTCCACCCCTTGCAAATCAAGGCCGGAAGCGAAAGCCTCATTTATTTCCGTTTGCCAGACAGGTCCTGCGTCCGCCTCTCCATCCAGGATGCGCGCCGGTGTTTCCCGGTGATGCACTGTGGTCATAAGAGTAGTGCCCTTTTTAACCTTGTCCTGGGTGATTTTTTGCAGCAGATCATTTCCTCCGGCCCGGCGGTACATGTTAAAAACGTATGCTGCAATGTGCTCATATTTCGGACTGGGCTGGGAGACCCGGACATC
>CAZTKE010000042.1:5856-11127 GCA_964614055.1 uncultured Desulfovibrionales bacterium | reverse complement strand
GGCCACCTCCTGCGTGGACAGTCCGATGCGCCTGGCCTTGTCCTGGTTCAGATCCAGGATGAGTTTTTTGGTCCATTCCCCCCAGTCGTCCCATACGGAAATAACCCCGGAAGTGTCCTTCAAAAGGGAGGATACTCTGTCCCGGATGGAGTACAGCTTGCGGATGTTTTCCCCGGATATGCGGATCTGTATCGGGGTACCCGTGGGCGGGCCGTACATAAGCCTTTTCAATGTGTATCTGGTGTCCGGGAAATTTTTTTCCAGCTCCTTTTTGCATTTACCGAGCAGGGGATCCACTTTGTCCCGGCTTTTTGTCTCGATCACCAGGGAGGCATAGCTGGTATTGGCTTCCTCGATGTTCAGGGGCAGATACCACCTCGGTCCTCCGGTACCTATAAACGAGGACACGGACACGGTCTCCGGCTGGTTTAAAAGGAATTTTTCCAGCCGGGCGGCCCTTTTTTCCGTGACCCGTATATCCGTGCCGTAGGGCTGCCAGAAGTCAATCGTGAATTGATCCCGCTCATTAGGGGGGAAAAAAAGACGGGGGACGAATTTAAATCCCCACAGTGCGGTCCCGGTAAGTGTGACAATCAAAATCAAGAATACGGTTCTGTGCTTGAGTACATGAACCAGTATGGTTGCGTATCCGCGGTACAGTTTCCCCGGTTTTTTCCCTTTGCGGGTGCGTTTTTTAAGTATCCTGGAGCAGACCAGCGGGACCAGGGTCTGGCAGTAGACCCAGGAAGCCAGAAGGGTGATCCCGACCACAATGGCCAGGGAAGTGGTGTACTCCCCGGTGGAGGAGGGGGCCAGAGGAATGGGCAGAAAGACGGAAATGGTGGTCAGGGAGGCGGCCAGAAGAGGCAGGCGCATTCTGTTTGCCGCGTTTTTTGCGGCAGTTTTTTTGTCCTGTCCGCGGTTTATGCGCACCAGGATGTCTTCACTGACCACTACTCCGTTGTCCACCAGGATGCCTAAGGCCAGAATAAGCGAGGCTATGGACATGGTTTGCAGGGCGGTGTTGAACACGGGCAAAAGCGCGATACAGGTCAAAACCGCCATGGGAATCAGCAGTCCGGCGGCCACGCCCACCCTTAGTCCGGCCATGAGAAACATGACTATAACCACGAAGGCAAAGGCCTCGATCAGGTTTATGCTGAAATTCTCAATGGAATCCAGGACATATTTGGGCTGAAAGGCAGCGATCTGGTAGCTGATTTCCAGGGGAGTTTTTTCCCGGACCCGGTCCACGGTTTCGCGGACTTTTTCCCCGAATTCCAGGATGTTCCCGCCCCGGGCCATGTTTACGGCCACGAATACCGCCCGCTTGGAGTCGAACCTGGCGATTTTCTGCGGCGGGTCCTGATAGCCGTGCTTGACCTCGGCGAATTGATTCAGGGGCAGGGCGCTGGATTGCCCGGGGAGGTGCAGGGAGATGTCCTTTATGTCCGGGATGCCGGAAAATTCCCCGCTGGTTTCGATGTTCAGGTATTCCGGCCCAATGAGCACATGCCCGCTGGGAGTCACCGTATTTTGTTTTTGTATGGCCCGGACCAGGCTCAGGGGACTCAGGTCGTATTCCGCAAAACCTGCGTTGGGAAACTGGACAAAAACGCGCTGTTCCTGCTGCCCCCAAAGTTCCACCTTGCCCGCGTAAGAGAGTTTCTTGATCTCGTCGCGCAGAAATTCCGCCCGATCCTTGATTTCGTTTAGGGCCGCACCGTCCCCGGTAACGGCCACCAGAATGCCGTAAACCTTTCCGTATTCATCGTTTACAATCGGTTTTCGCGCTTCCCGGGGCAGGTCCTGCTCGGCATCGTTTACCTTGTTCCGCAGTCGCTGCCAGATGGGAAGCATATCCTGGATGTGTTCCTTGAATTCCACGGTGAGAACGGACACATTGGACATGGACTGGGATTCTATATGCTTGATTTCGGACATTTCCCGGATTTTTTCCTCCAGTTTGTCCGTAATCAGATGCTCCACGCGCTTGGGAGAGGCACCGGGAAAATAGGTGACCACAGTTGCCGTGCGGATGGTGAATTTGGGATTTTCCTGCTTGGGTATGGTCGCCCAGGTCCACAGCCCGGAAGCTGCTATCAGGATGAAGATCAGGGTGGCGGAGACCTTGTTTTCAAGGCACCAGGCTGCCGGATTGAACATCAGGGATTGTCCGATTTAATCGGTTTTACTTTCATTCCCGGCTGCAGGCGGTGTACCCCCCGGATAACGATTACATCCCCATTTTTTATTCCGGACAGAATCCGGACCTTGTTTTCTTTTACTGCGCCTGTAGTGACTGTTTTCTTGCGGGCTTTCATGGTCTGGGGGGTCACTTCCCAGACATATTTGGGACCGTATGCCTCTTGGGCCACGGCGGACAGGGGGAGCAGTATCGCGTTTTTTTGCGTTTTTTTGAAATTGAACTGCACCAGGGCGGACATGCCGGGGCGGACTTTTGGGGCCGGTGAGTTCAAGACCAGAGTTACCGGATAGGTGGATTCCGGATTGGGCTGCATTCCGATCTCGGTAACGGTGGCGTTGTATTCATTTCCCGGCAGGGCGTTGAATTCCACCCGGGCCTTTTTCCCCGGGGACAGGGAATAAATCAGCTTGTCCGGAATGCCCACCTCCACTTCGGTGCTGTTCCCGGAGAGAAAGGTGGCCACGGGCTGGCCGGTGTTCACGTTCTGGAATTTATCCGCCGGGAGTCTGGATATAACCCCGGTTTCCGGAGCGGTAATCCTGGTGTAGCTCAGTTTTTTCCTGGCGATGCGCAGCTGTTCCTCGGCTTCCTCAAGATTGGCGGACACGGATTCAAAGCCGCTTTCAGCCTCGTCGAACCTGCTTTGGCTGATGACATCCCGGGTGAGCAGTTCCTTCATCCGCCTGTAGTCCTTGGCCAGATTTTCCCGTTTGGAACGTATTGAACGTACTCTGGCCCGGGCGCGGTTGACCTCCAGGAGATATTCCTCCCGGTCCAGCTCGGCCACCAGTTGGTCTTTCTCCACTCGGGATCCGACCTGGACCGGGAGGCGTATTATTTGCCCGGGAACGCGAAAGGAAAGCATGGTTTCCTGTGAATTTTTGGCTTTTCCGGAGAACTGGTATTGGTTTCCGGACGGCTGCATGCGGGCGGTTGTGGTGGTGACCGGGTGCGCCTTTGGGGTTTGCGGGGAGGATTTATCCTCGGCACAACCCGCGATAAGCAGGGCAAGGGAAAACAGTATAAAATGGAGGGCAAAAAGAGGTAATTTTCGTGTGTTCACATGTATAACGCCCGGCGTCAGCGGCGCGAGGTAAGAGCGCCCGCCTGTATGCCGTTTTGCGCATTCTGGTCTTTCTTTACCACGAAGGACACGAAGAGCTCGAAGGGGGCGCAGAACGAAGCGCTTGACCCCGAATTTCAGCTTGTTGAGGTTGAAGTTGATCAGCAAACTGGTTCTGACTCCAACCAGCTTCATATATGTCAGCAGTTGAGCTTCCTCCATTTTACGTGTCCTTTATGCTCTTCGCGGTAAAATCCGTCCGGCGTCCCCCCGTTAGAACAAGATGTTAATGGGTAAATTGGAAAAGTCCAGCGTTTCCAATAGTTCAAGAAGGCCTGTTTGACAATCAGCGTCGGTTGCATAAGCGGCAAATAGCGGATGGGCTTCTTGACCCGAAATCAATAGGTATCTTCAGTCCACATGTGCGGCTTAAAGCGCAAGGAGCAGTTGCGTCCGCCTTTTTTGGCCTCGTACAGGGCTACATCCGCGAATTTTATGGCCTGGTACAACTGGGAGGCATCTTCCGGGAATTCGGATACTCCCAGGCTAATGGTCTTTTGCAGGGTATCCTCGTTCGGGAGCAGGAAGCGGTGACTTTCCACTGCCTTGCGGATTTTTTCCGCCACTTTTTCCGAGTCTCCGTCATTGGTCGGGTCCACAAGAATGATGAGGAATTCTTCCCCTCCGTAGCGGACTATAAGGTCGGAGCGGCGTATATTGCCGCGCATGATTTCCACGATTTGCTTGAGTATGGCGTCTCCGGATTGGTGGCCGTACTGATCGTTGACTATCTTGAAGTGATCCAGATCGGCCATGAGAAATCCCAGTCTCTTGTCCTCGCGTTTGCTCAATACTTCGGTCTGGGCCAGGTATTCATCCATGAACCTTCGGTTGTAAGCCCCGGTCATGGGATCGCGCAGGGAACGGTCCCGGGATATCTGCAGGAGTCGAAGCGAGGACAGAACCGGCGCGGTCTCGTCCAGGTATTTGCGCATGAACTGGATGCTGTCCTTTTGATTTTCCCATTGCATGCGGCGCATGGTAAAGGTGAATACCGCTCCCACCCGTCCGCCCATGACCATGGGCAGGCAGCAGCGGACGTGCGTTTTGGAATCCACGGCGAAATAGGGGCAGAGCATGGGGTTCTGGGCGGAGATAACGTCCTCGGAGATCCGTTTGGCCCGGCAAAGTTCGCAGTTCAAAAGAACCTCGGCGTGGTTTTCAAGCTCGCCGCAATTTATGGCCATGTGCATTCTGTTTTCACTGGGATCCACCTCCAGGAGGTGAAAGTCGGTGAGCCCGAAAGTGCTTTTAAAGGCGTGCTCCAGATGCAGAAAGACCTCGCTTTTGTCGTACACTCCCTGCAGGTCGTGGGCGAAAGTGGTCAGTCTGGCCATCTGTTCCAGATAGTTGGAAACCTGGTCCAAAGAGGGCATCCCCCCGGGCTTGGTCCGGAAGACCTCGGAAAGGAGCTGTCCGATGTGCCCCAGAAATTGGGACCACAGGCGCATCATGGTGTTTATGACGTGGCGCATTTCCATGAGTTCGTCGCCGTGGCGCATTTGATACACCGGGCAGTTGCGGCAGGTCTTGTACTTGTTCAAAAATATGCAGGTGTCGCGCCATTTTGGGGATATGGCCTCGTCTCCGGTTTCCAGATAGCATACCCGGCTGGGGTCCTGATACACCGGACATTCCACGTTCGGACAGTTGAGCACTTCCAGGCAGTGCACGGTGTCTGTCTCGAATCGGTCGGCAAAGTCGTTGAAATGAGAGGCGATCAGGATTTTTTTCATCTTGTCCAGGAAGTTTTTTATCCTGCGCACGTTTAAGAACAGGAACAGCCAGAGAAAAGCGGTCCCCAGGACCCCGAACCAGAGAAATAGGTTCAGGTTGTGTTCCTTTTCCGCAAGTTGTCCGGTGGCATCCACCAATAGATGGACCGTGCCTATTTTTTGTCCGGTGTAGTCGTTCACCGGTCTGTTCAGCACCCAGTGCG
>CAZTKE010000042.1:4281-5756 GCA_964614055.1 uncultured Desulfovibrionales bacterium | reverse complement strand
GTGCCTATTTTTTGTCCGGTGTAGTCGTTCACCGGTCTGTTCAGCACCCAGTGCGATCCTATGCGCTCGGGGAAATATCCCTTTTCTCGGGTAAGGCGTATAAATTCGGCAAGGGCGGAGTTGCCCATGGAGGCCGCGACATATTTTCCGTTTATTTTTTTCAGTCCGGATCGGGCATTCAAGTTTTGCCCCGCCTCATTGTCCACGGTAACTATCAGCCCGTGCTGGTTGGAGAGCTCAATCTCCGAAAACACCCGGTCCAGATTGGAAATGGCCTGCACCCCCCCTACATACTCCCCGTCCCGGATCAGGGGAAAAGAGGCGGCGATAATAAGTCCGCCGGGAGCGATTTCCGTCCCGCTTACGGAATGCATTTCCTCCCGGGCCCGGCGCATCATGCGCTCCGATACCCGTTTGGAATCGTTTATGGTTTCCCGGCTCCAGGTGTTTAGAAACGGCTTTTCCCCGGGCAGGTAGAATTGCAGGGCGGGGTGTTCTTCCGTTTTCAGCCGGATCTGTCTATTATAGGGGAGTATCAGATTCTGCAGGGCTTTTGGGTCCTTTTCCTGCAGGGCTTTTTTTACCCCGGGTATGGAGGCTGCGCGCACGGCATCTTTTAAAAGTTCCTTCTTTTCCCGGGCTATGCCCTGCTCAAAACGGGAGTTAAAGGATTCAAGGCGGTATTGGATCTGGCTCTGCAGGGTCTTGTCCAGGGTATGGGAGACAAAAAAGTAGGTGATAGCCAGCCCGCCCAGGAGGAGAAATCCGGAAAACCAGACAAAGCGGCCGTTCAGGCTCCATTTATTGGGATTTATCAGTCGGGAGAGATATATGGGGATGTGCGAGGTCTTGTTTGTTTTGGTTGAAATGCGGCCTGATTTATGCGGCTTGCCCCGGGAATTTTTGCTTTCCCGGGTTTTGTTCTTTTCTTCCTGGGCATCCATAGGCGTTTAACCTCTCCCTCGGGCTTTTGCCAGTCCCGGCCGGCTTTTTCTTAGATTTAACCTAAATAGACCCTAAACTTGATTTCTTTTTCTGGCAAGAACAAGTTGCCTGTCAGGTCAAAGGATTAAACGGCATGCTTGACATCGCCTGTTTAGTGATAAGACTATATTCAGCCTGTGTGCGAAAAGTCCATTTTGTTTGCAAGGGAAGTGATAGTGGGGACGCCCCTCTTTTTCCGTTTGTATCTGTTTGGGCGTATGAGTATTTTGTCGAAATAATGGCCTATAATCCCGGTCTGTTACAGGTTTTACGGGATGTGATTTAAATTAAAGGAGGATGATTTGTCCGATAGATTAAAGGGTACAACCATACTGGCGGTCAAGGGCGCGGACGGTATTGCCATGGCCGGGGACGGTCAGGTGACCATGGGCGAGGCCGTGGTCATGAAACATTCCGCGGTCAAGGTCAGGCGGCTGTACCGGGACAGGATCGTGGCCGGTTTTGCCGGGACCACGGCGGACGCCTTTACC
>CAZTKE010000042.1:1889-4181 GCA_964614055.1 uncultured Desulfovibrionales bacterium | reverse complement strand
GTTCAGGGCAAGGCCGAGGCCAATGCCGAGGAGCGCCTGCTGGATGTGCTTTTGCCCGGGAAAAAGAATCAGCAGTATACGGATGATGAAAATGCTCCGGCTGCCCAGGACGGGGAGGACTCCACCCGGGAGAAGATGCGCCGCATGTGGCGCCAGGGCAAGCTGGACGAGCGCATGGTGGAAGTGGAGGTGAATTCAGGCGGCTCCGGGATGGAGATCATGGCCATGCCCGGCATGGAAGACATGGAGATGCAGTTCAAGGACATGTTCAGCCGGATCATGCCCAAGAAAAAAAAGAGCAAGAGAGTAACGGTGCGCCAGGCCTATGAGATCCTTTTGCAGGAGGAGTCGGAGCGCCTGGTGGATATGGACAAGGTCTCCGAGATTGCCAAGGAGCGCGTGGAGCAGAGCGGGATCATATTCATAGACGAATTGGACAAGGTCTGCGTGGGCAGCGCCCAGACATCCCAGGGAGAGGTCTCCCGCGAAGGGGTGCAGAGGGATCTTCTGCCTGTGGTTGAGGGATGCGTGGTGAACACCAAGCACGGGATGATCCGCACCGACCATATTCTTTTTATTGCTGCGGGCGCGTTTCACTATTCCAAGCCTTCGGATCTGGTTCCGGAGCTGCAGGGACGTTTCCCATTGCGGGTGGAGCTGGACGCCTTGAACAAGGATGATTTCTACCGTATCCTGACCGAGCCGTATAATTCCCTAACCAAGCAGTACAAAGCGCTTCTGGAGACGGAAGGAGTGGAAGTGCAGTTCACGGACAGTTCCCTGCACGAGATATCCTCCTTTGCCCAGACCATAAACGAGGAAACAGAGAACATAGGCGCCCGTCGCCTGTACACCATAATGGAAAAGGTTGTCGGGGATATTTCCTTTGTCGCTCCGGAAAAGAAGGGGCACGCGGAGATAATCGATGCCGAATATATCCAGGACAAGCTTTCCGACATCCGGGAAAACCGGGATCTGTCCAGATTCATCCTTTAACCCGACTCAAATTCGGAGTGAAAATGCTCAGTGAACCGGAAAAAGCCAAAGTCCTTCTGGAGGCCCTTCCGTATATCCGGGAGTTTTATAAGCAAACCGTGGTCATAAAATACGGCGGCCACGCCATGAAGGACGAGGACCTAAAAAAGAGTTTCGCCCTGAATGTGATCCTGCTCAAGTATATCGGGTTGAACCCGGTGATCGTGCACGGCGGAGGGCCGCAGATCGGTCGGATGCTGGAGCAGCTCAAGATAGACTGTCAGTTCCGGGAGGGGCTGCGGGTCACGGACCAGGCGACCATGGATGTGGTGGAGATGGTCCTGGTGGGCAAGGTGAACAAGGAAATCGTCAACCTCCTCAATCTGCACGGGGGCAACTCCGTGGGCCTTTCCGGAAAGGATGGGGGGCTTATAAGCGCCCGCAAGCTGGAGATGGTCGTGGACAAAAAAAACGCTCCCCCGGAGATAATCGATCTGGGCAAGGTCGGGGAGGTAACGGATATAAACACCTCCCTTATCCGTACCCTGCAGTCCGAGGGTTTTATCCCCATTATCGCCCCGGTGGGCGTGGATGAAGAGGGGGAGACGTACAACATCAACGCCGATTCCGTGGCCGGGGCCATGGCCACGGCCCTGGGAGCCAAAAAACTGATCCTCTTGACCGATGTGGCCGGGATAATGGACGGGGAAGGGAACGTGCTCTCTTCCCTTAACCGGGACGGCGCCCTGGAGGTCATCCACGGCCGGGTGGCCAAGGGAGGGATGATCCCCAAGATAAAATGCTGCCTGGAAGCGGTCATGTCCGGGGTGGATAAGGCGCATATAATCGACGGCCGGGTGGAGAATTCGCTCATACTGGAGCTTTTCACCCGGGGCGGAATCGGCTCGGAAATCGTGGCCTGAATTGAAAATTTACAGGAAATATCAAACAACCCATGCCTGAATCCAGGGGCGATCGCCCGGGAGAATCCCTTTTTGTGTGTTATGAGGACAGCTGCCGCCTGGACAGGTTTTTGCAGCAAAACCTCCCGGAATCCGAGTTCTCCAGGGCGGTCGTTCAGAAACAGATCCGCGGCGGCAAGGTGTATGTGGACGGCGCTGCGGTGTTCAAGCCCGGACTTAAACTAAAGGCCGGACAAAAAGTTCTCTTTGTCCCTCCCCAAAGCGAAGCACAGACCGTAGCCCCGCTTACGGGTGATGTGCACGTGGTTTATGAAGACCCTCACCTGGCGGTTTTAAACAAAGCCCCAGGCTTGACCGTGCATCCCGCGGATTCGGAGAAAGGACCCACCCTGGT
>CAZTKE010000042.1:0-1789 GCA_964614055.1 uncultured Desulfovibrionales bacterium | reverse complement strand
AACCTGGAGCGCCATCCCCGGATCAAGACCAAAATGGCCGTGTCCCGGGAGGGCAAGGGGCGTGAGGCCAGGTCCGAATACAGGGTCGTATTCAAGGGCGACAACTGGAGCCTTTTGCGGGTGCGCATACACACCGGGCGTACGCACCAGATCCGGGTGCATCTGTCTTACGAGGGGTTGCCGGTCTTGGGGGACGCTGTTTACGGGGAATGTGATTTCCGATTTTTGGGGAATAAAAAGGATGCCTTTGCCCGCTTGGTAAACCGGCAGTTGCTGCATGCCTGGCAGCTGGGATTTGATCATCCGCATAGCAAGGAATACATGAATTTTTTGCTTCCCCCGCCCAGGGATTTTTTGCGGGCCATGCTTTTTTTGCACAAGCGGCCGCAGCGGGTGCTCGTTGTCGGGGCACCGGGCAGCGGCAAATCAGAGGTGCTTCGTCTCTTGCGGGATCGGGGCGCGGATGTGTGGAGCGCGGACAGCGAGGTTTCCCGTTTGTATGAAAAAGGCGGGGACGGATTTGAACTGTTGCGCATGAGTTTCGGAGACCGTTTTGTCTCCGATTCAGGCTCCGGGGTGGATAAAAAGGCCCTTTTCTCCGCCATGCTAAAAAACGATCATCTGCGCCGGGAAGTGGAGCATCTGATTCATCCCCTGGTCCTGGGGGGCCTTAAAGAGTTCTGGTCCGGAAAGCAGGGCCGGATATTGGCCGCGGAGGTTCCGCTTTTTTTTGAGGCCGGCATGGACGCGGAGCTTGAATTTGATGTGTGCGTGGGGGTGTCCGCTTCGGAGGAGATCCGTTTTTCCCGGCTTAAGGAACGGGGCTGGAGCCCGGAGGTAATAGAAAAGGTGCAGTCCTGGCAGTGGACCGGGGAGGAAAAACTGTCCCGCTGCGATCTGGTGGTGGATAACTCCGGAGATATGCATGAGTTAGAGGAGTCCACGCGTGTTTTGGTCCGAAACCTTCGCGATTTGCGCCGCCGGAGGATGCAGGGTTTCTGCAGCCGGGTGCGGTCCGCATTC
The DNA here is from genome assembly GCA_964614055.1 of uncultured Desulfovibrionales bacterium. Classification (GTDB taxonomy): domain Bacteria; phylum Desulfobacterota; class Desulfovibrionia; order Desulfovibrionales; family Desulfonatronovibrionaceae; genus CAYNNQ01. The sequence goes on along the minus strand of CAZTKE010000042.1, from coordinate 766 downwards.
AAGGGGGAAGACACAGAGGACAAGCCCGGAAAATGATTCCCATCCGCGACAGCATTCCCAATGTGCATACCCCGGTCATGGTTCGGAGCATTATCGCGGTCAACGCAGTTATTTTCCTGTTTGCCCTGCATCTCAGTGATTATTCCCTGGCCCGGATGTTTCACGAATTCGGAGTAGTCCCGGCTCGGTTCACCAATCCGCAGTGGGCGGAGTGGATGGGATATCCGCAGGGCGGGTATTATGCCTTTTTCACGTACATGTTCATTCACGGCGGATGGCTGCATTTTCTGGGGAACATGCTCACCCTGTGGATATTTGCGGACAATATAGAAGACATAATGGGGCCGTTTAAGTTCCTCGCCTTTTATTTCCTTTGCGGCCTGGGGGCCTTGGGGATCCATATCCTTTTCAATCCGGACTCCGCTGTCCCGGTCGTTGGCGCCTCCGGGGCAATAGCCGGGGTCATGGGCGCCTATTTCCTGCTTTATCCCCATTCCAAGGTGGTCACCATTATTCCCATATTCATAATCCCTTTTTTTATTGAACTTCCTGCGGTTATCTTTCTCGGGGTGTGGTTCTTGATGCAGTTTTTCTCCGGAGTATCCTCCCAGGTCGGGGTGGCTTCCGGTTCCGGAGGTGTGGCCTGGTGGGCGCATGTGGGCGGTTTTGTTCTGGGTATGATCCTTTTGAGATTTTTCCGGGATGAAAAAAGGTGTTATTATTGTTACAAGGCCTGGAAGACTGGCAAGCCGGATTTTACTTTTGA
>CAZTKE010000041.1:0-11160 GCA_964614055.1 uncultured Desulfovibrionales bacterium | reverse complement strand
GCGACGCCGCCTTCAAGAACGGACGGCCCAAACCGGAGGAGGTCCTTCCGGACGAAACCGAAACCACCACTCTCACCAACGAGGCCGGGCAAGTTCCCGGCCTCACTGTTTAAGGAGGTGCCCCATGAAGATTCTGATCCGCTCCACCCGGCTTTCCGGCGAACCGATCCCCGGCAGCGGGGAAACCCTGCAGGCCGCCGACTGCCTCGAAGTTGTCGAGTTGATGCGCGGCCAGACGCCGTTTACCGCCAGCCGAGCGCCCCGGGACTACATGACCGAGGTGCTCTCCGGCATCGAAGGCGGTCCGACCCAGCCGTTGCCGGAGGACGCCGCCGCTGCGGCCGCCGAGTTTCTCACCCGTCTGGCCCGGCACGGCCTGATCGAGTTCCTGCCCGACGACAAGGCCAGCGATCCCTGGCCGGAACGATTCCTCGAAGCCCTGGAAACGGTGCGGCTCTCCGGGCGCACCAACATGCTCGACCACCCGGAGGTGACCCGGCTGACCGCCGAGATGGGCTACCCGGAGGTGGCCGAGTGGCTGGCGGACCACCGGCGCGAATACGCGGCCTTCGTCCTCGAAGGGACGAGACCGCTCGGCAAGAACTTCGGCGGCAAGGAGGACCCGGCTCCATGTGCGGACAAGTAGGCATCATCTTCGGCCGCAAGCGCAGACGGCCCGACGAGCGGGATTACCTGCGCGAGCTCTTCATCCGCATGCTGCTGCACAGCGAGGAGCGCGGCCCGCACGCCTCCGGTCTGGCCTGGCTCAAGACCGATGGCAGCCACCGGATTTTCAAGCGGCCGATGCGGGCGCACGAACTGGTCTACGAGAAGCCGTTCCAGGAGCTGCTCGGGCAGGTCGACAACGAGACCACCATCCTCATGGGCCACACCCGCTGGCGCACCCGGGGCAACGAGTTCAACAACCGCAACAACCATCCCATCCGGGCCGGGATCGTCATCGGCACCCACAACGGCACCATCTACAACGCCGATTATCTGTTCCGCCGTCTCGGACTGCCGCGCTACGCCGAGGTGGACAGCGAGCTGATCTTCCGCCTGGCCGACCGCTTCGCGCCCGAAGGCCCCATCGACCAGGAGGGCCTGAAGAAGGCGCTTGCCCTCTGTCGCGGCCAGATGAGCGCCGTGCTGGCCTCGCGGCTCGACCCCGGCACCATCACCGTGCTCAAGGGCAACAAGCCGCTCTGCCTGCGCATCCACCGCCAGCACCGGGTGGTGCTCTACGCCTCGGACGACGCCTTTATCGACTTTGCCGTGGACAACGAGAAGGGCTGGCGCGAGCTGGAGGTGCCGCCCATGACCATGCTCACCATCCGCCACGAGGATGTGCGGGCCATCGAAAACAGCGAATTCCGCTTCATACCCCAGGAGCGCAAAGGGACGAGCTGATTGATGATCTCGGATTGCGGACTGCGGATTACTTGCGGGAGCGGGCGGTTTTTATGGAGGCGACGACCATGGAAAGGATTTCATTTGCTTCGTTTTTCAGATCGGTCAAGCGCTTCTCGTTCATTAAACCGGCTTCGGCGATCAGCTCCATCCAGTAGATGGATTCATCGCATTCTTCCTCGACGATGGCCATTTTAGCGATGAAGTCGGCGGGGGACTTGGCGCGACAGGAGGCGCGATAGTTCGCGCCAACCGAAGTACCACAGCGGAGCAATTGGTTTCCGATCACTTTCGCGGTCTGGTTCTTCGGCAACGCTTCCACCAACCGGATCACCCTGATCGCGAAAGTCTTGGTTCTGTTTTTGAACTCATCAGCATCCATGGAGGTAACATATGACATTTTCAATCAATCCTCAATCCGAAATCCCCAATCAGCAATTGTTGCGGCTCTTCGTCTACGGCACACTTAAAAGGGGCTACTGGAATCATCAACGCTTCTGCGCCCAGGCCCGCAGCATCGAACCGGCCGTGGTTTGGGGCAGGCTCTACCACCTCCACGCCGGTTTCCCGGCCCTCGAAGTGCCGGAGGGTCTGGTCCTGGCAAAGGGCACCGCCGACCCGCTGGCGGACGCTCGCAGGCAGCAGGAGATCGGCACACCACGCTTCGGACGCCCGACCGGCGACTGGGATCTGATCCATGGAGAATTGGTGACCTTCACCGACCCGCAGCGCGACCTGCCGCCCATCGACCGGCTGGAAAGCTTCCGGCCCGGCGGGCACAGCATGTACCAGCGGGTGATGGTGGCGGTGCTATGCGGTCGCACCTCGATTCCAGCCTGGACCTATTGGATGCCATGCCCGCCTTACGCGGAAAGAGTCGCCAGTGGCCAGTGGTTACGCCCGTGAGCCTATCTTTGCGGCCTTATCCGGACGAAAGCGTTTGACAATCGCTCCCTGCCTAAATATATTAGAAGCTATTTTAAGTTGGGGAAGCTGCGCCCAGCATCCCCGTTACCGCCTCTGGCGTGGCAAGAAAACCAATTGCCCATGAGGACATAGAGAAATGGCCGAGATGGAAGACCGCTGGTTATCAGTAGACGAGATAGGCAAGTACCTCGGTGTCAGCAGTGACACCGTTTACCGCTGGATCGACAAGCATGCGATGCCCGCACATCGCATGGGCCGTCTTTGGAAGTTCAAGAAAGACGAAGTCGACGAGTGGGTGAAGGCTGGCGGCGCGGCGGACAAGAGCAGACAGGATCAGGCAGAATGAACAACTACAAGGAAACCGAACGCGCGGATCTCCACAAAACCATCTGGCGCATCGCCAACGATCTGCGCGGCAGCGTGGATGGCTGGGATTTCAAGACCTATGTGCTCGGCATGCTGTTCTACCGCTTCATCTCCGAAAATCTGACCAGCTACCTCAATTTGCAGGAGCGCAAGGCAGGCAATCCGGACTTCGATTACGCCACACTGAGTGATGAAGATGCCGAATTCGGCCGCGCCGAGACAGTCAAGGAAAAGGGTTTCTACATCCTGCCCTCCGAACTTTTTGTCAATGTACAGGCGCGGGCGCGACATGATGCCAACCTCAACGAGACCCTGAGCCGCGTCTTTGCCGATATCGAAGGTTCCGCCATCGGCGCGGAGAGTGAGGACGACTTCAAGGGACTGTTCGACGACCTCGACGTCAATTCAAGCAAGCTCGGTCCCACAGTGGCCAAACGCAACGAAAAGCTGGTGAAGCTGCTCGATGCCATCGGCGACCTGCCATTGAGCAATGGTGGTGGATTTTCGCACAACACCATCGACCTGTTTGGCGACGCCTATGAATACCTGATGCAGATGTATGCCTCCACTGCTGGAAAATCCGGCGGCGAGTTCTACACCCCGCAGGAGGTCTCCGAGCTGCTCGCCCGCATCACCGTGGTCGGCAAGAGTGAGGTCAACAAGGTGTACGACCCGGCCTGCGGCTCCGGTTCACTGCTGCTCAAGTTCGCCAAGGTGTTGGGCCACGATAAGGTGCGTCAAGGTTTCTTCGGCCAAGAAATCAATCTGACCACCTTCAACCTGTGCCGGATCAACATGTTCCTGCACGACGTAAATTACGAAAAGTTCGACATCGCCCACGGCGATACGCTGACCGACCCCGCCCACTGGGACGACGAACCCTTCGAGGCCATCGTCTCCAATCCGCCGTATTCAATCAAATGGGATGGCGACGCCAACCCCTTGCTGATCAACGACCCGCGCTACGCCCCTGCGGGCGTGCTCGCCCCCAAGAGCAAGGCCGATCTCGCCTTCACCATGCATATCCTGAGCTGGCTGGCGGTGAACGGCACTGCGGCCATCGTCGAGTACCCCGGCGTGCTCTATCGCGGTGGGGCCGAGAAAAAAATCCGCCAGTACCTGATCGACAACAACTACATCGATGCGGTTATCCAGCTGCCGCCGGATCTCTTCTTCGGCACCACCATTGCCACCTGCATTATCGTGCTAAAAAAATCCAAACACGACAACGCCACCCTGTTTATCGATGCATCCAGCGAGTTCATGCGCAACGGCAACAAGAATAAGTTAACCAAAGACCACCAGAAGAAAATTCTGGATGCCTATATCGGGCGCAAGAGCATCGACCACTTCGCGCGGCTGGTGGACAACGTTGAGATTGCCGAGAACGATTACAACATTGCCGTTTCCTCTTATGTTGAGCAAAAAGACGAGCGCAAAGCAATCGACATCAAGACCCTCAACGCCGAAATAGCCCACATCGTTGCCAGGCAATCGGAACTTAGGATGCAGATTGACGCTATCGTGGCCGATCTGGAAGGGGGAGAGGTATGAGTAAATCCAAGCCCATCGAATTCGGCGGGATAAGACCGCACATCGAATTTGTCCAACAGCCTGTTGGACAATTGTTCGAACCCTTGAAGACCAGACTGCCCGGCATCGAACAGATTGAACGTGAATGGCATGCCTGTCGGCATGCAGGCAGGAAGGGGGTGTAAGGTGATTTTGGAAAACAAACTGAACATCACCAATCAGGTGGAGCTGGCAAAGGCCGAGGAAAAAATCAGCAAGCAAAAGGCCAGGCAGCTTTTTGACTCCGGCGATATTGACAGGGTGGAGGTCGGCACCTTTGCCGGGCTTTCCTTCATCCATGCCTATTTATTTGAAGATATTTATGACTTTGCAGGCAAGATCCGCGAGGTGAACATCGCCAAGGGGAACTTCCGATTTGTGCCGCTGATGTATCTCAAGCAAGCACTGGAGCATATCGACGCCATGGCGCAAGGCAGCTTTGATGAAATCGTCGAAAAATATGTGGAGATGAATATCGCCCACCCCTTCAGGGAAGGGAACGGACGCGCCACGCGCATCTGGCTGGACCTGCTGTTGAAAAAAGAAATCCGGCAGGTGATTGATTGGAACCTCGTGGATAAGGAGGAATATCTCTCCGCCATGCAGCGCAGTGTGGTGAAAGATGTTGAAATTAAAGCCTTGCTCAAGCAGGCCCTTACAGACCGAATTGATGACCGTGCTCTGTTTATGAAGGGGATTGATGTGAGCTATTACTATGAAGGCTATAGCGAATTCAAAACGGAGGAGCTGTAGCCATGAGCCGGATTGATGAATTGATTGCCGAGTTGTGCCCGAGCGGGGTCGAGTACAAGACACTCGGCGTTGTAGGTAAATTTGTCCGTGGCAATGGCCTTCAAAAGAAGGACCTCGCTGACATCGGCGTTGGTGCAATCCACTACGGGCAGGTCTATACGCATTACGGCATTTGGGCGACTGAAACGAAGTCGTTTATTTCGCCAGAATTGGCCAAGCGGCTACGAAAGGCAAAGAACGGCGATCTCGTTATCGCAACAACGAGCGAGAATGACGAGGATGTTTGCAAGGCTGTCGCATGGCTGGGCAAGGAAAGCATTGCCATCAGCGGCGATGCATACATTTATAGCCATTCGCTTGAACCAAAGTATGTTGCGTACTTCTTTCAGTCCGAACATTTCCAATCACAGAAAATACGTCACATCACCGGGACCAAGGTGAAGCGAGTCTCAGGCGATAGCATGGCCAAGCTTCTCATTCCCGTCCCGCCCATCGAAGTACAGCGCGAAATCGTGAAAGTACTGGACACATTCACCCAGCTGGAAGCTGAGCTGGAAGCTGAGCTGGAAGCGCGTCGGCGGCAGTACCAGTACTACCGCGACGCGCTCTTGAATTTCGATGACGCGAGCGTAGCGAGCGCAAGCAAGCAAGAATAGGGTGGGCGACCTTGGGTGAGATTGGCAAGTTCATTCGCGGACGGCGATTCACAAAAGCGGATTACGTCGAGGACGGAGTCGGGTGCATCCATTATGGCGAGATTTACACTCACTACGGGATTTCAGCGAATGAAGTTATTTCACACGTGCGGCCTGAGATGAAAGCTACTTTGCGTTTCGCTAAGCCAGGTGATGTGGTGATTACCGATGTTGGCGAAACTGTCGAGGATGTTGGCAAAGCTGTCGCATGGATTGGCACCGAAGAAGTGGCGATACATGACCACTGCTATGCATTCCGTCACTCGATGAATCCAAAGTTCGTTTCTTATTGTATGCAAACAACTTCATTCATCGCAGAAAAGGCGAAGTATGTAGCTCGCACCAAGGTCAACACGCTCCTGATGGATGGTTTTTCCAAAATTCGCATTCCAGTTCCACCGACCGAAGAACAGGAACGCATCGTTTCTATTCTCGATAAATTCGACGCCCTGGTGAACGACCTCGGGAGCGGTCTGCCCGCCGAGATCAAAGCCCGCCGTCAGCAGTACGAGCACTACCGCGACCGTTTGCTCGATTTCCGGGAGGCTGCATGAGCGAAGACCTCACCCAGTACCGAATCGAACCGATTGCGCTCTCAAACGAAAGCACGGTCGTCGCCGAATTTCTGCCCGATAGGGTCCGGGAGACGGCCTATCAGTCTGAGGCAGAGCTGGAAAAAGCCTTCATCAAGCAATTGCAGTTGCAGGCCTATGATTACCTGCCGCTCACCTCTGAGGCCGATTTGGTCGCCAATCTGCGCCTCCGACTTGAAGCCCTCAACAAGATCGCTTTTTCCGATGCCGAGTGGGAGCGCTTTTTCGGTACCTGTATTGCCAGTGCCAATGATGGCATCGTCGAAAAGACTGCACGCATCCAGGAAGACCATATCCAGGTGCTCAAGCGCGACGATGGCACGGTCAAGAATATTTACCTGATCGACAAGCTGCATATCCACAACAACAGCTTGCAGGTCATCAACCAATATGAGGTGCCGCAGGGGGATGGCGGGGCTAACCGGGCCAATCGCTACGATGTGACGGTGTTGGTCAACGGTCTGCCAATGGTGCATGTGGAGCTGAAGCGCCGGGGCGTGGACATCCGCGAGGCCTTCAACCAGATCAACCGCTACCAGCGTGACAGTTTCTGGGCGGGCTCCGGCCTCTTTGAGTATGTACAGCTATTCGTCATCAGCAACGGCACGTTGACCAAGTACTACAGCAACACGGTGCGTGACGGACATCTGGCTGAACAACGAAGCAAACGCTCGCGACAGAAGACCTCCAACAGCTTTTCGTTCTCCAGCTGGTGGGCCGACGCGAAGAACCATCCCATCACCGAGCTGACAGGCTTCACCAAGACCTTCTTTGCTAAACACACGCTGTTGAACATTCTGACCCGGTATTGCGTGTTCGACGTAGACCGTAAGCTGCTTGTGATGCGGCCCTATCAGATCGTGGCGGCTGAACAGATTCTGCAACGCATCGCGACCAGCACCAACCACCGGCAACTGGGCAAAGCAAGCGCAGGCGGTTATATCTGGCACACTACCGGCAGCGGCAAGACGTTGACCAGTTTCAAGGCGGCGCAACTGGCGCGGGGCCTGCCGGAGATCGACAAGGTGCTGTTTGTGGTGGACCGTAAGGATCTGGATTACCAGACCATGCGCGAATACGAGCGGTTTGAAAAAGGTGCGGCCAACTCCAACACTTCGACGGCGGTGTTGCAACGGCAGCTGGAGAACCCAAACGCTCGCATCATCATTACCACCATCCAGAAGCTTAGCCGCTTCGTGACAAAGAACAAAAAACACCCGGTCTATGATGCACATGTGGTGGTGATTTTCGATGAGTGCCATCGCAGCCAGTTCGGCGACATGCATGCCGAAATCACCCGGGTCTTCAAGCGTTACCACTTGTTCGGCTTCACCGGCACACCGATCTTCGCCGACAACGCCGGGAGCCACGGCAACCCGCTCAGACGCACCACTGAGCAGGCCTTTGGCGACAAGCTGCACACCTACACGATTGTCGATGCCATCAATGACAAGAATGTGCTGCCCTTCCGCATAGATTACATCAACACGATCAAGTCACGCCCAAGTATCAAGGACAAAAAGGTGTCGGCCATCGACACGGAGCGGGCGCTGCTGGCCTCGGAACGCATCACGCAGGTCGTGAGCTATATCCGAGAGCACTTCGACCAGAAAACCAAGCGCAGCGCCAGCTACCGCCATGATGGCAAGCGGCTGGTCGGATTCAACTCGCTGTTCGCTACCGCCTCCATCGACGCGGCCAAACGCTACTACACCGAATTTGCCGAGCAAGAAAAAGAGCTGCCGCCCGCACGGCGTCTCAAAGTGAGCCTGATCTACAGCTTTGCTGCCAACGAAGAAGAAGTCGATGGACTTCTGAGCGAGGAGGAATTCGAAACCGAAGGGCTTGATCAAAGCTCACGCGATTTTCTGGATGCCGCGATCAAAGACTACAACGCCCTGTTCGGCACCAGCTTCGACACCTCGGCCGACAAGTTTCAGAACTACTACAAAGACTTGTCGCAGCGTCTGAAAAAACGCGAGCTGGATATGGTGATCGTGGTCAATATGTTCCTGACCGGCTTCGACGCCACCACGCTCAATACCCTGTGGGTGGATAAGAACCTGCGTGCCCACGGGTTGGTCCAGGCATACTCACGCACCAACCGCATCCTCAATTCGGTCAAGACCTACGGCAACATCGTCTCCTTCCGCGATCTCGAACAGGAAACCAATGACGCCTTGGCCCTGTTCGGCAACAAGGATGCCAAGGGTATCGTGCTACTGAAACCTTACGACGAGTACTACAAGGAGTACCAGAAGCGGATCGAGGAGTTGGTCGAGAAGTTTCCGCTCGGCAAAGCCATCGTCGGCGAAGCGGCTCAGAAGGCGTTTATCAAGCTCTTTGGCTCGATCTTGCGGCTGAAAAATATCCTTACGGCATTCGACGATTTCGCAGGCAACGAAATCTTGAGCCAACGCGACTTCCAGGATTATCAGAGCCTGTATCTTAACCTGTACGCTGAGTTCCGCAGCACGTCGGAAGCGGAAAAGGAGTCGATCAACGACGACGTGGTGTTCGAGATCGAGCTGATCAAGCAGGTCGAGATCAACGTTGATTACATCCTGATGCTGGTCGAAAAGTACCTGAAGAAGAAAGGCTCGGGCGAAGACAAAGAGATCCGGGCGACTATCGAACGTGCGATTAATGCCAGCCCCAGCTTGCGCAACAAAAAAGACCTCATCGAACAGTTTGTGGATTCCGTCTCCACGAAAGCCAAGGTCGATGCGGAATGGGTCGCATTCATTACCACCAAAAAGGCGGAGGAACTTGACCGGATCATCGCGGATGAAGGTCTCAACGAAGACGAGACGAAGGCGTTTGTTGACAACGCGTTCCGGGACGGCGCGATCCCTGCCACCGGCACCGCCATCACGAAGATTCTGCCGCCGGTTTCAAGGTTCAACAAAAACAACGGCCATGCAGTGAAGAAGCAAACGGTGTTGGACAAGCTGGGTGCGTTCTTCGAGCGTTTCTTCGGCCTGATCTGAGGACATGACGATGACGGCGAGACTGGCAGAAGCAGATGGGGGACACCATGGACGTTAAAACGGCCGCCATTCAGATTTTACAGCAGGCCCGAACGGCGCTGCACGCCAAGGATATCGCCGAGCAAATCATGGCTGCCGGTCTCTGGCAGTCCGATGGGAAAACCCCAGACGCCACTGTCAGCGCCCGGCTCTACTCCGACATCAAGAACAACGGAGACAAGTCACCCTTTGTAAAGGTCGGTCCTCAGACCTTCGCGCTTCGGGATTCCACTGAAATACCGAGCGGGGCTGGGCCTGTTCCTGCGGCCGTCCAAGAGACTCCAAAACCTACCCCTGCAAGCGCTGGTTTTTCGTTCACTGATTGTGCTCAGAAAGTGCTTGAGGAGTTCGGCGGCAAGAAGCCGATGCACTACAAGGAGATAACCGAGAAGGCCCTGGTGAAAGGATGGTTGGTGACAGGTGGCAAAACGCCGGAAGCCACCATGTACGCCCAGGTGATCACCGAGATCAAGCGCCAGCAGAAACGCGGTGAGCGTCCTCGTTTCGTTCAACACGGCCGTGGCTATGTGGGCTTGAGCCAGTGGATGGGGCGAGGTCTCGCGTTCCAAATCGAGCAGCACAACCACCAGGTTCGAAAGGCCTTGCGCGAACGACTGCTGGCCATGAAGCCCGACGAGTTCGAGGAGCTTATCTCGCAGTTGCTGGCGGAGATGGGTTTCGAGATGGTCGAGGTGACCAAGCTCAGCGGCGACGGCGGCATCGATGTCCGGGGCATCCTGGTGGTTGGTGACGTGGTCCGCATCAAGATGGCCGTCCAGGTCAAGAAATGGAAGCTCAAGAACAACATCCAGGCTCCGGTGGTACAGCAGGTGCGCGGCAGTTTGGGGGCGCACGAGCAAGGCCTGATCATCACCACCAGCGACTTCAGCCCAGGAGCCGTCAAGGAAGCCGCCCAGGCAGACAAAACTCCCATCGCCCTGATGAACGGGGAACAGCTTGTGATGCTGCTGATGGAACACGGCATCGGCGTCCATCGCTCGACTCCGGATCTGTTCGAGATCGATGAGGAGTTTGCTGTTCACCAGAATGCAATTAAGGAATAGCCATATGGAATGATGTAGAAACAATCTTTGACCTCACCTATCAATCCACAACACGAATTGGTGCGGGGTAAAAAGCGATGGATATCCTGCTGACATTCGCCGGTTTTTTTCACGCTCCCATTCAAAGGGATTGGTTGATCAAGAGGAGCTTGAGCCGCCATGTCCAGAACCGCCCCAAAATTCCGCATCGCCATTAACGGCTATGGCCGCATCGGTCAAAGCGTCCTGCGGGCGCTCTATGTCGGTCGCCGCCACAGCGACCTGAAGGTGGTCGCGATCAACGAACTGTCCGACCTCGACACTTTAACCTATCTGACACGCTACGATACCACCCATGGCCGTTTCCCCGTGGAGGTGAGGAACGACGGCAGCCACCTGCTGATCAACGGAGACCGCATCCGGGCACTGAACGAGAGAAGCCCCGGGGATCTGCCCTGGAAGGAGCTGGATGTCGATCTTGTTTTCGAATGCACGGGTACCTTTACCGATCGCCCCACCGCTGAGCGCCACCTGGCCAGCGGTGCGCGACGGTTGCTCTTTTCACAGCCCGCAGATGCGGACATAGATGCCACCATCGTCCACGGTTTCAACAGTAGGCACCTGAAACCCGGCCATCGGATCGTCTCCTGCGGCTCCTGCACCACCAACTGCATCGTTCCCATCCTCGACCTGCTCGACCAACATTACGAGATCGAGAACGGCGTAACCACGACCATCCATTCGGCAATGAACGACCAGCCGGTGATCGACA
>CAZTKE010000040.1:6656-11210 GCA_964614055.1 uncultured Desulfovibrionales bacterium | reverse complement strand
TTGCCGGTTTTTGTTTTCGTATGGTTTGCTCAAAGGGCTATACGCCATTCCCGGGCAAAGAGCGGTTTAATTCAATTTTTCCAATTATAAGCGGTTTGTAAATACAGCAAAATCCAGGGATATCTTCGACCCGGGGCGGGGAAGCGCGGGCAACCAACCCTTGCCTACTCAGGCATAAAGTTTTAAGAGTATCAGCTTCTAAAAGCAATGGAGGTATTTTATATGCGTAAAATTTTGTTTTTTGTTCTTCTGGCGGTTATGCTGGTTCCGGCCGGGGCCTGGGGCAAGGATCTAAAGGTGGGATTTGTGTACGTTTCCCCTGTAGGAGACGAGGGCTATTCCTATGCCCAGGATCTGGGCCGCAAGGAAGTGGAGAAAATGGAAGGGGTCAGCACTTCCTATGTCGAGGCCGTGCCCGAGGGCAGCGACTCGGAACGGGTTATCCGCAATATGGCCCGCAAGGGCTATGATATAATTTTTGCCACCAGCTTCGGGTACATGGACCCGGTGCAGCGGGTGGCCAAGGATTTTCCGGACACGGTTTTCATGCATTGTTCCGGGTACAAGCGGGCGGATAATGTGGGCACGTATTTCGGCCGCATGTACCAGGCCAGGTATCTCACTGGTCTGGTCGCCGGGATGAAGACCGAGTCGGGCACCCTGGGATATGTGGCCGCTTATCCCATCCCGGAGGTAATCCGGGGCATAAACGCCTTTACCCTGGGAGTGCGGGCCGTAAATCCCGAGGCCGAGGTAAGAGTGGTCTGGACCAAGACCTGGTACGACCCGGCCACGGAAAAGGAAGCGGCCAAGAGTCTTCTGGATGTGGGAGCGGACGTGATCGCCATGCATCAGGATTCTCCCGCTCCGCAGGAGGCGGCCCAGCAAGCCGGGGCCTATTCCATCGGATACAATTCGGACATGAGCAAGATAGCACCCAAGGCCCATCTCACTTCAGCAGTATGGAACTGGGCCCCGATATTCAAGGAAGTCGTAAGAAACGTCCAAAACGGGACCTGGGAGAGCCGGGATATCTGGTACGGTTTGGATGAAGGTGTTGTGGGCATCGCCCCCCTGCACCAGGATGTAACCGAGAAGGAAAAACAAAGACTGATGGCGGCCAAAGATAAGATCGCCTCCGGAGAAAAACATGTCTTTTCCGGTCCTGTCCGGGACCAGTCCGGAAAGGTGCGCATCCCGGCGGGGGAAACAGCCACGGACAAAGAGATCTGGAGCATGGACTGGTTCGTTCAGGGAGTTGTGGGAACAACCGAGTAGCTGTACCTTTCGCTTAAACTTCTGTCCGGGATTTTGGAATGAAAAAATGGCGCGTTGTCCACAGTGAGGATAAAGGGGTCCTGCGGGGCCCCGCAGTCCTTATCGGGGCCCTGGCCGTGGCCCTGGGGGTCAGCGCGTTCATGCTCGCCCTGCAGGGAAAGTCACCGGTGCAGGGATTGACGGTCCTTTTCTCCGGGGCGTTCGGATCTTCTTATGCCCTGGAAGACGCCCTGGTAAAGGCGGTTCCCCTTTATCTGTGTTCCCTGGGCGTGGCCATGGCCTTCAGGCTCCTTATCTGGAATATCGGGGCCGAGGGCCAGTTCGCCCTGGGCGCGATCGGAAGCGCCTGGGCCGCTCTTACCTTTCCCGGGCTGCCCTGGTTTCTGCTTTTGCCCCTGATGGCGGTTTGTTCCGCATTCCTGGGCGCGTTGTGGGGCCTTGTCCCCGCGATTTTAAAGGTGCGCCTGGGGGTGAACGAGATCATTGTCACCCTGATGATGAACTATATCGGGATACTTTTGCTCGAGTTTCTGGTGTTCGGTCCGTGGAAAGATTCCGCCGGCTTCGGGTTTCCCATGACCGCCACGTTTTCGGACTCGGCCATAGTTGCGGATATCCCCGGGACTTCCGTTAGCTGGGGCATAGTCCTGTGCGTGGTTGTCGGCGTGCTCATGAGCGTGTTTTTCCGTTTCACCCGGCTTGGGTTCGAGCTCAAGGCGGCCGGGGAAAATCCCAAATCCGCCCCGTATGCCCGCATTCCCTACTCCGGTCTGGTCCTTCTGGTCATGGCCGTAAGCGGGGCTTTGGCCGGGTGGGCCGGGTTCCTGGAGGCCTCCTCCAACCTGAACAGGCTGGAGGTCAGTGTCATGTCCGGGTACGGATACACGGCCATAGTCGTGGCCTGGCTGGCCCGGCTGAGTCCGCTCCGGATCGGCGTGGCCTCCTATCTCCTGGCCGCGCTCATGGTCGGAGTGGAGAACCTGCAACTGGAGATGCAGATCCCGGCGGCGTTCGGGGATATCATGGAAGGACTTATCCTAATCTGCGTTTTGGCCGGGGGATTTTTCCTCAACTACCGCATAAAGAGGGTGCAGGGATGATTCTGGAGATGATTGTCCCCCTTCTGGCGGCCACTGTGCAGTCCGGGACACCGATACTCCTGGCCACGCTGGGGGAGATTATAACCGAAAAAGGCGGAGTCCTTAATCTGGGCGTGGAAGGGATGATGCTGGTCGGGGCCCTGGGCGGATTCCTGGTCTGTCAGCAGACCGGCTCTCCCTGGCTGGGCTTTGTAGCGGCCGGGGCGGTGACCGCTCTTTTCTCCGGCGTACACGCGCTTGTCTGCGTCAATTTCATGGGCAATCAGGTTGTGTCCGGACTGGCCCTGACCATCCTGGGGACCGGTGTGGCCAATTTTTTGGGCACCCCGTTTATCGGGCAGGAGGCCCCGGGATTTGACGGGTTTTCCGTGCCCCTGCTCTCCGAAATCCCGTTTTTGGGCCGGGTGCTTTTCAGCCAGGATGCCCTTGTGTACATATCCTATTTTCTTCCCCTGCTGGTTTTTGTCTTTTTGAGCCGGACCAAGTGGGGGCTTCGCCTGCGGGCGGTGGGAGAACACCCGGAAGCGGCCAAATCAGCCGGAATCAGCGTGACCGGTTACAGGTGGCTGGGCACCATGCTGGGCGGATTTTTGGTCGGTTTGGGCGGCGCCTATTTGTCTCTGGCCTATACCCATATGTGGACCTCGGATCTAAGCGGCGGCCGGGGATGGATAGCCGTGGCTTTGGTTATTTTCGCTTTCTGGCGTCCTTTCCGGGCCATCGGCGGGGCCTATCTTTTTGGCGGTATCATGGCCTTTCAGCTCCGCGTTCAGGCCATGGGCACCGATCTACCCTCTTCGTTTCTGTTGATGCTCCCGTATGTGTTGACCATCGTGGTCCTTGTCTTTTCCTATAAAAAAGGACGCATTTACGCCGCCCCGGCCGGGCTGGGCGTGAATGCCGAACCCGAGGAATGACCCCGGAGACTGGCAAATGATAAAGAGCAGATACCAAAAAACATATCCGGTTTCCTGGGAACAGCTGCACCGGGATGCCAAGGCTTTGGCCTGGAGGCTGGTGCATGAAAAGCCCTTTGAGGGCATAGTGGCCGTGACCCGGGGCGGGCTGGTCCCCGCTGCTGTAGTTGCCCGGGAACTGGAAATAAGGTTCGTGGATACGGTATGCGTGTCCAGCTACGACTGGCAGGAGCAGGGGGAGCTGCGCGTCCTAAAAAAGGCACTCAATCCGGATATGCGCCTTTTGATAATCGACGACCTGGTGGACACCGGAAGCACCGCCCGGGTGGTCCGGGAGATGCTTCCCGGGGCGCATTTTGCCAGTGTTTATGCCAAGCCGTCCGGGAAACCCCTGGTGGATACATTCATCACCGAGGTCAGTCAGGATACTTGGATCCTTTTCCCCTGGGATTCGGAATCCTGTTTTGTGCAGCCGCTCGTGGGAATGGCCCGGGAGGATTAATGCGGGAAGATAAAGAAGTCCCCCTGGTTTCCCTGGAAAATATTTGCAAATCCTTCGGCAGCGTTCAGGCCAACCGGGATATAAGCCTGGATATCAGGCCCGGACGCGTTCTGGCCCTTTTGGGGGAGAACGGCGCGGGCAAGAGTACGCTTATGAGCATCCTGGCCGGGATGCTTACTCCGGACAGCGGGCATATCCGGATCAAGGGGCGAAAGACCGAGTTCAAAAGATCCCGGGACGCGATCCGCGCCGGGATCGGCATGGTCTATCAGCATTTCATGCTCGCGGACAATATGAGCGTGACCGAGAATATGTTTCTGGGACAGGTCCCTTCCACCTGGCTGCATCCGGATAAAATGAAGGCCGAGGTAAAGAGCCTGGGCCGGGAGTTCGGACTCAAGGTGGATCCGGAGAAAATGGTCCGTGACCTGTCCATGGGCGAAAAGCAGCGGGTGGAGATTTTAAAGCTCCTTTTGCGGCGCAATTCCGTACTTATCCTGGATGAGCCGACCACAGTGCTCACTTCGGAGGAGATCACCCAGCTTTTTGCCGCGGTGCAAAAGATGCGCGAGCAGGGCAAGGCGGTTGTTTTTATCAGCCACAAGCTGGAGGAAGTGCTGCGCATAGCTGATGACGTGGCCATTTTAAGGCAGGGGCGGGTGGTGGAACAAAAGCCGGTGCGGGAAGTCACCTCCAGGTCCGAACTGGCCCGGAAAATGGTCGGCCGGGAGGTTATCTTCCGCGTGGACCGGGAAGA
>CAZTKE010000040.1:4019-6556 GCA_964614055.1 uncultured Desulfovibrionales bacterium | reverse complement strand
TGTCTGGATCTGGGCTGCGGTCTGGGGCTTACCGCCTTGGCCGCGGCCGAGTGCGGGGCCGGAGTGACCGCCGTGGACAATAATCCGGACGCCCTCAAGTTCGCCCGAATAAACGCGAGGGGAAATCGGGTTCCGGAGCCGTTTGCGGTGTGCATGGACTGGAGGAATCCGGGATTCAGACAATCAAGTTTTGACTTTGTCTGGGCAGCGGATATATTTTACGAGGCCCGCTTTTTTGAACCTGTTTCCCGACTGGTGGATCTTGTTCTTAAACCCGGGGGAACGGCGGTTTTCGCCGATCCAAAGCGGGAGGTCGGCAAAGAGGCGTGGCCCTGGCTGCGTCGTGCCGGCTGGAAGGTGCGTTCCCTGGGCGGAAAAACAGTAAAAAGCGGGGGGCAGAAAGGGGAAATAACCCTGCGCATGCTGCACCGCGGGCATGAGTGTAAATAGCGGTGAAAGGGAGGATATATGGGCAAGACAATACGTTTTGGGGTATCTCTTGATCTGGATCTTTTGAATAAATTCGACGACTTGTGCAATGAACGCAGCTATCAGACCCGTTCCGAGGCCATACGCGATCTCATCCGCAATACCCTGGTGCAAAAGGAGTGGGAGGATGCGGACAAGGAAGCCGTGGGCACCCTGACTCTGGTCTATGATCACCACAAAAGCGATCTTTCCCAGAAATTGACCGAGATCCAGCATGATTATCTGGATGTGATCGTGACTTCCATGCACATCCATCTGGACCATGACAACTGTCTGGAAGTGATCGTCCTCAAGGGGCAGGGCTCAAGGATCAAGGAGACCGCGGATAAGCTGACCGCCACCCGTGGGGTGAAGCACGGCCAGCTCAGTCTGACCACGACCGGCAAGGACCTTGTGTGATGCAGGATGTGCAGAACGGCCCTTCCGAGGTGCCGTTGTCCATAGACCGGGTGGGGATCAAAAACCTGCGGGTTCCCCTGGTGGTCCAGGACAGATCCAAGGGGCGCCAGGACACCGTGGCCAGCGTGGACACAAGCGTTGATCTGCCCGGGAGCATGAAGGGAACGCATATGAGCCGGTTCATGCAGGCCTTGAGTTCCTGGGAAGGTTTTTTGACCTACAAGAGCCTGTACAGCCTGCTGGACAACGTGTGCTCCAGGCTGAACGCCCGCCGGGCGCATATACGGTTCGCGTTCCCCTATTTTCTTCCCCGCCGGGCCCCGAAGAGTGGGAATGAGTTTTTGATGGACTATGCCTGTTTTGTCAGCGGTCAGCTTGAAGGCGGTGAGCTGCGTTTGAGCATCGGGGCTGAGGTCCCGGTGATGACCGTTTGCCCCTGTTCCCTGGCCATAAGTGAGGATGGGGCGCACAGCCAAAGGGCGCTTATCCGGGCCCAGGCCGGATTTACCGGGTTTTTCTGGCTGGAGGAGCTGATCGAGATGGCCCAGGAGGCGGGCTCCTCTCCGGTGTATCCCCTGCTCAAGCGGGAGGATGAAAAATATGTAACCGAGCACGCATTTTCCAATCCGGCCTTTGTCGAGGACGTGGTTCGGAGCATGGCCGCCCGGCTGGAGGAGCATCCCCTGGTGACCTGGTTTTCCCTGGAGGTGGAGAGTTATGAGTCCATACACAACCACAGCGCCTACGCCAGCATCGAGAAAATCAAGGATTGATCCCGGCCCGCGCCGGGGGCGTGCCTGCGGTTTCTCCCCGCCCGCGAGCCCCGCTTGTCAGGCAAAGGCAAAAAAGCTAGTCTGCTTTTTTGATGTCCACAAATTTTTAAGGTGTATGCCGGTTATTCACCTCCCGGTGTTTGCGCGGGAAACGCCCGGTGAACAATCGCACGTTTAAAAACAGCCAATTAAAGAGCTGGGAGAGAGTATTATGGCCAAGAAATCAAGCATGAGCCCGGAAGATATGAAGAAAGAGGCCCTGGAAACTGCCATCGGGACCATTGAGCGCAAATACGGCCAGGGATCGGTCATGCGCTTGTCCGACGGGGCACATCAGTCCGTACCGTCCATTCCCACCGGGTCCATCGGCCTGGATATCGCCCTGGGAATAAGCGGAATCCCCAGGGGGCGGGTCTCCGAGATCTACGGCCCGGAATCCTCGGGCAAGACCACCTTGGCCCTGCAGATAATCGCCGAGGCCCAGAAACAGGGCGGCGTGGCCGCGTTTATCGATGCGGAACACGCCATGGATGTGACTTATGCCCGCAAACTGGGGGTCAATACCGAGGAACTGCTTATTTCCCAGCCGGATTACGGGGAACAGGCCCTGGAGATCGCCGATCTTCTGGTTCGTTCCGGGGGAGTGGACGTGGTGGTGGTGGATTCCGTGGCCGCGCTCATACCCCAGGCCGAACTGGAAGGGAACATGGGCGAGACCCAGGTGGGCGGCCATGCCAGACTCATGTCCCACGCCATGCGCAAGCTTACCGGGACCATTCATAAGTCCCGCACCGGTTTGGTGTTTATCAACCAGATCCGGATGAAGATAGGGATGATGGGCTACGGTAGCCCGGAGACCACCACCGGGGGAAATGC
>CAZTKE010000040.1:0-3919 GCA_964614055.1 uncultured Desulfovibrionales bacterium | reverse complement strand
ACAATGTCCGTCTCATGCTCAAGGAGAACCCGGAGCTTAGGCAGAAAATCGAGGATGAACTTTTGGTCAAGCTCGGAGTAAAGGAAGAGGCGCAAAAGCAAGACGAGAGCAAGGAAAAGGAAGAGCAAAGTGAATCGGCCTAGTGCAAACAATATCCGGGAAAGCTTTCTCAAGTACTTTGAGGACAAGGGGCACAGGATTGTCCCCAGTTCCCCGCTTGTGCCCAGGGAGGACCCTACCCTGCTTTTTACCAATGCGGGCATGGTCCAGTTCAAGAAGGTCTTTCTGGGGCAGGACAGGCGGGACTATGACCGGGCGGTCACTTCCCAGAAGAGCCTGCGCGTGGGCGGGAAGCACAACGACCTGGAAAACGTCGGCCGCACCGCACGTCACCATACCTTTTTCGAGATGCTGGGCAATTTTTCTTTCGGGGATTATTTCAAGAAAGAGGCCATAGGCTACGCCTGGGAGTTTTTAACCGCGGAGGTCGGGCTGCCCGCGGATAAGCTGTATATTACCGTGTACAAGGACGACGACGAGGCGGAAAATCTGTGGCGGGAAGTGGCCGGGGTCCCTCCGGAGCGCATATTCCGCCTGGGGGAAAAGGACAATTTCTGGTCCATGGGCGACACCGGGCCCTGCGGCCCCTGCTCCGAGGTCCACTATGACCAGGGAGAGCAAATGGCCTGCGGTCCGGACTGCGGAATCGGCAAATGCGAATGCGACCGCTATCTGGAGGTCTGGAACCTGGTTTTCATGCAGTTCGACCGCGACGAGCGGGGAGAAATGCATCCCCTGCCTCGTCCGAGCATTGACACCGGGATGGGATTGGAACGGATAGCCGCGGTGTGCCAGGGTGTTTATTCCAATTTTGATACCGACCTGTTTACCGGTCTTATTTCCTCGGCCGCGGACAAGGCGGGCGTGGAATATCGCCGGGACGAGGACACGGATACGGCCTTGCGGGTTATAGCCGATCACAGCCGGGCGGTGGCGTTCATGATCAGCGACGGGATCCTGCCCTCCAATGAAGGTCGGGGGTATGTCCTGCGCCGGCTCATCCGCCGCGCCTTTCGTTTCGGCCGTCTTCTGGGGCTGGATGATCCTTTTCTGCACCAGACCTGCGCCCAGGTGATAGACGAGATGAGCCATGCCTATCCCGAACTGGAGGCCAGCCGCAGTTTTATGGGCAAGGTGGTTTTTCAGGAAGAGGAGAGGTTCGGCCGCACCCTGGACAAGGGCCTCGGGCTTTTGGAGGAGACCCTCAGGGATCTGCGGGAAAGCGGCGGAGATACCGTCTCCGGGGAAACCGCGTTCAAGCTTTACGATACTTTCGGCTTTCCCCTGGACATAGTCAATGATGTGGCTGAAAAACAGGGTTTTGTCGTGGATGAACAGGGGTTCAACCGCTGCATGCGCGAGCAAAAGGAAAGGGCCAAGGCGGCCTGGAAAGGCAGCGGGGAAAAGGACTGGTCCGCGCGGTTCGCCACCCTTCTGGAGCAGGGTCTTAGCACCGAGTTTGTGGGCTATGTTGGGCTGAAGGCCACCGGCCGGATTGTCTTTCTGACTTCCGAAAACGGGGAGACTAAATCCAGCCTGGGCAAGGGCGAAAAGGGCTATGTGGTCTGTTCCCGGACACCTTTTTACGCCGAATCCGGCGGACAGGTCGGAGATCGGGGACAGATCAGTACTCACACCGGGGTTTGCCAGGTAAGCGACTGCCAGAATCCGGCCCCGGAGCTCATCGTGCATGCGGTGAAAGTGGTCCGCGGGGAGATCGCCGTGGATCAGGAAGCGGATTTGGAAGTGGAGGAAGGCAAGAGAGTGGCCACGGCCCGCAACCATACCGCGACCCATCTTTTGCATGCCGCCCTGCGCAATGTCCTGGGCGAGCATGTCCGCCAGGCCGGTTCCCTGGTGGACGAGAAGCGTCTGCGCTTTGATTTTACCCATATCCAGGCGGTTACCTCGGAAGAGCTGGAAAAAATCGAGGAAGAGGTAAACGCGCATATCCTGGCCAATCACGAAGTCCGCGAAGAGGTCATGCCCTATCCCCGGGCCGTGGAAAACGGGGCTTTGGCCCTTTTCGGGGAGAAATACGCCGATGATGTCCGGGTGATAAGCGTCCCCGGAGTATCCATGGAGCTCTGCGGGGGCACGCATTTGCAGACCACCGGGCAGGCCGGGAGCATGTGCGTAGTCTCCGAGGAGGCGGTGGCCGCAGGTGTGCGCAGAATAGAGGCCCTGACCGGATGGGAGGCCCTTGCCTACTGGCGCAAAATGCGCTCCCGTGTCCGGGACATGCAGGGGCTTTTGCGCGTGGCCCCGGAGCAGCTGCCGCAGCGGGTAAACGCCCTTCAGGAGCAGGTCAAGTCCCTTACCCGGGAGAAGCAGATCCTTATGGACAAGCTCTCTTCCTCCAAGGGCGAGGATCTTTTGGCGGAATTCCGGGAAGTGGCCGGAATCAACCTTTTGGCCCGGGAAGTGGACGTGCCGGATGCAAACGGGCTGCGCAAGAGCGTGGATGACCTGCGCTCAAAAATCAAAAGCGGGATCGTCCTTCTGGGAACGCGTCAGGAGGGCAAGGCCATGCTCATTTTATACGTGAGCAAGGATCTGCAAGACCGTTTCACCGCTCCCGGTCTGATCCGGGAAGTGGCCTCGGAGATCGGCGGGGGCGGGGGCGGACGCCCGGATCTGGCCCAGGCCGGGGGACCCAACGTAGACGGCCTTAAAAAGGCCATGGAAAAGATCGAGGATTTGATAAAGGACTAACGGGCCGCCCTAAATATCCCAACGGCTGCGTTGCTTAAATAAGTTCAAGCTCTTGACCACGGATAAGTACGCTGCGACCTTGAACTTTTTGTCGCCTCGCCCTTTTAGATTTTTGAGCGGTCTGGTTGGCACGGAATTTCGGGCAGTCAGCTAAATCCATTCAGACGGATATGACAAAGGCAATCCTTTAAAAAACCGCCTGGATTGAATTTGTTTTTGGATTGGGGATAAAAGCCGGAAAATCCTGGGCGGTACGCAAGAAGGGTTTGATGTAATCGGACTTGGGCGTGCGGTTTTTTACACAAAAAAGCTGAGCATATGCCTGTTCGCTCCGAGCGGGGCCTTTTCCTGGGCCGCGTATGCCCGGCAGGCGGCCGGTCTGGAGACCGCAGGGGACCCCGGTTCATGGCTGCGCAGAGAGAAAAGGATCTTTTTTTCCTCGCCGACGGCCTGTAAGGTGTGGGAGAAGTCCTTGTCCGCGGGGATGGCCTTCTGTCCCGCATCCGGACTTTGATACGGCTCCCGGGTGGAATATTTAAGGCGCAGCCGGCCCATCCGCAGGGAATAGTTCTTTTCCCGCAAGGCCGCGTCAGCCGGCGGTTTGGGCGCTGTATCCCTCTGCACCCTGGCGTAGGCGGAAGCGGGAGAATTCTGGGCTGTGGCTTGGGTAATCATGTTTAATTTTTTTATGCCGTTAAAATAAACGGGTTAACCCTGTTTCCCTCCGGCGGGAAAAACAGCGGTTTATTTCATTTTGCAGCTATAAACGGAGCTTAGCCTATGGCCAATACAATAGTCAAGAAACGGGGATTGATACCGGGCAGGGTCAGTGAAATGACCGTCCGGGCCCCGGAAATAGCGGGCAAGGCCAAACCGGGAAATTTTGTCGTCTTGCGCTTAAGCGAAACCGGGGAGCGCATACCCCTGACCATCGCGGACAAAAGCCCGGAGAAAGGAACGATAACCATTGTCTATCTGGTTCTGGGCAAGAGTACCGCCCTTCTGGAGACCCTTACCGAAGGGGATGAAATACTTGATCTGTGCGGTCCCTTGGGCAAGCCGACCCAAATCGAGAAAAAGGGCCGCGTTGTCTGCGTGGGCGGGGGAACCGGGATTGCGGCCATGCACCATATCGCCAAGGGGC
>CAZTKE010000039.1:7545-11517 GCA_964614055.1 uncultured Desulfovibrionales bacterium | reverse complement strand
CCCCTGATTCAGGGATATGATTCCGTGGCCCTGGAGGCGGACGTGGAGCTGGGCGGGACCGACCAGAAATTCAATCTGCTCATGGGCCGTACCCTGCAGAGGGAATACGGCCAGGAAGCCCAGGTTATCCTGACCATGCCCATTTTGGAAGGCCTGGACGGGGTGCAGAAGATGAGCAAATCCCTGGGCAATTATGTGGGTATCCGCGAGGAGCCCCGGGACATCTACGGCAAGCTAATGTCCATTTCCGACGAACTCATGTGGCGCTACTATGAACTGCTTTCCGATTATTCCCTTGAGGAAGTGGGGGAAATGCAGGCAAAGGTGGCTTCCGGGGACTTGCATCCCAAGGAGTGCAAGGAAGAGCTGGCCCGGGAAATGGTGGCCCGTTTTCATTCCCCGGAGATCGCGGAAAGGGAGAAAGCGGCTTTCCGGGAGGTGTTCTCCAAGCATCAGCTGCCCGAAGAAATGCCCGAGTGTCGGGTGTCCACCAGGGACGGTGAGAACAGGATACTGGATATAGTGCATAAAAGCGGTCTGTATAAGTCCAACAGCGAGATAAAAAGGCTTTGCAAGCAAAATGCGGTGGGCATATATGAGGGGGACAAGCTGAATGATCCTTATATTACACTTCCTCCGGGGAAATATGTGCTCAAGGTGGGCAAAAAGAATTTTCTGCGGGTTATAGTGGAGTAAGCGGATGGCCTTTAAAAGCGCGTTTACCCTGCCGGGCAGACTGGCCTTGGTGGCCAGGATGATAAAGATCGAACACTCGGTATTTGCCCTGCCCTTTGCCTATATAGGATGCCTTTGGGCAGCGGGCGGCTGGCCGGGATGGCGGGTGTTTATCGCCTTGACCGTGGCCATGGTCGCGATCAGGTCCGTGGCCATGACCGTGAACAGGGCGGCCGATCTCAAGTTCGACCGCCAGAATCCCCGCACCCGGGGCAGGCAGCTGGTCACCGGAGAAATAGCCCTGCACGAGGCCTGGATCTTTATCCTTGTCTGCGCGGCGGTGTTTATCCTTGCCTGCGCCTTTTTGAATACGGTTTGTTTGGTTCTGTCCGTGCCGGCGCTTATCTGGGTTTCTGTCTACAGCCTGAGCAAGAGATTTACCTGGCTCTGCCATTTTATTCTCGGATCAGTCCTCGGCCTGGCTCCCATAGCCGGATGGATCGCCTTTGATCCGGTGTGGCATCCGGCCTACATTAGCCTCTTTCTGGGAGTGCTTTTCTGGGTGGCCGGGTTTGATATCCTGTATGCGGCCCAGGACACCGAGTTTGACCAGGAAGTCGGCCTGCATTCCCTGCCTGCGGACTTTGGCCTGGAAACCGCCTTTGCCCTTTCCGGGTTTTGCCATGTGAATGCGGCCCTTTTTTTAGGGCTGGCCGGGGTGCTGGCCGGAGCCGGGGCGTGGTATTTTATTGCTTGGGGAATAACCACGCTCATCCTTTTATTGGAGCACTTTATAATTTCCCCGAACGATCTTTCCCGGATAAACGTGGCCTTTTTCACCCTGAACGGAGTGGTTTCCCTGCTCCTTCTGGCCGGAGTGGCCGCGGATATAATTTTTTGATCAGCGGAGGTTAAAATGCCTGATTTTCCTGAATACCGCGGGGAGCTGGAATACGTATGCCTGGGTTGCGGCCGGGTCTTTCCCATGGACGAGCTCTATTATACCTGTCCGCAGTGCGGGGGCGTGTTTTTGCTTCGGGACAAAAATTTTGCCCGGCTGAAAGAGATTTCCGGCCGGGAGTGGAGGGATACGTTTGATTCCAGGATGGCCAGCAAGGACAGCCGCCTGAAAGGGATATTCCGTTTCTATGAACTCATTGCTCCGGTCCTGGAAAGAGAGGATATCGTATATATCGGAGAGGCAAATACCCCGATTATCCCCGCTTCATCCGGATTGCGGGAAAAAATTGGCTTCGACTTTGCCTACAAGAACGACGGCCAGAACCCGAGTGCCTCTTTCAAGGATAGGGGGATGGCCTGTGCTTTCAGCTTTCTGCACAAGCTGGTCCGGGAAAAGGGCTGGGACAAGGTGTTGACCATCTGTGCCTCCACCGGGGATACTTCGGCTTCCGCAGCCCTTTACGGCTCGTATTCCGGGGATGCAGTGCAGACTGTGGTGCTTCTGCCCGAAGGCAAGGTCACCCCGCAGCAAATGGCTCAGCCTCTGGGCAGCGGCGCTCTTGTCCTGGAAGTGGGCGGTGTATTTGACGACTGCATGAGAGTCGTGGAGTACTTGGCAGACAACTATCGGGTAGCACTTTTGAATTCCAAGAATGCCTGGAGGATACTCGGGCAGGAAAGCTATGCATACGAGATCGCGCAGTGGTATGATTGGGATGTGGGCTCCAAGGCGGTGTTCGTTCCCATCGGCAATGCCGGGAATATAACCGCGATTATGCGCGGGTTTTTGAAGATGCATGATTTGGGCATTATCCGTAAGCTCCCCCGTATTTTCGGGGTGCAGACAGCGCATGCCGACCCGGTTTACAGATATTACCGGGCCCAAAAGGGTGAGCGGGAATACAGGCCGGTTTCAGTTCGTCCCAGCGTGGCCCAGGCGGCCATGATCGGCAATCCGGTGTCCTTCCCCCGGGTCCGTGCATTAGTGGATGAATATGAGTATATTGCCGGGGACCAGTCCTTTAATGTAATTCAGGTTTCGGAGCAGGAAATAATTGAAGGCATGCTCCTGGCCAACAGGCATGGTCATATTGCCTGCACCCAGGGCGGGGAGTGTCTGGCCGGGCTTAAAAAAGCGGTCCGGGCGGAAATGCTGCACCCGGAAGAAGAGGCTGTTCTGGATGCTACCGCGCACATGCTAAAGTTCATCGGTTTTCAGGAGATGTACTTCAACAATGAGTTCCCTCCAGGATATGAGATTGTCCCGGATAAGGACATGGTCAACAGGCCGCAGACGCTTATTTCGGAAAATGAGCGAAACGGACATTCCGATAGTGAGTATGCCCGCTTGGCCGGAGACAGGGTGGTGGAGATGCTCGGGTTGGATTCCCGCTGATACCGCCCGCCTTAAAACCTATCCCGCGCTCCGCGTTTTCGCGTAATCTACAAATCGAGCCGATCCTATGAGTTACAGATTCAGCTTTAATTGCGGGGATGAGGAGAAGTTGTCCCGGCTTTATTTCGACAAGAGCGACTATGACCTCCTGCGTCTGGTTAACGAGGTATACAACCGCTGTTTTCTTCCCGACTATAAAGAGCTGCTCACCCCATATCTGCATCCGCACGGCATAAAAGAGATGTCCGACCCCAGAGCCTTGCGCATCGCCTATTCAGTAATTCAGCTTCTGGGTTCCCTGGAAAGCGGCCAGGCCCGGGACAGAATCAAAGCATTGTGTTCCCTGCGGGATGAAGTGCTTTATACATCGCACGGACCGTTGCGCATCAACGCGGCCCGGGTTTTGGTGGAAATCATGAAAAACCTGGTTCGCAGTCACGGCGACTGCCAGCGACAGTTGAGGCTGGCCAGGGATTTTTCCATTGCCGCCCAGGGCAAACCCGGACAGATCCGGGCCCAGCTCAGAAAGTATCATCTCCTGGAGATGCCCGAGGACTCCAATCAGATGGCCTTTGACCAACATGTCCATGATGTTAACACCATCGGTCGCAAGTCCCCGACGCATCTGATCATGGACGCCTGGATCAAAGGCATCCGCAGCCTGACGGTTATACATTATAATTTCGTGTCCCGGGAGGCCGCGGACGAACTCCTGCAGGCCGCGGACATCATGGATATCCGGGTAAAGATAGGCATTGAATACAGCGCCCTTTTTCGGGGGAAAAAAATACGCCTGATTTGGGTCCCGGAGGGTATCCGCGATGCCGCCGGGTTTGATGAATTCCTTCAGAGCCCGAGCATAGCCGAGCTAATGGAACAGGGCCGAATGGTCTCGGACAGGGTCAAGGACCATGTCCTGGGGCTTTTGCATTCCTTTAACC
>CAZTKE010000039.1:0-7445 GCA_964614055.1 uncultured Desulfovibrionales bacterium | reverse complement strand
TCTCAGCTGGCGTTTAAGCTGCATAATTTGCATCCCAATTCCAATATAATCTTAAATCTCTGGGATCTTTCCGTGCAGGACGTGGTGGAGATCCTTTATGACTGCCGGGGGATGATCTCCCATCTGGAGATTTTGAACCTGAAAAACCAGGTCCTGGGCGGGGACCGGGACCGGGAGCGGATAATCAAGCTGCAGCGCGCCTTGAACGCGGGCAATGTAATCAAGCTCAAGAAATATCTCCGTCAGTTCTCGGGTGAAACGCGGAAAATCGGTGATCCGGACCGGGAAAAAAAGCTTTTGGAAATTCTGTGCGAGATATCCACCTTTCAGTCCTTTTATCAGAACAGGCCCCTGGCCGGGTGCATAGGCAGCGATTCCACCGGCCAGTCCGGCCGGGTGCTGGGCATGGGTCTGGTCTTGGCCGATTCCCTGCCCAAAAGGACGCAAAAGGAGCTCCGTTCCCACGAGAAAAAGGGGCGAAGTCACAAGAATCTGGGAATAGGGGTTCATTCCTATACTCAGGATACTTATTTGCCCAAGGACGAGCCCTTGGCTGCCCGGCCCATCCAGGAAATCCTGAAGCGCATGCCCGGTCTGAGGCGTGTAGGAAGCAGGCGCAGGCGGCAATGGCTGATCCGTGATTATTATGTCCTGAGCAGGGGAAAGGGGAATATCTATACCTTGGGAGGACTGCGCGGAGCGGACGGAAACCGCGCGGACGAGCCCTTGTCCGCAGCCAACTACTTAAACACCAAATTAAAGATTGCCGGCAAGATCCTTTTGGGGTTTATCCCTGCCTTTCTTACCTTTCTTTTCTCCCAGGACTGGTGGCTTTTGACCTATTTCGGGGCCTTTATCTGGTTCGGGATCACCGGAGTAAGAAACATTATCCAGTCCGTTCTGGGCGCCGGAGGCATCAACCGCCCCTCACTGGCCAAGTGGAAGGATTTCGTGAGCTGGGACCGGCTGGCCGATTCCTTGATGTACACCGGTTTTTCCGTCCCTCTTCTGGATTATGTGGTCAAGACCTTGTTCCTGGATCAGGGTCTGGGGGCTACTGTGGGCACTCATCCCGTGATGGTTTATGCGGTGATTTCCCTGGTAAACGGTTTGTATCTGTCCACGCACAATTTTTTCCGCGGCCTGCCCCGGGGAGCGGTTATAGGCAATTTCTTCCGCAGCGTTCTGGCCATCCCCCTGGCCCTGGGCATAAGCTGGATGGCCGAGGGTGTACTCGGGTTCATGGGAGTAGCAGCGGTTCAGACGATCCTGCAGCAATGGGCGGCCATTATTTCCAAGCTGGCTTCGGACAGTGTGGCCGGGATAATAGAGGGCCTTGCCGACCGGGCCATGCATATCCGTCTGCGGGTGCTGGATTTTAAGAGCAAATTCAGGCATCTGTTCGATACCTATGACCAATTGGAAAGGATGTTCCCCATGGACGATGTCCTGGCTATGCTGGAGTCCACTCAGGAGCTCATGCAAAGCATTGAATACGAAAAACAGGAAATGGTGAATATCGTTATAGTCAACGCCCTGGACATGCTTTATTTCTGGATGTATCAGCCCCGCTCCAAGGGGGTTTTAAAGCAGATGTTCAAGCAGATGAGCCGGGAGGAACGCATGGTCATCCTCCTTTCCCAGCATGTACTTTTCCGGGAGAAACAGATAAGCAGGCTGCTTTTGGACGGTCTGGTCGGGGAGAATTTTTCCCGGCCGCTTTCGTTTTATCTGGATCACTGGCGCAGATATCTGGAGGATCTGGAGCATCTGGCCAATTCCTGCCCTCCCGCCCAGAGCGAGGAGGGGGAGATCAGTATGCTGGATTCCTTGTGCAGCTCGGGAGGGGAATGTATGAACAGCCCCGCTTCCACGCCCTGAATCGGATCCGGACAGGGACTGGGGTATAATCGCTTTAAATGCCGGGCAGGCCGATTATGCTGATCCCGTATTTGTCCGCCAGGCGAACGCTTTTCTCCGGGTGGAAAAAAATACAGGTCCGGGCGCAAAAAGCGAGGCAGGTAAGTCCGGATTCATGCATGATTTCGATGGTTTGCGGACCCAGGGCAGGCTGGTCAAAGCGTAGGTCCTGCCCGGGTTTGGCCCCTTTTATGATTGTTCCCCCGCGTTTGTCCAAGAGCTCTCCGGCCCGGAGGATGCACGCGTTGGTCCCTTCAATGGCTTCCACGGCCACGATCATCTGCTCGTGCACGACAATTGACTGCCCGATATCCAACCCGCCAAGCAGGCGCAGAGCCTCCCTGCCGTACTGAATATCCTTTTTTTCTTCTTTTCCGGGTCTTTTGGCAGTTAACTGGCCTTCCGGTGCTTTTATTTCCGGGACAATATCCAGGCAAGAAACGATTTCGATTCCTTCCTTTTCCAGTTCCCCGGCCAAGGCCCGGAGGATGGCGTCGTCACCTTTTTTGTCCATATTCCACAAAAGCCTGGCCGCCCGGAAATCCGGGCGGATATTAAGGGCCCGGGGCTTATTTATGGTCCCGGCCAGAATGACTTTTTGCACCTTGTTTTCATGGAAAAAATTGATCAGTTTGGAGAGCTGGCCCATTTTTAGCCAGGCAAAGGAAGCGCAGTGTTTGGGAAGCTCTGGATCGGTATCCGAGGTAAACCCGACCGCGGCCACGTTCCGTCCTGAATGAGCCGATTTTTCAGTGATGAGCAGTGGGAGTGGGCCGCCGCCTGCGATCAGCCCGATTTTTTCATCCGTCATTTTTCCCTGGATCTGGAGTTACAGTCCCCCGGGTGCTTTCCTGCAGGAATTTGAGCAATCGGGCAACGCACTTGCTTGCGGCCATTTCCTGGGATGCGGTGATCTTTTCCCGGGCCTCTTCCCGAGTCAGGGAAGAGTGCCAGATAATGCGCAGGGCCTTTTTCAGGGCGGATATTTCTTCTTTGGGCAGCTTATGCCGACGCAGTCCCACCAGGTTCAATCCTTCCAGCTTGGCCCGCTCCCCGGCCACCAGGGTATACGGGGGCACATCCTGGGCCGCTCCGGTTTTGCCCCCGACAAAGGCCATTTCCCCGATGCGCACGAATTGGTGCACTGCGGAGAGACCGCCGATGATGGCATGGTCACCGATATGCACGTGTCCGGCCAAAGTAGCGCAGTTGGCCATGATAACGTTGTCACCCAAACGGCAGTCGTGGGCCACATGCGAATAAGCCATTAAAAGGCAGTTGCTGCCCACGCGGGTTATTCCCCCACCGTCGGCCGTCCCCCGGTTCAGGGTGCAGTATTCGCGGATCCTATTGCGGGATCCGATTTCAAGCCAGGATTCCTCTCCCTGGAATTTGAGGTCCTGGGGGATTTCGCCCAGGCAGGCATAGGAAAATACGTGATTGTCCGCACCCAGGCTGGTAAATGGCTTTATCTGGGAAAACGCGTCTATACGACTGCCGCTGCCAATTCTGGTGTTTTCGTGGACAATGGCGTACGGGCCGATATGTATATCTTCCCCGATTTCAGCCGAGGGGTCGACAATGGCCGTGGGATGGATTTGACTACTCATGCCCTAGTCCTCACGCTCGACAATGGCTGCGCTCAAAATGCCCTGGGCCACAATATTGTCTTCCACGCGGGCTTCACCGCGCATTTTCCACAGGTTTAGGCGGTGCCTTTCGTAGTGGACCGAGAGAAACATCTGATCTCCCGGGAATACGGACCTGCGGAAGCGGACTTTTTCCATGCCGGTGAATAAAAACATCTTCTGTTCCATTTCCTCGGGAATGCTTTTGCCCACCAAAAGCCCCCCGGCCTGGGCCATGGACTCCAGGATAAGCACGCCGGGCATTACCGGATAGGAGGGAAAATGTCCCTGGAAAAAGGGTTCGTTAATGGTTACGCCCTTGACTGCTTTTATATACTCAAAGGGCTTGAACTCCAGGACCCTGTCCACGAGCAGGAAGGGATATCTGTGCGGCAAAAGATCCAGGATCTGCCGGCTGACAATTTCCCCTTGTTCCGGTTTGTGCATGTTATTTTTCTCCATGTATGTGCTGCTTTAAATCGCTCAGTTCGCGCTGCATCTTTTTCATTTCCCGCAACAGTCCGGGCAGTTTGTTCAGGGCCACGGAGTTCTTTAGAAACCGGTTGTGCTCTACTGCCGGTATCCCCCCCAAGTCGGTGCCTTCCGGCACGGATTTGCCTATCCCGGATTTGGCCGCGACACGGCAATTGTCTCCGATATCCAGATGCCCGGCCACTCCGACCTGGCCGGCCAGGATGACCTGGTTTCCGATGCGCGTGCTTCCGGCAATGCCAACCTGGGAGACGATTATGCAGTTTTCCCCGATGTGCACGTTGTGCCCGATCTGAACCAGGTTATCTATTTTGGTTCCCCGGCCGATCACGGTTTCTCCCAGGGCGGCCCGGTCTATACTGGTATTGGCGCCTATTTCCACGTCCTCTTCCACGCGTACCCTGCCCACCTGGGGGAATTTTTCCATTCCGCCCATGTCCTGGGCAAAACCGAATCCGTCGCTGCCTATGACCGCTCCGGCGTGGATCAGGACATTGTCCTTTATCACGGTCCCGGCCATGATATTCACCCCGGGATAGATGGTGCAGTTTTTGCCGATTGAACAGTTTTCCCCGATATAAACGGAGGCGAAAACCGTGGTCCCGGAACCGATACTCGTGCCCTTTCCGATGCAGGCCAAGGGATAGACCGAAGCCTGGTCGTGGATCTCGGCCTCGGGGTGGATATAGGCCTGTTCGCTCTGAGCGGAGTAAAAGCCCTGCGGTCGGGCGAACATCTGCACCGCCCGGGCAAAATCCAGGTAGGGCTGGGAGCTCAGGAGAAAACTCCTGTCCCCTTCAGCATTTTCCGGAGCGGTTATCACCGCTCCGGCCTTGGTATGCTTAAGCTGTATCTTGTATTTGGGGTTGGCCAGAAAGGAGAGGTCTGCGGGGCCGGCCTCCTCCAAGGTACCCACCCCGCTAATTTCCACATCCGGACCATGCATTTCCAGGTTTAGCCTGGAAGCGATATCCGAGAGGAGCATTATTGGCTGTCCTTGTTCTTGGCCCGCCAGGCCTTGTTCAGCTCGACCATGATTTTGTCCGTTATCTCCAGGGAGTCCTTGGCGTAAAGAAGGCCGCTGTTTTGGGAGTCCATGATCATGGTGTAGCCGTGTTTTTTGCCGTAATCCTCCAATACCTTTTCCAACACTTCCAGGATGGGATCGCTCAGTTCCTTCTGCTCCATCTGGATCTTGCGCTGGTAGTTTCTGGCCTCGTCCTGGAGATTGCGGATCTTTCTTTTAAGCTCCATCTCCTTGTCCATTTTGGCTTCCTGGCTGAGGACCATTTTCTGCTTGTTCATTTCTTCGCGCAGGGCCTGGACTTCCTCTTTCTTGGCGTCCAGTTTTTCCTTTATGGACTTGTACTTGTTCTGCAGTTCGGTCATGGCCTGCTGGGCGGGCTCGGAGGAAGTCATTATCTTTTGCAGATTGACCACCCCGATCTTTTCCGCCAGGGCAGGTGAGGCCAGAAGCAGAACCATTAAAATGGCAATAGCTATTCTTTTCATGAAAAATACTCCTTATTTTACCTTATTTTAAAATTGCTGTCCCACGCTGAAGCCGAATTTCCTGTGCTTCTCCCCGTCCAGCTCGTCCAGGCCGATGCCGTAGAAGAAATTCAAAAGCCCGAGCGGGGAGTACCAGTTTATGGCCGGCCCCACACTTTTGTAAAGGTCCATGTCCGGGCTTTCATCGTCATCCCAGGTGTTTCCGGCGTCAAAGAACAGTACTCCGTTTACTCCCAGGTCCTTGTTCAGGGGGAAGATGTATTCGAAATTGGTGAAAAACTCCTTGGAGCCACCCTTGTAGTCTCCGTTGTCGTATTTGGGGGCGATCTCGTCCCCGGGGTATCCCCGGATGCTGCCCATGCCCCCCAGATAAAAGCGTTCAAACGAGGGGATCTTCTCCCCGGAGTTTTCAAATATATACCCCAGCTTGGCGTGCCAGTGAAATACCGTGTCCCAGAAAAGGGGATGGTAAAAACTGGTGTCATATATGGTTTTTATGAAATTGTCGTCCCCGCCGAGGACTCCGCCGGAGTATTCCAGGGAGAGCGTGTTTTCCGTTCCCCGGCTCGGGTTGATCCGCCTGTTGGTGGTGTCCCGGGATATGGCCGCATAAGCGGCACTGGCCCAGTTGTCTCCCTTTATATCCTGTATGTCCTCGTCCGCATCCTTGTCCACTTCCGAGATTGTGTACTGCTCCAGCTTATAGTTCCAGTACAGCTTGGTGAATTCCCCCAGGGGATAGGAAAAGCGGACCCTGCCGCCGATGGATTCCTTGTCGTATTCGAAGTATTCCCGTTCCTTCCAGTATACATCCCCGCCGATTCCCAGTTTGGAATTATACAGGCTGGGATTCCAGAAGTAGATGTCATAGTTGGTGTTTCTGCTGCTGAACGATCCGCGCACGCCCACGTTGTATCCCTTTCCGAAAAGGTTGCGTTCCCGGATCTGGGCGGTGAAAAAGAGCTTGTCCAGAGAGGAGTATCCCGCTCCGGCGGAGAGCATGCCTGTGGATTTCTCCTTCACTTTTACTTTCAGGTCCATTTCATTTTCTTTTTGGGTAGGCACGGTTTCAATGTCCACGGTCTCGAAGAAATCCAGCTTGGTCAGGCGGACATTGGAGCGGCTTATCTTTTTCCCGTCGTACAGTTCTCCGTCCGCAAGGCGCATTTCGCGCAATATTACATTGTCCCGGGTTTTGGTGTTGCCCTCGACCACCACCCTGCGGATATACACCCGCGGTCCCTTGGACAGACGGTAAGTGACGTTTATTTCTTTTTTCTCATCATTCTGGGACGTCCCGGCATCCGCTTCCGCATAGGCATAGCCGTAGTTGGAGTAGTAGTCGCTCAGGCTCTGCAGATCGTCGCGCATAATGGATTGGTCGTAGTACTCTCCCTCCTCGGCCAATTCGTCCAGTTTGATCCGCTTATAGAGTTTTTCCTCGGAAAATATGACATCTCCAGTGAAGGAAACCTTGCCCACTTTGTATCGTTCCCCTTCAGATACATGAAAGGTAACATAGATGCCGTCATCCTTGAATTTTACCTCCGGCTTGCCCACCCGGGCGTCCACGAATCCCCGGTTGGCGTAGTAGGCCTCGATAAAGGCGGCGTCTCTTTCCAGAAAATCCTGTTTCAAAACGCCCCGGCCGGTTATCCAGGACAGGAATCCGCGTTCGGTTAAGGCCAGTTCGTCTTTTATATCGTCCGGGTCCAGCTGCTTGGCGCCCTGTATCTTGATTTCCTCGATGTACAGCTCTTCCCCTTCCTTTACGTTTATGTTCAGACGGGCCTGTCCGGATTCGTTCTTCTCCAGGTCGTAGTCCACCTGGGCATTGTAGAATCCGTCTTTGTGATACATCTCCCGGATTTTGTTCAGATCTTCCTGGAGTAT
>CAZTKE010000038.1:2022-11594 GCA_964614055.1 uncultured Desulfovibrionales bacterium | reverse complement strand
GAATGATACCCTGACCTACGGGGATATTTATCATAAGTCAGAAGAGGAGCAGAGTCGGTACAATTTTGACTACAGTAACGCCGAGATGCTGGCTGGCTTTTTTGATTCCTGCGAACAGGAATGTCGAAATCTTTGTTCCGCCGGACTGCCCTGGCCCGCCTATGACTACTGCCTTAAGTGTTCGCATTTGTTCAACCTCCTGGAGGCCCGCGGGGCGATTTCCATAACCGAGAGAACAGGTTATATCGGCCGGGTCCGCAATCTGGCCTCCAAGGTGGCCAGGCTTTACGTGCAGCAAAGAGAGGATCTGGGGCACCCCCTTTTGCGGGAATCCGGCAGTTAAGCTGTCCAGGGGATGGCAAGAAAACGCATCGAGCCTCTCGTTAAAGGCAGCAAAAAGGATCAGGCGGATGGAAACATAAAAATCCATACGCCATGTCGGGGAGCCGGACTTTTTAATATCTTATTTTAAGGGACATACAAAGATCAGTCCTTGCGGAGTAAAAGAATGTCGCAATTTGTGTTGGAGATAGGCACCGAGGAAATGCCCGCCCGTTTTCTGCCCGGTCTGGTCCGGGATTTAAAGGCAAATCTGGAAAAAGAGTTAAATGAGGCCGGGCTTAAGTTTTCCAGGGTGAGCTGCAAGGCCACGCCCAGGCGCATAGTGGGCATAGTCCAGGAGCTGGACGAGAGACAGGAAACCGAGGAGAAACTTTTTTTCGGCCCCCCGGCCCGGATAGCTTTTGACGAAAACGGCAATCCAACCAAGGCCGCCCAGGGCTTTGCCCGCTCCCAAGGGGCGTCCCCGGAGGACCTTTTTGTCCAGGATACTGCAAAAGGGGAATATCTCGCCCTGCGCAAGACCGTGGGCGGGAATGAAGCCGGTGATCTGCTGGCCGGGATATGCCCGAAATGCATCGGCAATCTTTTTTTCCCCAAGAAGATGCGCTGGGCGGACAGATTTACTTTCGGCCGGCCCATAAGATGGATGCTGGCCCTTGTGGACAGCGAAGTGGTCCCTTTTTGTGTTTCCGATGTATGTTCCGGAAATGTCACCCGCGGGCACCGGGTTCAGGGGCCCGGACCGTTTGAGATAGGCCACGCCCGGGATTTTGAGTCTGTATTGGCTGGTAAAGGCGGGATTGTCCTGGACGAGGCCGAACGCAGGCAGATAATCCGGGAACAGGGGGATAAGGAGGCGGCCGCAGTAGGCGGCCAGGTCGTGTGGAAGGAGGGGCTTTTGCAGGAAGTGACCAATCTTGTCGAACACCCCCGGCCGGTTTTAGGGGCGTTTTCTTCTTCCTATCTGGAACTGCCGGAAGAGGTGCTTTTGACCAGTATGGAGAAGCACCAAAAGAGCTTCGGCATCCGGGATGACTCCGGAAGGCTCAAGCCTTATTTTTTGACCGCCCTGAATCTGGATCCGGAAGACGAGGAGCTTGTGCGCAAAGGCTGGGAAAGAGTGCTCAAGGCCCGGCTGGAGGATGCCCGATTTTTCTGGGAGGCGGATTGCCGGACTCCCGTGGAGGATCTTGTCTCCGGACTGGACCGGGTAGTTTTTATGGCCGGCCTGGGAAGCATGGGGGACAAGGCAAAGCGCTTGTCTTACCTGTGCAAAGCCCTGGCCGGGGGAATTGACGGTCTGGATACGGAGGAAATGGCCCGGGCCGGTACACTGGCCAAATTTGATCTGGTTTCGGAGATGGTCGGTGAGTTTGACTCCCTGCAGGGGATCATGGGCGGAATCTACGCCCGGTTGCAAGGAGAATGCCCTGCCGTGTCCTCAGCGATCTACGAACATTATTTGCCGGAAGGAGCGGACAGTCCCGTGCCGGAATCCATCCCCGGTGCGGTACTTTCCCTGGCGGACAAGCTGGACAACCTGGTGGGGTGTTTTGGACTGGATATGATCCCTACCGGAGCAGCCGATCCTTACGCTTTGCGCCGCCAGGCCCTGGGCCTGATGCGGATTATTATGGAGCATGAGCTGGATTTCGACCTCCGCTCTCTATGCGAGCTGGGTATCAAAGCCTACGTCAGTCCGGAGTGGAAAAGCGGGAAACCGCAAATAGTGGACAGCTTGATGCGTTTCTTTGCGGACAGACTGCGCTCGCAGTGGACCGCGGAGGTGCAGGACAGCAAGGTTGCCGAAGCGATTCTGGGTACGAATTTTTCCCGCCTGGACTCGGCCAAGAAGCGCTTGCTGGCCCTTAAATCCTTTACTTTACGCGAAAATTACGCCGAGGACGTACTCACTTTCAAGCGGGCGGACAATATCATCCGCAAGCAGGCCGAGTTTGAGCTGGACGGGGCATATGACTGCGGTCTTTTTGAATCGGAATATGAGCGGGAACTGGCGGTCAAAATAGAAGATATCCTGCCCACATGGGATGATAAATGGTCCCGGGGGCGGTTTTCGGATCTTTTGGATCTCTTGCAGGAATTAAGACCCTATGTGGACGGTTTTTTCGATAATGTGATGGTCATGGCCGAGGACAAGACTTTGCGCATAAACCGTTTCAATCTCCTTTACGCGCTTACTTCCAGGCTTTCCCGCCTGGCTAATTTTTCCGCGTTGCAGGTTTAAAAAATTTGTCCAGGCGGTGACTGATTTTTCAAACCGGGTCAAAATTTCTTGACATTTGAGGCATCATGTATCAAATACCCCTTTTGTCCGTGAGCTAATGCAATTTTACCAATCAGGGAGGTTATACTCTTGGCTAATCATAAATCAGCTATAAAAAGACACAAGCAGAGCCTGAAGGCCAATGCCCGGAACAAGGCGGTTAAGACCCGGATCAAGAAGGTCGTGAAGCGGGTGGACGAGGCCATTGCCCAAAATGATGCCCAGCAGGCGTCGGAGCAGTTGCGTACCGCTACTTCGGCTTTGGACCGGGCCGCGCAGAAGAAAGTGATTCACAAAAGAAAGGCGGCAAGAAAGATTTCCCGTTTGAACAAGGCGGTAAACAATATAGCTTCCTAATTTTTTTTAGCTGCAAGCAATTTTTTAAACCCGCTTCAACAGCGGGTTTTTTTGATCTTTTCCCAGGGGTTCTGGCTAAAGCAGATCCAGGATGCTTACTATTTTGATTTTTTTGTTCCGCGTTTTGCTCCATTTTTCCAGGGCACTTATTGTTTCCGGATAAGGGTGACCGATGGCCACGGCACTGCCCGTGCTCATGGCCACTTGTTCCGCTTTGCGCAGCTGAAAGATTATGGCCATTTCGTCCTGGATATTATCCAGGAATATATCCCGCTTGAGGAGCCGGACCCCGAAGCGGCCGGATAAACCGGAAGTCACGCTTTTAGGGGTGGTCAGGCTGTCCAGAAAGAACATGTCTTTGGACTCAAGGGCCCGGAACACTGCCTCCATGCCCTGTTTGTCAGCCGTGAAGCGGGATCCCATGTGGTTATTCGCCCCGATTGCCTCCGGAACCAGCTCTAGATCCTTTTTAACCGTATCTTGTATTTCCTTTTGGGACATGTCCACGAAAAGCGCCCCCGGTCCGGGGTTGGTCTCCGGCCAGCTTTCCGGCTGCATGGGCAGATGGAGCATAATCGGTATCCCGGCCTGATCCGCTATATTGCGCACAGCCTTGGCGTGAAAACTGTGCGGGAGGACGGAAAATGTAACCGGTATATCCAGACTGGCCAGTCTTCGGGCGCAGCTCTTGCTCCGCCCCATGTCGTCGATCACAATGGCCAGCATTGCCCCGGAGACTTGGCGGGGTTTTACCTCCGCACCGTCCGGGTGCAAAAACAGGATGTGGGTTTTTTTTCCGTTTATTGATACGGACCAGACGTTTTTCCCCGGTCCGGGTGAAAGGGAGGCGTTGCTGGTAAACTGTTTCAGCTCCCGGCGCAGGTTGTCCAGGAAGGCACCCTGAGGGCAGGCTAGGTTTATTTCCAGTTCCTGGAAATGAAACGGGCTGCCGTGAAAGTATTTTGTCTGGACCTTATTGTGCTTGATTTTGGCCGTGCCTTCTCCCTGGGCCAGGGCCTGCATGAGGATGAGGTCCACCTGGCGCACCTTTTGATCAAAATTGGGGGCCAGTTTTTCCTCAAAAGTGTATTTTTTTGGGGATGTCCGGCTGGATGGTTTAGAAGGCGGCTTCTTTTGGGAGGTTTTTGCCGGGGAAAGCGGAGATGTCTGGTCTTTTTCCTGCGGAGGGAGCAGAAGAACCCAGGCCAGGCAAGCAACGGTCAGAATAGTTAAAAAGACGGCGGTAATTGCTTTTAAGCTTTTAACGCCGCCTTTTTTCTTTTTTTTAGTCCGGGCCATTTATTGCGGGGAGCTATTTGTTCCGCAGCGCCTTTATGGCCGGCATGGTTTTTAACAGTTCCAGTCCGAGCCGGAGCTGGTTGTCTTCTCGCAAAAGCTTTTTTGCTTTCTGGTCTGTTTTTTTCGAGTCGTCATCTATTTCCTTGCCGTTTGGATTTTCCAGGTGCCTGCTCAAATCTTCCTCGCGCAAAGAAGGATGCCCGTTGTCTTCCGCAGGGGGAATGAAGGGCAGGACAAAGTCCGGCTCAATTCCTTCGGCCTGAATGGACCGACCGTCCGGAGTATAGTACAGGGCCACGGTCATTTTCACCGCTGATCCGTCGGACAGGGGGATGATTGATTGCACCGAGCCTTTGCCAAATGTCTTTTCCCCCACCAGAAGCGCCCTGTTCTGGTCCTGTAGCGCTCCGGCCACGATCTCCGAGGCCGAGGCCGAGCCGGCGTTTATGAGCACAACCAGCGGGCAGTTGTAGTCGCGTTCGTCTTGCTCGCCAAAGAAATCCTTGCGTGTATCCTTTTCCCGTCCCTGGGTGTAGACAATAAGCTCATTGCCAAGGAACAGATCAGCCACGGATACTGCCTGGCTTAAAAGGCCGCCGGGATTGCTGCGCAGATCCAGGATGATACCCTTGATATCTTCCCGGTCCACGACCTCGGAGATCTTTTCCTTTATTTCCTCGGTGGTTTTGGCCTTGAAATCGGTAATGCGCAACTGGACATATCCCGGGTCCAGTTTATGTACCTTGACTGTTTCCACCGGAATCGTGTCCCGAACGATCTCCACTTTCTCCGGCCGCTGCGCGTCCTTGTGCATTATGGTCAGAACCACGGGTTCGCCTTTTTTCCCCCGGATTTTTTCTACCGCCTCGTTTAAGGTAATACCCTGGGTGGATTCTCCGTCCACGGCCAGAATTATATCCCCGGGCTTCAGACCGGCTTCGTAGGCTGGTGTCCCTTCAATCGGGGCGATAACCACGAGCTGATTGTTCTTTTTGCCTATCTGGATGCCGATTCCGCTGAATTCTCCGGAGATATCCTCCTGCATCCGCTTCAGCTCATCGGAATTGAAAAACGCGGAGTGCGGGTCAAGATCCTGGAGCATTCCCTGGATGGCGCCCTGTATAAGTTCTTCCCGCTCCACCTCGTGCACATAATTCTTTTCAATCAGATGCAGTGCCTGGCTGAAACGCTTCAGGGTTTCGTAATTGTTCTCCTTGGCCAGCCCGGAACCCGGGGTCAGGGTAAGGCAAAAGAGCAGAATTATAGTCCCTGTAATATGTCTGAAACGCATTTTTTCCTCCGTGGATTGTGCGATCATGATTTTTATGTCCTGGAGTTAAAAACGATATTGGATTTTATTAAAAAAACATCCATCAGGACGAAAGCCAATTGATAGGATTAATTGTTTTTTGGTGAAAACGCAATTCAAAATAAAGACCCTCGGATTTTATTTCCGGATAGAAACCGCAGATTCCAATGGTTTCCCCCTTTTCCACCTTTTGCCCCAGTTCCACCCGGGAGGAGTTCAAAAAGGCATACAGCGAATAGTAATCCTCGCCGTGAAACAGGATAATCACCTTCCCGAAACCGCGCAGGGTGTCGTTGTGCACCACCTTCCCCCAAAAAACCGCCTTGGCTTTTGTCCCCTCGGCCACATTCAGGCTTATTCCCCTTTGCGGTGGGTCAGCCTCCGGGCTGTAGCCCTTTTCAATTTCTCCCTGGCAGGGCCAGGGCAGATACCCTTTCATCTGGGCGAATTTTTTTTCCGTGAGCGCTTTCAGTTTGTAGTTAAGGGATTCTATGCTGTCCAGAATTTCCCGGACCCGGTTTTCGCTTACCAGGCGCTTGGCCCTTATTTCCTGCACTTTGGAGAGGTAGTCCAGCCGTTCCTGCAGAAGATTGTCCTTCAGGGCTTCAGTCTTTTTTAATTCCTTTCTTACCCCGGATTTGACCTCCTCCAGCTCCGCCAGGGATGTGGTCAGGGAAGAGCGGATGCCACGCAGATTTTTCAAGGTCTTGCTTACCTTTTGAGACAGGCTCTTCAACCAGTATATGCGCCGGTCCAGATCAGACCATTCCTTGATTTGATTCAGCCTGTGGGTCATTTTATTGCAGTAGGCAGGCCACAGCGTGGACAGCAATCTTTTAAGCCTTTGCTGCTCTTTTTCATGTGCCGCCTTTGCATTCTGGTATTTTTTGAGCAGAACGGCTTCCCTTTTGCGCAGCTTGGATAGCTTCTCTTCCCGGGATCTTATCTCCCCCTCGATAGCCTGCATCTTTTTTTCTATCTTTTCCAGGTTGGCATAAATTTCCTCTTCCCGGCGGGACAGCTTTTCTATTTTTTCTTTTTTTTGATCCAGGGTGGATCTTTTTTGCTGAATATTTTCCCTTAAGTCCTCAAACGAGGAGCCTGCAGCCTGCAGGGGGAAAATAAGGAGAATTAAACAAAAAAGGGCCGCAGCGTTCAGGCAAAGAGGGGTTTGGACAGGGATGGATGTATCAGGGGGCATTTGTTTCCAAAGAGTTGTGTCCGTGAAAGGTTGAGCAGGCATGATTAAATTTTCGCCCGTTTAAAGCCGGAAGTAAAATTATTGTGTCCTTGCAGTCTCGTATGGGCATCCTTTGTTTGCGAGTCCCTGATATCTACGCCTTTTGCAGGTGCTCCAGGGGGCATTTGGAGCAAAGTGGCTTTGATTTTCTGCACCAGTTTTTTCCGGCCCTAACTATAAGTGCGTGATATTCATTGTAAAGTTCCGGGTCCCGGGGGAGGCGATCCATCACGAAATCCTGGAATTCGGAATAATCCCGCTCCTGTTCCATAATCCCGTGCCTGGAGAAAATGCGTTTGGTGTAGGCGTCAATAACAAAAACAGGGCGTTCCAGGGCGTATAAAAGGATACTGTCCGCTGTCTCCGGCCCTATGCCCTTGACCTTTAACAGGGCATGGCGCAGTTTTGTGGTACTTTCATTGCGCAGCTTCTCCATTTTCAGATCGAAATTCAGGTGCAGAAAGACCAGGAAGTTTTTCAGGCGATCCGCCTTGACCCGGAAATATCCGGCCGGACGGATGAGTTCACAGAGCCTGTCCTTCTCCTCCTGAAACATCTTTTCCGGTTCCAGCAAACCGTTTTCCTTTAAGTTCAAAATGGCTTTTTCCACGTTGCCCCAGTTCGTATTCTGGGTCAGAATGGCGCCAACTGCCACCTCAAAGGCGGAGTCCCCGGGCCACCAATTGCTGGGGCCGAGCCTGTCCATGAGTTCGTTGTACAGCTTGAGCAGTTTCAGTTTTTTATCCATATGCGCGTTACTAAAGTGGCGGGTCCCAACTCAAACAAGAGTCCTTTGAACCGGCCGCTTTATTCTTGCTGCAAAGGCAGCCAAATTTTGTTTTTCGTCTTTGACTTTGCAAAACCCGCGGATCAAACTTTTTGGTCCCCCACAGGGCTTTGTGCAGATTTTGGGGTGGATGCATATCTTATCCGAACCATACAAGAGCGGACCACTCATCCTGGACGGATATATCCGGCTCTCCCAGACCGGCTGCCTGGTAGGTTTTAGCCACCCTTTCCGCCTGTGTGCCAAGTATCCCGGATAAAATAAGGCAGTAGTCTTTTACGGGCAGGAGGTCGACTATCTCTGTGCACATTTCCATAAGTGGTCCGGCCAGGATATTGGCCACGATCAGATGGTATTTTTCTCCCTTGCCTATTTCCTGCAAGCTTCCTTCCCGTACCACGAACTGGTTTTTGACCCTGTTTATACCGATGTTTTCCCGGGCATTGTCAATAGCCGTGCCTTCTATATCC
The DNA here is from genome assembly GCA_964614055.1 of uncultured Desulfovibrionales bacterium. GTDB lineage: Bacteria > Desulfobacterota > Desulfovibrionia > Desulfovibrionales > Desulfonatronovibrionaceae > CAYNNQ01. The sequence continues at coordinate 3,506 of CAZTKE010000038.1, read as the reverse complement.
AGTCCCAGGCCGGTCATCCCGTGCTTGGCGCAGGCGATGCCCAGGATACCCGAACCGGTGCCCAGATCCAGGAAATTGTATCCCGGTTTTAGCCGCCCGCTTCGGACTCCCCTGTCTATTTCCCGCAAACACAGGGTGGTGGTGGCATGGTGTCCGGTGCCGAAAGCCATTTTGGGCTCGATAACAATGCTCATCCCGGAAAAAGGCGTGTGTGCAAGCCAGGAGGGAACCACCATAATCCGGTCTTCAATGTAAATAGGGGTGAAGAATTTTTTCCAGTTCTCCTGCCAGTGCTGGTTTTTCTCAAAACGATGACTGCAGGACAATCCGGGGATCATTTTTTCCAGCAGGCGGGCTGCGTTGTCCAGCCGGGTAAGGGAATCAAAGTGGGCCTGCCATAAAAGGCGGTCCTCGGTTTCCTCCTCTATCCAGCCCCAGGGGGCGAGATCGGCCATAAGGACCCGCAACCTGTCCTGCTCGCGGCTTGGGGCGTCAATGTCCAAGATGAAAAGGTTGTTAGCCACGGGCCTGATACCTGGACATTTGCCGTTCCAGCTTGCGGCTTATTTCAGTTAGCACGTAGCAGACGATGAAATATAAAACGGCAATGGTTATGAAGATTTCCGTGGGCGCGTTCAAGGTCCTGTTGTTTACCTGCGTGGCCGTGCGGGTCAGTTCGTTTACCCCGATGATATAGGCCAGGGAGGTATCCTTGGTCAGGCTGACGAACTGATTGACAAATGAGGGGATCATGTTGCGCAGGGATTGGGGGAGAATTACATAGCGCATGGCCTGATAATGGGACAATCCACTTCCGCGTGCGGCCTCGGTCTGTCCCCGGGGCAGTCCCTGTACCCCGGCCCGGACGATTTCCGCTATATAGGCGCTGGTAAAGACAATAAAGGCGATCAGGGCGCTGGTGGTTTCCGGAAGCGTATGCCCCAGTAGTATCGGGGCCAGGAAATAGAACCAAAAAATGACCATGAGCAGGGGGGTGCCGCGGACGATTTCTATATACACCATGGCCGGCCATCTGAGCCACCACCTTTTGGACAGGCGCATCAGACCGAACAAAAGTCCTACCCAGAAGGCGCCGAAAATGCCGGCCACGGCCAGAAGAATGCTCATGGCCAGGCCGCCCAGAGGTCCTTCCGGATAAGCCCCGATCAAAAAATAATCAAAATTGTTCCAGACTACGTCCCAGTGCACCGGTTCCCTCTCCAGTTAGTAGTTAATGGTTCGCAGGAAGTATTTGTTGTACTGAGTGACCGCGAAAGAGACGATCAGGGAAATTGCAATATAAATCAGCGTGGACACGGTAAAGGCCTCAAACCCGTGAAAGGAGTAGGATTCGATCTGCCGGGCCATATATGTGAGTTCCATTACCCCTATGGTCATGGCCAGGGAGGAATTCTTGATCAGGTTCAGGAACTGGGAAATAAGCGGGGGAATGATTATCCTGAAGGCCTGGGGCAGTATCACAT
>CAZTKE010000038.1:0-1922 GCA_964614055.1 uncultured Desulfovibrionales bacterium | reverse complement strand
AGTATCCATTGTCCGTATTCCCCGGTTGTAACCAGCTTCCAATCGAATTCGTAATTCAAGGCCTTACCTTTCTTCCGCTTGTGGTAGTTTTTCCGATTTTTTGGAGTTAATTACTTTTGCGCTTCTCTGCCCGCTTCGTTTTGTCTGCAATTAGAAATTGCAGGGGCCTGGACAGACCCCTGCAATGTATCGGTTTTTTTGAGGTTTCGGTTAGGGCCAGATTTCCATTTCCCATTCCAGGGGCAGGGTGTAGTTGGTGTCCGGGCCGAACCACTTGTTGTAGATTTCCTTGTATTTGCCGCTGGTCCACATCTTGGCCAGGGCCTTGTTCACTGCGTCGCGGAAGTTGGATTCGTTTTCCGGGACTCCGATGCCGTAGGGTTCGTCCGAAATGTATTTTCCGGCGATTACGTAGTCGTCCGGATTGTCCGCGCTGTTTTTGAGCCCGAGCAAAATGGTGGCGTCCGTGGTCACGGCGTGCACTTTGCCCTGTTTCAGGGCCAGAAAGGCCTGGGGATAGCCTTCAAAGGAGATCACCCTGCACTTGGGCTGGGCCTCCTTGATGTTTTGTTCCGAAGTGGAGCCCTTGGCTGTGCCCACCCGCTTTCCGGCCAGATCATCAACGGATTCTATGCCGGAGCCTTTCTTGACCAGTATCTTCTGTCCGGTCATGAAGTAGGTGATGGAGAAATCAATAGCGTCGTCCCGGGAGAATTTGTGGGTCATTGTGGCCGCGACCAGATCCACGTTCCCCTGCACCAGCTTGGGGATGCGGGTGGCCGAGGTGACCGGCTTGATCTCCAGGTCCACGCCCAACTGATCGGCTATGTACTTGCAAACGTCGATGTCAAATCCGACAATCTGGTTCGTGTCTTCGTCCACGAAACCGAACGGGACCACAGCGTCCTTGACTCCGGCGATCAGCTTGCCTCTTTCCTTGACCTCCTGCAGCTTGTCCGCCTGGGCCATGCCCTGCCCGATGACAAAAGTCATGGCCAGGACTGAAAACAGGATAAAGGTGAGTGTTTTACGCATAATAACCTCCGTTTAAAGAATTAAAGGGTTTAAAGTATTTCCTTTAAAAAGGCCTTGGTTCGCTCGTGTTCCGGGTTCTTGAAAAAGTGTTCCGGTGTCCCGGTTTCCACCACGTCCCCGGCGTCCATGAAAATCACCCGGTCCGCGACTTCCCGGGCAAAACCCATTTCGTGCGACACGCAGAGCATGGTCATCCCCTCCCGGGCCAGGTTTTTCATGGTGTTTAGGACTTCGTTGATCATTTCCGGGTCCAGGGCGGAAGTGGGTTCGTCAAAAAGCATGACCTTGGGGCGCATGGCCAGGGCCCGGGCGATTGCCACCCGCTGCTGCTGTCCGCCGGAAAGCTCTATGGGATATTTGTGCGCCTGATCGTGGATTCCCACCCGTTCCAGAAGTTCCATGGCCACGGACTCGGCTTCGTCCTTGGGGATTCTTTTTACTTTTGTCGGGGCCAGGGTGACGTTTTTGAGTACTGTCAGATGGGGGTAAAGATTGAACTGCTGAAAAACGATCCCTATTTCGGAGCGGAGCAGGTTTAGGTTTACCGAGGGGTCATGGACGCTTTTGCCCTCGAACAGGATTTCTCCCTTGTCGATTTCCTCCAGCCTGTTTATGCAGCGGATAAGCGTGCTTTTACCGGAGCCGCTCGGACCGCAGATAACCATGACTTCCCCGCGTTCCACCTGATCATTTATATTTTTCAGAACGTGGAAATCACCGAACCATTTGTTGACATTGCGCATTTCAATCAGGGCCATGGCGAAAAATTCCTTTAACTGCTCGGAGTGAATTTAACGGATTTCGGGCCAGAATATCAGGAAGTTTACAACTTACTGGAAACTAAAGCTAATTTTCAAATTTAACTAGAGCAATCTAAAGAATTGCCG
>CAZTKE010000037.1:0-12296 GCA_964614055.1 uncultured Desulfovibrionales bacterium | reverse complement strand
TGGGGCAAATCCGCCAGTTCATGGAGCATGTTTTTTAGTTTCCAGATTGGGCCATGGGTGTTGGTGTAGGACTGCAGATAGAGCATGAACCGGGCGGATTTGTATTTGCGCCCCAGCCTGGTTTGCCAATGCCGGCATTGCTCTGCTAAGGACATCCCCTTATCACCCAGGCCGGTTCCTGATCCCTTTGGATTGCAAAAGGAGCATCCGCGGCGGGAAATGGTCCCGTCCCGATTGGGGCACGTGGCCGGACCGTCCAGGGGGATCTTCTGGATCCTCTGGCCGAATCTGGACTTGAAATATACGGATAGGGGGTAGTAGCGATTATACATGACTGTTGTCCTAAACGGAAATGAATTGTTGAATATAAACAAAGAAAAGTATAGTCTCAAGTGGCGGTGCGGGGTAAGAGCTGCATTGAAAACCAATTTATTATAGCGGGGAAGTAGATGGCAAGGATTCTTAATCGTTTTTTCGGGATGTTTTCAAGCGACCTGGCAATAGATCTGGGGACCGCGAATACATGTGTTTATGTCAAGGGCCGGGGAATTATCCTGCGTGAGCCCTCGGTGGTGGCTGTAAAACGGGATGCCAAGGGTATCAACCGCGTCCTGGCCGTGGGGCTGGAAGCCAAGAAGATGCTGGGCCGGACCCCGGGGAATATTACGGCCATTCGGCCGATGAAGGACGGGGTGATTGCCGACTTTGAGATAACCGAGGCCATGCTCAGGCATTTTATAACCAAGGTACATAATAGCCGCAGACTGGTGCGGCCACGGATAATAATCTGTGTGCCCACCGGAATTACCCAGGTGGAAAAGAGGGCGGTCAAGGAATCCGCGGAAAGCGCCGGGGCCAGGGAAGTTTATCTTATCGAGGAGCCCATGGCAGCGGCCATCGGAGCCAATCTGCCCATAACCGAGCCCACCTCGAATATGGTCGTGGACATCGGTGGCGGAACCACGGAAGTGGCGGTTATCTCCCTGTCCGGGGTTGTCTATAGCCGTTCGGTACGCGTGGGCGGGGATAAGATGGATGACGCCATACGCCATCACGTGAAAAGAAAGTACAACATGCTTATCGGTGAAGGCTCGGCCGAACAGATAAAGACCACCATAGGCACGGCTTTTGACACGGATGAGGAAATGGAAATGGAGGTAAAGGGGCGGGATCTGGTTTCCGGCATCCCGCAACACATAAAAATAACTTCTTCCGAGGTGCGCAAGGCCATTTCCGAACAGGTGGACAGCATTGTCCAGGGGGTGCGCATCGCCCTGGAGCAGACCCCGCCGGAATTGGCCGCGGATATTGTGGACCGGGGCATAGTCCTCACCGGCGGCGGGGCCCTTTTAAGGGGGTTGGACCAACTCCTGCGCGAGGAAACCTCGCTTCCGATCACCGTGGTGGACGATCCCTTGTCCACGGTGGCCATCGGTTCCGGAAAAGTGCTGGATACGCTGGACGTGCTCAAGGAAGTCACGGTTGATTGAGCCGATGACAGATGTTTAAGAAATGTATCTGGATAATTCTTGTCTGCCTTATTGCCTACCTGGGCCTGTATACCTGGAACTGGAAGACGCACTATCTGGACAGACTGGCGGCAAATACCGGTCTGGAGGCGGTGGGCTGGATACTTAAGCCCGGTAACTATGTACTGGATAGGGGGACGAAATTATGGAACAGATACCTTTATCTCGTGGATGTTCGCCGGGAGAACGAACGGCTGAAAGAGCGTCTGGACCGGATCAGAAGTGATGTCCATGAATTGCGGGCCACGGCCCGGGAGGCCGCCCGGCTGCGGGAGCTTTTGGGGTTTGACAGCCCCAGTGGATGGGAGCGGCAGGGAGCCAGGATAGTCGGGCACAAGCTGGGAATAACCGGTATCCTGGAAACGGTGATTGTGGACAAGGGCAGCGCGCACGGGGTGCGCAGGGACCAGCCGGTTGTCTGTCCGGCCGGGGTCGTGGGTCGCATCTACAAGGTTTCCCCGCATTTTTCCCAGGTACTCCTTCTCTCCGACCCCAACAGCCGGCTGCCGGTAATCAGCCGCAAGCACAGGGTGCAGTCCATAGCCAGCGGACAGGGGTCGGACAGCCCTTTAAACGTGAACTACGTCCCTCTCAATGCTCCCCTGGATAACGGAGAAATAATGCTCACCTCCGGCTTGGCCGGGGTCTTTCCCAAGGGCTATCCAGTGGCCCGGATAACGGATATCCAGATCTCCGAGGTTTCCCTGTTTCAGGTGGTTCGTGCCGAACTCCTCGTACACATAAGGTCCCTGGAAGAGGTGTTCATCCTGAACAATCCCGATAATTCAGAGAAGCGGGAAATGCTGGATTCAGGAGGATAGTTCAGTGCGCCTGGCCTGTTTCTTGATTATAGTTACCCTCCTGGCCGTGTGGGTGGAGGAAGCGTTCGCAGAGGTAGGGGCGTTTGCCCCGGCCTTTTTGCTTTTGTTGCAAAACGAGCGTGTACAGCCCGCTGCCTGGTCTTTGATTGGATGGACTTTTCTTCAGGAAGGAGTGGGCTCTCTTGCCTTTGGAGGGATGTTCCTTTTCTTGTCCGGGGTGTGGATGTTTTTTTATGCCGGAAGCAGGCTGTTTGAAAGGGACAATATCTTTTTCGCCGGCAGTGTGCTTGTTTTTTCCGCTTTCTGGCAGAGGATGGTTGTCTGGATGATGACCGGACTGCAGGATATCTCCGTGGCATCATCATCCGGCGTTGCCAGTGGGTTTTTTTTGCAGCTTGCCGTGTACTTGTTTTTGTTCATTATATATTCCACAGGGTTTAATCGTTTTGTTCCAGGAAAATGAGGCCCGCAGGGTATTTTTTTGGCGGGAAAAGCTTGGTCCCAGACTGATCCTTTTTCTGATACTGTCCCTTTTTTTGGTTTTCGGGCTCAGGCTCTGGTATCTACAGATATACAAAGGAGATTATTTTGCCCGCCAGTCCGAGGACAACCGGCAAAGACGGCTTGCCCTGTATGCCCCCCGGGGCCGGATTTTGGACCGGGACGACCGTCTTCTGGCCATTAACGAGCCTTCCTACAGCCTGGCCATAGTCCGCGAGGACTGTAAGGATATAGGCCAGACCCTTTCCAAGATAAGCCGCAGAACAGGGGTCCCCCTGCAGGATATCCGGGAAAATTATGAATTGGGCAAGAAAAGAGTCAAGCCGTTTAACAACCAGGTCATAATCCCGGACATCTCTTTTTCCCAGCTGGCACATATCCAGGGGCACGCCCAGCATCTGCCCGGGGTGCACATAGTAGTCCGGCCCCGCCGGCATTACGTGGCCCCGGAAGCCTTGTCTCATGTTTTGGGATATGTGGCCCAGGCCGACGAAAGGGAACTTATCACTGATACTGAGCTGAGCCCCGGGGACAATGTGGGCAAGCAGGGACTGGAGGCCGTTTTGGAACAGCGCCTGCGCGGAGACAAGGGACTCAAGCAGCTGGAAGTGGATGCAGTGGGCCGGATCATCAGGGAGGAAACCCTGGTGAGTCCACGACCGGGAGAGGATGTCCGCCTCAGCCTGGATCTTGAACTGCAGCGCAAGGTATATGAGACAATGCAGGGAAAGGCCGGGGGTGTCGCGGTTATGAACCCGGACAACGGACAGCTTCTGGCTTTGGTAAGCTCGCCCGGATATGACAGCAACAGTTTTGTCCGGGGGCTGAGCAGCAAAAAGTGGAAAGAGATGATAAATGATCCCCGACATCCTTTGCAGAATCGGTGCATCCAAAGCACCTATCCCCCGGGATCCGTTTTTAAGCTGGTGGTTTCCGCTTGCGGTTTGATGCTTGGGGAACTGAAGCCGGACAAGGAGATCTATTGCTCCGGCAAATATAAGCTGGGCCGGCGGGTATTTCGTTGTTGGAAAAAGCGCGGGCACGGCAGGGTCGATTTCGAGCGTTCCCTTATAGAATCCTGTGATGTGTATTACTACAAGCTTGGTGAGGAGCTGGGAGTGGACCGATTGTCGGATTTCACCCGCGAATGCGGTTTCGGGGAAAAAACCGGGATCGCACTTCCTTATGAGAATTCCGGCCTCATCCCGGACCGGGCCTGGAAAAGGGAAAAATACGGCGAGCCCTGGCAGGGAGGGGAGACCTTGAATATGTCCATAGGACAGGGCTCAGTTCTGGTGACCCCTCTGCAGGTGGCCAGGTATGTAAGCGCCCTTTTAAACGGGGGGTGGCTATACCGGCCGGCACTTATTCTCTCCCGGGAAAAGCTGGATCCGGAAAAGATCCCGGTGGATGCCAAGGTCAGGAACATGATTACCCGGACCATGATCAAGACCGTGGAGGAGCCGCACGGCACGGCATGGCGTCTTCGGACCCCGAAGGCGACCATTGGGGGCAAGACCGGAACCGCCCAGGTGATCAAGCTCATGGAAAAGCATGAGGACAAGGATCTGGAAGAGATACCCTACAGGTTCCGGGATCATGCCTGGATGGCCAGTTTCGGAGTCAAGGGGGATAAAAGATATGTGGTCGTGGTCATGGTGGAGCACGGTGGACACGGAGGTTCCGGTGCCGGGCCGATAGTAAAGAAGATATATGATTTTTTGTTTTCCGAAAAGGAATAGGGCATGTTTGACCGCAGGCTGATCGCATACATAAACTGGCCCATTCTGGGGCTTTTATTCATCCTGTTCGCGGCCGGAGTGCTCAACCTGTATTCGGCCAGTTCCCTGCGCCTGGAGGAAGGAGTGGCAGTTACTCCCATCTACAAGAAACAGCTTTTGTGGGGGGCGGTTGCCCTGGGAGGCATGCTTGTTTGCATGCTCTTCGATTACCGGCATTTATCTGCCCTTTCCTGGTATATTTACGTCGTGACCATAATTTTGCTTATATGCGTTTTATGGTACGGAAAGACCATAGGCGGATCCCAGCGCTGGCTGGATTTGTTTTTTTTCAATTTTCAACCCGCGGAGGCGGCCAAGGTTTCCATTCTTATCCTCGGGGCCAGGATGTTGTCCAGGGTGGAAGGTCTTGTTGGCTGGCGCGATCTGCTAAAAATATGCGTGGCTGTGGCGATTCCCGCCCTGCTTATCATCCGCCAGCCGGATCTGGGGACCGGGCTCAGCCTGATCCTTTTTGCCGGGGGGATGATAGTCTATTGTGGATTGCGGGCGGGAGTTTTAAGGGCAATCGTGATCCTTTTGCCTTTGGTTTTGCCTTTTGGCTGGCTTTTTCTCCACGACTATCAAAAAGAACGGATCCTTACCTTCCTGAATCCGGAAAGCGATCCGCTCGGGTCCGGATACCACATAATACAATCCAAAATAGCCATCGGTTCCGGGGGATTCTGGGGCAAGGGTTTTCTGGAGGGAAGTCAGAGTCAGTTGCGTTTTCTGCCGGAAAAGCATACTGATTTTGCTTTTGCCGTCTTTGGTGAGGAATGGGGATTTGTCGGCGCGATACTTCTCCTTGTCCTGTTTTGCGCTTTGCTATATCAGATATTCCTGATATCGCTCGAGGCCAAGGATGATTTCGGCCGCTACCTGTGTATTGGAGTGTTTTTTTATTTCTTCTGGCAGATAGTGGTCAATATAGGGATGGTGCTGGGGCTCATGCCGGTGGTGGGCATGCCCTTGCCGTTTATAAGCTACGGGGGGAGCGCCTCTGTGGTCAATTTTTGTCTTATCGGGCTGGTTTTGAATGTGTCCATGCGCAGGTTCATGTTCAAGCGTAAATGAGATTTTGAAAGCGGGAGTTAAAATGGCCAAAGAAGAGATTAACGCCTTTCTGGGAACCGGGACTTCCTACCAGGGAAAGCTTATTTTCCAGGGATCCGTGCGTATTGATGGTGATTTCAACGGAGAGATAGAATCCGAAGGAACTCTGGTGGTGGGCAAGGAGGCTCGGGTCAGGGGAACCATAACCGTGGGGCAACTGGTGCAGAGCGGCGGAATTGAAGGCGATGTCCGGGCCAAGGAAAAAGCGGTTTTATACAAGGATGCTGATTTTTACGGCACCCTGCAGGCTCCGGTGATGGTCGTGGAAGAAGGGGCTCGGGTAAAGGGACAGATAAATATGGACGGAAACGATCGCGAACTTCCCGCCCGGGAGCCGGAGGCGGTTGAATCCGGGGAAGGCTGAGCCTGGAAAAAATTGTGAAAACCCGAACAATGCAGGTGTCACGGGCCTTTTAGGGCCAAAAAGTGATTGGTTTGGATTAAAAAGGCTTTGACACGTTTTTCTAAATTGGCTAAATGCCATCTGACTTTGAACCAAAATTCACATACTCTGAGGGGGCCGTATGATAGAACTCAATGTTACCTTCTTCATCCAGCTGGTGAATTTTTTGATTATTTTGCTGGTTCTGAACCTGATTCTGTACAGGCCGATCCGGGGAATAATCAAGAAGAGAGCCGATGTCATGGCTCAGGGACTGGAGGAGGCCGAGAAGTTCTCCGCTGATGCTGATGAGAAGATTAGCACCTACCAGGAAAAGCTGAATCAGGCGCGAAAAGAGGCCAACGAGATTCGAATGGCCAAAAAGGAAGAAGGGCAGTCCGAGGAGTCGGCCATGCTGGAAAATGCCAGCAGCGAGGCCAGCAAGATTATCCAGGACGCCAAGGAAAAGATTACCAAGGAGAAGGAGTCGGCCTTGTCCACTTTGAAGGCCAAGGTGGATGAGTTCGCCCAGAAGGCTACGGACAAGGTGCTGGGCCAGGCCTAAAATATTCGCACAACTAAGGAGGGGCACGCTTTGAAACACTGCAAACGGATTTTAATGGCTCTGGCCGTAGTCGCGCTTACCGCCGGGGTGGCTGTAGCGGCCGAGCACGGCGGCGGCACGGACGCCTCCAAGTGGTGGGATCTGTTGTGGAGAGTCATAAACTTTGTGATTTTTGTCTGGATCATCTATAAGGTGGCCGGAAAACGCATCAAAGAGTTCTTTACCGGTCGTACCTACCGGATAGAAAATGAATTTAAAGACCTGGAAAGGCGCCGCACCGAGGCGGAAGCCAAACTCAAGGATGTGGAAAGCCGCATCGCCAATCTGGATCAGGAGAGGGAAGAAATCCTGAATGCGGCCAAAGAGCAGGGTGAAGCCCTGAAGCAGGGAATAATAGAAAAGGCGGAAAAATCAGCCGAGCAGATCCGGGAACAGGCACGGATTGGTGCGGAGCAGGAAGCCAATCAGGCTGTAGCCGCCGTTCGGGCGGAAATGGCGGAAATGGTCGCCGAAGCCGCAGAAAAGCTGGTGCAGGAAAGGCTGACCCAGGATCAGCACAAAAATTTGATTAACGATTATCTTACAAAGGTGGTGCTAAATTGAGCCGGGATATTATAGCAAGAAGGTATTCACGCGCCCTATTTGCCATTGGGCAGGAGCAGAGCGAAGACCAGCTTGCCGCCTTTGGCAAGGATCTTTCGGAGATTTCCCAGGTGTTGCAAGAAAGCACGGAGCTTATGCGTATTTTTCGCAATCCGGTATTTGGCACCGAGGAAAAAAAGGCGGTCCTGGAAAATATCTTGAGCAAGGTCAATCCGTCCCAAATGGTCAAGAATTTCTGTTTGTTCTTGGCTGATAAGGACAGATTGGTTTATTTGCCGGATATCGCCGAGTATTACAGCTTCCTCCTGGATGAGGCACAGGGTGTTTTGAGAGGAGAGTTGGTAACGGCTGTGGATCTGGACCAGGATATGAAGAAAAGTGTCCAGGAAAAGCTTGAAAGCCAGTCCGGGCACACGGTCTATCTGGACTATGATGTGGAGCCGGAGATCATCGGCGGGCTCAAGCTCAAAGTCGGGGATAAAGTTCTGGACGCCAGCATAAAGGCGCAACTGGAAATTTTGAAAGAAAATATCAAGAGGGGTGAGTAGCGGCTATGCAAATCAAAGCAGAAGAAATCAGCCAGATTATTGAGGACCAGATTAAAAACTATGAACAACGCGTGGAGATGAGCGAGACCGGCGTTGTTTTATCCGTTGGTGATGGTATCGCCCGGGTTTACGGCGTGGATAACGCCATGGCCATGGAGCTCCTTGAATTCCCCGGCGGGGTGCAAGGAATGGTTTTGAATCTGGAAGAGGACAGTGCCGGTGTCGTGCTTTTGGGCGAGGACACGGATATCAAAGAGGGCGACCTGGTTAAGCGTACCGGGAAGATCGTTCAGGTCCCGGTGGGTGATGCGGTAAAAGGCCGGGTTATTGATCCGCTGGGCAATCCACTGGACGGCCAGGGCCCGATTCAGGCCTCCGAATACGGAATGCTGGAGACCAAGGCCCCGGGAATAGTTCCGCGTAAGTCGGTACATGAACCCATGTACACCGGGCTTAAATCCATTGACGCCATGACACCCATTGGCCGCGGTCAGCGGGAGTTGATTATCGGTGACCGTCAGGTAGGAAAAACAGCCATTGGCGTGGATTCCATTCTGGCCCAGAAAGAATCTGATGTTCACTGCTTTTACGTGGCCATTGGCCAGAAAAAGGCGGCTGTTGCACAGGTTGTGGATGTGCTTCGCAAATACGGGGCAATGGAATACACTACGGTTATCTCCGCTACAGCTGCCGATCCTGCGGCGATGCAGTTTATCGCTCCGTATGCCGGCTGCGCCATGGGCGAATACTACCGGGATAACGGCAAGCACGCCCTGATAATTTATGACGATTTGTCCAAGCAGGCGGTAGCCTACAGGCAGATGTCCCTTCTTTTGCGCCGTCCTCCCGGACGTGAGGCGTTCCCGGGCGATGTTTTCTATCTGCATTCCCGTCTCCTGGAACGCGCGGCCAAGATGAGCGACGACAAGGGGGCCGGATCCCTGACCGCCCTGCCCATTATTGAGACCCAGGCAGGTGACGTATCCGCGTATATCCCGACAAACGTTATCTCCATTACCGACGGTCAGGTCTATCTGGAGCCGGATCTTTTCTATGCAGGTGTTCGCCCGGCCATTAATGTTGGTCTGTCCGTTTCCCGAGTCGGCGGTTCCGCTCAGGTAAAGGCCATGAAGAAAGTCGCCGGTACCCTGCGCCTGGATCTTGCCCAGTACCGCGAGCTGGCCGCTTTTGCCCAGTTCGGATCCGATCTGGACAAGGCCACCCAGGAGAAACTTACCCGAGGCGAGCGCATGGTCGAGCTTTTGAAACAGCCGCAGTACCAGCCCATGCCTGTTGAAGAGCAGGTTGTCTCTCTGTATTGCGGGACAAAAGGTTACATGGATGATCTGGAAGTAGAGCAGGTCAGCAAGTTCGAGCGGGAAATGCTGGAGTTCATGCGTAATCAAAAGGCAGATATCCTGTCCGAAATCCGGGAAAAGGAAACCATGGACGAGGAGATGAATAAAAAGGTTGGGGCTGCTATCGACGAATTCAAGAAGGGTTTTAAGGCCTAAACGCGAAGGAGATAAATAGATGGCCTCACTTAGGGACATAAAACAGAAGATCGGCGCAGTTAAAAAGACGAAGCAGATCACCAGAGCCATGAACATGGTTGCTTCGGCCAAGCTGCGCAATGCTCAGGACAGGATTGAGCGTTTTCGTCCCTATGCGGATAAATATTTTGACACTATCGGCGAACTCTCTTCCCGTGCGGACAGCAATGCCCATCCTCTTTTGGAGAAACGGGAAGAAATTCAGCGGGTAGGCATAATCATAGTAACCTCGGACAAGGGGCTGTGCGGCAGTTTCAATGCCAATATCAGCAAGGAAGCCAGGGACTTGGCCCAGAAATGTCAGTCCGAGGGAAAGGAAGTCAAGGTATTTTGCATAGGGAAGAAGGGCTGCGACTTCATGCGCAAGAACAATTTTGAAGTCGTGGACCGGAAAACCAATGTGATGAACAATTTCGATTTTGAACTGGCTCTGGATATTGGCAACAATATCATAGACAAGTATCTGGCTGCGGAGCTGGACGAAGTGCATATTGTCTACGGCCAGTTCGTAAACATGGTCAAACAAGTGGCCTCTTCCGCCCAGATCCTGCCGGTTGTTCCGGAATCCGGAGAAGGCGAGGAAGATGTCGACAGCGGCGAGTTTATATTTGAGCCCTCGGTGGAAGGACTCTTGGCAGAACTTTTGCCCAAGTATGTGAAAGTTCAGATATACCGGGGCCTTCTGGATACATCTGCCAGTGAACACGCGGCTAGAATGAACGCAATGGATAATGCCACAAAGAATTGCGATGAAATGGTCGACAATTTGACCCTAGTATACAACAAAGCCAGACAAGCAAGCATCACAACGGAGCTTATGGATATCGTTGGCGGTGCAGAAGCACTCAAACAAGGATAAGAGGGGGCTTGGATAAATGAGTGAACAAAATGTAGGAAAGATAGTACAGGTAATTGGTCCGGTTGTGGACGCTGAATTCCCGGAGGGACAGCTTCCTCATCTTATGAATGCGCTGTTCATAACCAATCCGGCACTTGGCGACGAAGAGGATAATCTTGTTGTCGAGGTCGCCCAGCATCTGGGTAACAATGTAGTCCGCTGTATCGCCATGGACGGGACCGACGGTTTGGTCCGGGGTATGGCTGTCAAAGATAGCGGCGGACCGATTAACACTCCCGTGGGCAAGGCTTCCCTGGGCCGCATTCTGAATGTTGTCGGCCGCCCGGTGGACGAGCAGGGCCCTGTGGATCAGTCCAAGACAAGCCCGATACACAAGCCCGCGCCTTCTTTTACCGAGCAGCGCACGGATATTGAGCTTCTGGAAACCGGGGTTAAGGTTATCGACCTTCTGGTTCCCTTCCCCAAGGGCGGAAAGATGGGTATGTTCGGCGGGGCCGGTGTGGGCAAGACGGTTATTCTCATGGAAATGATTAACAATATTGCCAAGCAGCACGGTGGTATTTCCGTTTTTGCCGGAGTCGGGGAGCGCACCCGTGAAGGAAACGACCTGTATCATGAAATGATTGATGCCGGGGTTCTGGAGAAAGCCTCCCTGGTCTACGGCCAGATGAACGAACCTCCGGGAGCCCGTTCCAGAGTCGCCCTGACCGCTCTTACCTGCGCAGAGTATTTCCGTGACGAGGAAAACCAGGACGTTCTTCTGTTTATTGACAATATCTTCCGCTTTACCCAGGCCGGTATGGAAGTGTCCGCGCTTCTTGGACGCATGCCTTCGGCTGTTGGTTATCAGCCCACACTGGGTACTGACTTGGGTGAATTGCAGGAGCGGATTACCTCCACGGACAAAGGGTCCATTACCTCGGTGCAGGCGGTTTACGTCCCTGCGGACGACTTGACCGACCCGGCCCCGGCCACCACCTTTGCCCATTTGGACGGAACAATCGTTTTGTCCCGCCAGATCGCAGAGCTGGGCATCTATCCGGCCGTGGATCCCCTGGACTCCACTTCCCGGATTCTGGATCCGAATATCCTGGGCACGGAGCACTACTCTGTGGCCCGTGAAGTGCAGCAGATCCTGCAGAAATACAAAGACCTGCAGGACATTATTGCCATTCTGGGTATGGAAGAACTTTCGGACGAAGACAAGCTCACGGTTAATCGGGCGCGTAAAATGCAGCGTTTCCTTTCCCAGCCTTTCTTTGTTGCCGCTCAGTTTACCGGCAAGGAAGGCCGCTACGTAAAGGTTGAGGACACGGTTAAGGGCTTCCGCGAGATTATAGACGGCAAGCATGATGATATTCCTGAGAGTGCTTTCTATATGGTGGGAACCATTGACGAGGCTTTGGAGAACGCCAAAAACAGCTAATTAAGGTGGTATCATGGCCAATACAGTCAAATTAGAGATCGTCACTCCGGACCGGATGCTATTGTCCGAGGACGTAGAATATGTGGCCGCACCTGGCGTAAACGGTGAATTCGGGGTGTTGCCCAACCATATTCCCTTTCTCTCAGCCTTGAGTATCGGCAGCCTTTTTTTCAAGCAAAACGGAAAGAGATATTATGTCTTTGTTTCCGGTGGATTTGCCGAGGTCAGTCCGGATAAAGTTTCGGTACTGGCCGAGATAGCGGAAAAGGCCGAGGAAATTGACGTAGAAAAGGAAAAAAAGGCAAGAGATAGGGCCGAGAAAAGACTGGCAGAAAGGCAGGACCGTGAGGCTTACGCCAGGGCCCAGGCTGCGATTGCCCGTTCAATGCACAGAATCAAGTGCCGGGAAAACGCTGTCCAGGAAGGAACCTGCGCCAGTTAATTCCAAACCAAAAGTTGTGTTTTGAAAAGCCCCACTTTGCCTAGTGGGGCTTTTTTCTTGAAGCCAAGCAAGGACGTACTGCAATGGAGTCAAGCGTTTCTGATAAAAACCGGTTTGCCCGAGTTGCCGGGATAGTTTTGGCTGCGGGCAAGGGTACCCGGATGCAAAGCGAT
>CAZTKE010000036.1:1857-12891 GCA_964614055.1 uncultured Desulfovibrionales bacterium | reverse complement strand
TTGGGGATATTGCCGCCAAGGACTATAAAATCGGCGTGGTCAAGGACGATGTCGCGCACCAGATACTTAAAAAAAGGGGAGTCCCGGAGAGTTGTCTGGAGATCAGGGCTTTCCCGGGGCTGAATTTCATGGAGCTTTACAAGGGGGAAATAGACGCCTGGGCCTATGAGGAAAATGTGGCCATGTGGATCAGCGGTGTTTACGGTTTTGACAGCTCGGATTTTGACCCTGTTTACACCCTTCAGAAAGGGGAGCTTTTTTACGCCTTTCACAAGGATACCCCGGACTCTGCGGTCAAGGCCCTGCAGGACGCCCTGGATCAGGTGCGGGCCGAGGGGGGATTTAAACAGGTCATGGAAAAGTACAGATAATAAGCATGATTCCCCCGGATTTTTTGTTTATGCTCCCGCAAATGTCCTTTAAGAATCGTGATTGACAAAGAATCATGGATTGTTTTTAGTAGGATTAAGCGTTGGCAACTCCCATGTCCTTAATGTAAAAGAAACCGGGGACTATAAGTTGCAGGGAAAGGATTTTATTTTTTTTGCAAAATAAAAGGAGGCCTTGACCATGATAAGGAAATTTATTTTCGCACTGATGGCAGTGGGACTTTTTTTGTCCGCCGGCGTGGCTTCGGCCCAGAGTCTTGACGATCTGACCCTAGTGACCGAGCAGTATCCGCCGTATAATTTTGAAGAAGACGGGCAGCTTAAGGGCATTTCCATAGACTATCTGCTGGCGGCTTTGGACCAGGCCGGTTCCGGATTAAGCAAATCGGATATTCGGCTTATGCCCTGGGCCAAGGGGTATGATCTGGCCCTGAACCGAGCAAATACCCTTTTGTTTGCCACCACCCGGACCAAGGACAGGGAGGATCTTTTCAAGTGGGCAGGACCCATAGCCCCGACCAAGATCTCCCTGGTGGCCAAAAAGGGCAGCGGAGTTGAGATTGGCAGTCTGTCCGATATCGCCTCCAAGGGTTATACAATCGGTGTCATCCGGGATGATGTCGGGCAGCAGCTTCTGGAGGCAGGGGGTGTGCCGGATGCGAATATAGAGCCCGTGGCCAAAGCGGTCTTGAATATCAAGAAGCTTGACCGGGGCCGGATTGACGCCTGGGCCTACGAGGAGAACGTGGCCATGTGGCTGATCAAGTCCAACGGATTTGATCCCGCCGACTTTGAGCCTGTTTTTGAGCTCCAGGAAGGGGAGCTTTTTTACGCCTTTCACAAGGATACCCCGGATTCCACGGTAAACGCCTTGCAAAAGGCCCTGGACCAGGTCAAGGAGAGCGGCAGGTACGAGCAGATCCTGAACAAGTACCGCTAAATAAAATACTCGGATGCCGCCCTTGTGCGTCTGGCCTGGGGCGGCATCCTTAATAAAGCCAAAACAGGATATGACCCCATGAAAAGCTCCGGTTTTTCCATTACCCAGATTGTTTCCTTTTCCCTGGTGGTTGTCCTGGCTGTCTCCCTCGGCGCATTTGGCGTGTACAACTACTCGCAGCAGAAGGATACGGCCATAAAGGCCCTTGAGAACCAGGCCGAGAATATTTCCCAGCGTTTCGCCTTTAATCTGGTGGCCCCGATGTGGAACCTGGACAATGCCCAGGGCCGAAAGATCATTGACAGCGAGATGGCTAACCGTGATCTCTATGCTGTGGTTGTCCGGGAAAAAGACGGCCGCCTTTTTGCCGGAAAGAGGCGTGATGAGAACTGGGAAACCGTACCTTTGAAAGAAGGGGCTGAAATCGATCGTCCGGGCCTTATTCTTTCCGAGAAAAAAATTGTCCGCAACAAGGAGCAGATAGGCACGGTCAAGGTGTATATGACCACCAGGTTTGTCCATGCCGAGCTGGAGCATGTCCTGTACGTGACCATCGGCTCTTTTGTCGGCATCGGCCTTCTTATCCTGGCTGTTTTATTCGGGCTCATCCGCATGCTTTTGATCAAGCCGGTCCTTTCCATCCAGTCCTTTGCGGAAAAGGTCGGGCAGGGAGATCTTGAGGCCAATCCGCCGGGTGGGCGTTTTGTCGGCGAGCTTTACAGCCTGAAACAGGCCCAGTTGAAGATGGTCGGTAACCTGAAGAACAAGATCGAGGAGGTCCAGGCCAAGGAGTCCGAGGCGCACGATTTGACGGAAAAGACAAGATCCGCGCTTGCCGAGGCCGAGGATGCCAGGAAACACGCGGAAAGGGCCAAACAGGAAGGTTTTCAGGAAGCGGCGGAAAAGCTGGGTTCTATCGTGCAGCGGATAAGCTCTTCCGCGGAGAAGATGCTCTCCCAGCTCCAGGAGTCCAGCCAGGCTTCGGAGAAGCAAAAATCCAGGGCCGGGGAAGTGGCCACGGCCATGGAAGAGATGAACGCCTCGGTTCTGGAAATCGCCCGCAATGCCTCCAGCGCGGCCGAAGGTTCGGACAAGGCCCGTTCCAAGGCGGAGGAAGGGTCGAGCAAGGTAAATCAGTTGGTGGAGTCCATCAGTCTGGTCAATGAAAAGGGCAAGGCCCTGCAGGAGAGCCTGCGCGATCTGGGCAGTCAGGCGGATGGCATCGGACAGGTCATGACCGTTATTAACGATATTGCCGACCAGACCAATTTACTGGCCTTGAATGCGGCTATTGAGGCCGCCCGGGCCGGTGAGGCCGGGCGTGGTTTTGCCGTGGTTGCGGATGAGGTACGCAAGCTGGCGGAAAAGACAATGTCCGCGACCAAGGAAGTCGGTGATGCGGTGGGCAATATCCAAAACGGAACCAAGCTGAATATTTCCAATATGGAGGAGGCGGAAGAGTCCATTGAGGAAAGTACAGGCCTGGCCCGGGAATCAGGGGATCTTTTGCAGGAAATTGTGGAAATAGTGGGCAATAACGCGGATGAGGTGCGCAATATAGCCACGGCCTCCGAGGAGCAGTCCTCGGCCTCGGAAGAAGTTACCCATGCCACGGACGATATAAATCAGATAGCTTCGGATACCGCTAATTCAGTCGCTGAATCCAGGGAGGCGGTAAATGAGCTTTCCGATCTGACTCAGGATCTGGAGGGCATTATCTCGGAAATGCGCCAGGAATAGCTCCAGGCGCTTAATTTGATTCCAAACCAAAAAACAGGGCCGGGAGCGTCAGCTCCCGGCCCTGTTTTTTGGCATCGTTTAAAATATTTTCCAGGCTTAGGGATTTATGGTCGGGAAGCCCGGATTCGAACCGGGGGCCCCCTGCTCCCAAGGCAGGTGCGCTACCAGGCTGCGCTACTTCCCGAAAGTCAGATTTAGTATTCCCCAGGATTTTGCCTGTCAATCGTTTTTTGTTTCCGGATCACCAGCCTTGAGTATCCTTACCATCTCCGGGTGCATGTATTTGTTTGTGGCCAGAATATCCCTGTCTCCGGGTGCGTACGGGGAGCCGTCAAATCGGGTTACCCGGCCTCCGGCTTCCTGGACAAGCACCAGCCCGGCCGCAGTGTCCCAGGGCTTGAGCCCGAGTTCGTAAAAGGCATCGTAGCGCCCGCAGGCGAGATAGGCAAGATCGGTAGCTGCCGAGCCGGGTCGGCGTACACCCCGGGCGGCGACCAGGATGCGGCGCAGGGGAGCGAGTACTTCATCCACGTCCCGGTCAATGCTGTATGGGAACCCCGTGGCCACGAGCGCGTTTTCCATCTCCACGTTAGAGGTTGTTTGTATCCGCTGGCCGTTTAAGTGCGCACCCTGACCCTGGGCCGCGCAAAAGGTTTCGTTTAAAATGGGCAGGTGGATCACTCCCAGCAAGGGGGAGTTTTTTTCCCAAAGGGCAATGGATACCGCAACCATGGGGATATGATGGGCAAAATTGGTGGTCCCGTCCAAAGGATCGATTATCCAGGTCTTGTTCCCCCCGATCTCTAAAGAGGAAGCGCTTTCCTCGGCCAGAAAATCAGCGTTTGGCATAAGGTCGGCCAGGGCCTTTTTCAGATAGGCTTCAACAGCCAGATCCGTGTCCGTAACCAGGTCGATGCGCCCTTTTTTCTTGATATCCCGGGCCTTTTCCCATCTGCTTGAGATAATCTGTCCGGCCTTTTGGGCAATATCCACTGTCTCCTGCAAGAGGGTATTGATTTGCATGGCTCAGCTCGAATTTTTGATATTAAACAAAGTCAAAACCGTCTTTTGGTTCACAAATACCGGATTTAAGCCTACGTATTAATTCTGGACAGGTCAAAAGCGAGGGCACGAGGTTTGATCCGGATTTTCATTGTTCACTCCCTTTTAATGTCAACCTATTGCCTCGAGATTTAATCCCTGCCCAAGCATCCGAAGGGATCAAGAGAAAGGAAATATGAAAAATCCATGCCTTGCCTTGGATGACCTATAAAAAGTGCAGGCACTGTGACGCTAAATGTGGATTTTATCCTCCTGATCCTTCTTTTTGATGCCAAACTTCCGGCCCGGAGTTTTCTATGTCCCGCCAAAGGGGGATGCTTGCCCCCTTCCGGCACTCAAATCGTTGATTTGAGTGCCGGAGACCGAGAAAACGCTCGAACCTCTCGTTAAATGCATCAAAAAGGGTCAGGAGGATAAAACATAAAAAATCTATACGCTACGTCGGATAACCAAAAAGTACAGGCACTATGACCCAGGGCCTAGTGAGGGGAAGTGTGCGCGTCCCGCCGGTTCAAATATTTGCTTGACAATTTGTTTATTTTTTCACAATGTTCACCTTTCGCAAAAACTGGGCTTGAAATGCACTTGACAGGGTGAAATAGCCTTGTTACTTTTTGCACAAGGTTAGTATACAGGCGTTAAGGTTTCCAAATTTGGTTTAAAGGAAATTTTGGATTCGTAAATTATGGTAGTAACGTCTAAAAGAAAGGAGATAGCAAATGGCTGAAATTGGACACGGCGGCAAAGAAATCAAAGAAAGGATTTTGCAGCCCAGTGAAGCAAAGGAAAAAATAAAAGGGCTTGCGCAGATCCCTGTCAGCAGGCAGATAGCCAATGAAATCATCAATATTTCTTACGGCTTTTTTACTCCTTTGGAAGGCTTCATGGGCAAGGATGATGTGGATTCCGTGGTCAAGAACATGACTCTGGCCGACGGCACCATCTGGTCCATCCCCATCCTTTTTGATCTTTCGGACAAAGATGTAAGGGACAAGGGCGTTGAGCCCGGCAAGAGCGTTGTTCTGACCTATCAGGGCAACCCCATGGCCCTTTTCGAAGTAAGTGATGTATTTGAATACGACAAGTCGGCGATAAACAAGTCGGTTTTTGGCGTGGACGAAGAGAAGCATCCCGGATGCAAGAGGATCAACGCCACGGAAGACAAATACATTGGCGGCAAGATCACCCTGCTCAAGGAACCGACCATTAATGAGCCCTACGCTCCGTATTTTCTGCCCCCGCTGAAGATGCGCAAGATTATCAAGGAAAAGGGCTGGTCCCGCACTGTGGCCCATCAGACCAGGAACGTTCCTCATACCGGACATGAATGGCTGATGAAGGGCGCCTTTTTCCAGACCCTGGGCGACCTTTCCGTGGAAAAGCCTCAGGTGGGCGTTGTGGTCAATGCGATCATCGGTGAAAAGAGGGTCAAGGACTACATTGATGAGGCCATTCTGCTTTGCCAGGACGAGCTGGAAAAGGCCGGTTATTTTGGGCCGCATAATCATCTGACTTCCCTGACTTTCTGGGACATGCGTTATGCTGGACCCAAGGAGGCCATATTCCACGCCATTCTGCGGACCAACCTGGGCATAACCCATCATATGTATGGTCGGGACCATGCCGGTGTCGGGGACTATTACGGTGCGTACGAAGCCCATCACCTGCTGGACAGTGTGCGGGGCAAGCTGGACATTACCCCGGTTTATTCCATGAACTGGCTGTATTGCCCGGTGTGCGCGGAGATCACCAGTGAAGGGCTTTGCAATCACAAGGATAAGCAGCAGAAGTTCAGCGGAACCTTGATCCGGAGTATCGTCACCGACGGTGTTAAGCCGCCGCGCCTGATTATCCGTCCGGAAGTATTTGACAAGATCATGGAGTGCTCTGAAAAGTATGGTGAGGGCTCCCCGTTTGTTACCGAGGAGTATCTGGAAAAGAGAATCCCGGTCTTTAATATCGAAGCACTGTAGTCCAAAATTAGGAGGTCTAGAATATGGCAGCTAAAAATCCCATTTATGTTTGGGTTAATGAAGAAAGGTACGAGCAGTTGGAGCAGGCCGGGCTGGCCCACCATACTGAGGAAAGGTTGGCCGGCTTGAAGGTTCTGGTCGTCTACGCCGACGATGAGCAGGCAGCCACCATGGTCAATGAGTTCGGGGCCAAACACGACACTTCCACCACCGGCAGTATCGAGCTCCTTCCCGCGAAGGTGAAAAACAAGATATTTGACAAGGTTGTGGAAAAGCAGAGCCTTGATGTAGTATCGGATGTCCTCAAGGAATTGACATAAAACGTGTGCCGTCCCGGGATTTCCGGGGCGGCAGCATATATATCGGCTCTCCCGGCCAGGAACGCGTCCGGGCGACAGGCATAATGCTCTGCTCGCTTTGCGAGCAATTAGCGTCCTGGTCGGGTGGAGCTTGAGACAAAATTCACTTTCTCCTTGACAAGGCTGAAAAGGCCTTGCTACTTTCAAGTGTCCCTTACAATGAAGTAGTATTAAAGCTGGGAGTGAGGGGTGGAACCCGAATCTTTAAGGAGTTGCTTCCAAGCATCCTTATAATGTCGGGTTGGTAGAGGACTGGAAAATTAAAAACTATTATTAGGAGGAACATTATGCCAACCTTTGTTAATCCGGAAAAATGTGACGGCTGCAAGGGTGGAGACAAGACCGCATGCATGTACATCTGCCCTAATGACCTGATGATCCTCGATCCCGAGGAGATGAAGGCATACAATCAGGAGCCTGATGCCTGCTGGGAATGCTACTCTTGCGTGAAGATCTGCCCCCAGGGCGCTATTGAAGCACGGCCCTACGGTGATTTCGCCCCGATGGGCGGCACCAGTATCCCCCTGCGTAGCGCTTCGGACATTATGTGGACCGTTCAGTTCAGGAACGGCAATATCAAGCGCTTTAAGTTTCCTATTCGGACGACCGAAGAGGGCTCCATCAAGCCTTTCGAGGGCAAGCCTGAGGGCGGAGACTTGGAAGACGAAAAGCTTTTTACCGAAGGTGATCTTAAGACTCCCAAGGAAGTTTTGAATCAGAAGTACGAGTGCAACAATCCCGAGGCGACCCAGTGCTGGTTCGATCCCGGGTGCGGTGGCGGAAATCGGTAAAATCAAGCAATTAAATCTCTAAGGAGGATATTATGGCTCAGATTCCCTCTAAAGGACAACATATCGGCATTCCCCTGGCCGAGCCCGAAGTAAAGGAGATCACTACCGATCTTCTTCTCGTCGGTGGTGGTATGGGTTGCTGCGGAGCAGCCTTTGAGGCTCAGCGTTGGGCGGAGCCCAAAGGGCTGAAGACCCTGATGGTGGACAAGGCCGCGCTGGAGCGCTCCGGTGCTGTGGCTCAGGGTCTTTCCGCTATCAACACCTATCTCGGCGACAACGATCCCGACGACTATGTGCGCATGGTCCGGACCGACCTTATGGGCATCGTCCGCGAAGACCTTATCTTCGATCTCGGCCGTCACGTTGACGATTCCGTTCATCTCTTTGAAGAGTGGGGCCTGCCCTGCTGGATCAAGGACGAAAACGGGAAGAACCTGGACGGCGCTACAGCCAAGAAAAAGGGCAAGTCCCTGCGCAACGGCGACTCCCCGGTACGTTCCGGTCGCTGGCAGATGATGATCAACGGTGAGTCCTACAAGTGCATCGTGGCTGAAGCCGCGAAGAACGCAATCGGCGAGTACCGCGAGGAAGGCGGCAAGGCCCAGGGTTACCTGGAAAGGATCTTCATCGTTAAGCTCCTTTTGGATGCCAACGAGCCCAATCGGATTGCCGGTGCGGTTGGTTTCTCCGCTCGGGACAACGAAGTATACATCTTCAAGTCCAACGCCATGCTCGTGGCCTGCGGCGGCGCGGTTAACGTGTACCGTCCCCGGTCCACCGGTGAAGGCATGGGACGTGCCTGGTATCCGGTATGGAACGCCGGTTCCACCTACACCATGTGTGCCCAGGTCGGCGCGGAAATGACCATGATGGAAAACCGCTTCGTGCCCGCCCGCTTTAAGGACGGTTACGGACCGGTCGGCGCGTGGTTTTTGCTCTTCAAGGCCAAGGCCACCAATGCCAAGGGCGAGGACTACTGCGTAACCAATAAGGAAATGCTTAAAGAGTACGAGGACAAGGGCTATGTAGCCGGTCCGGTTATCCCCACCTGCCTGCGTAACCACATGATGCTGGAAGAGATGCGCAAGGGCAACGGTCCGATCTTTATGGACACCGCCACTGCACTGCAGACCACTTTCCAGGAGCTGAGCAAGAAGGAGCAGAAGCACCTCGAGTCCGAAGCCTGGGAAGACTTCCTGGACATGTGCGTTGGTCAGGCCAACCTGTGGGCGGCCATGAACATCGAGCCGGAAAAGAGCGGTTCCGAGATCATGCCCACCGAGCCCTACCTGCTCGGTTCCCATTCCGGTTGCTGCGGCATCTGGGTTTCCGGTCCGGACGAGGACTGGGTGCCGGATGACTACAAGGTCAAGGCGGACAACGGCAAGGTCTACAACCGTATGACCACCGTGAACGGCCTGTGGACCTGCGCCGACGGCGTTGGCGCCTCCGGGCATAAGTTCTCCTCCGGTTCCCACGCCGAGGGGCGTATCGCCGCCAAGCAGATGGTCCGCTGGTGCGTGGATCACGCCGACTATACTCCGGCTCTCAAGGAAGACGCCGAGTCTCTGAAGAAAATGGTTTACCAGCCCTGGTACACCTATGAAGAGAACAAGGACGTTTCCACTGCTCCGGACATCAATCCGAAGTACATCACCCCGCGTAACTTCATGATGCGTCTGTGTAAGACCACTGACGAATACGGCGGCGGCTGCTCTACTTACTACAACACCTCCAAGGCCATGCTGGAGACCTGCGAACAGCTTCTGGACATGCTGGAAGAAGATGCCGCTAAGCTGTGCGCCCGGGACCTGCACGAACTCCTTCGTGCCTGGGAGAACTACCATCGCCTGTTCACGGTTCGTTTGCACGTACTGCACATCAAGTTCCGTGAAGAGACCCGGTATCCCGGATTCTACTATCGCACTGACTTCCCCAATCTCAATGATGAAGAATGGAAGTGCTTTGCCAATTCCGTGTACAATCCGGAAACCGGCGAGACCAAGTTCTTTAAGAGGCCTTACATTCAGGTCATCCCTGATCCCAAGGCTCCGCAATAAAGAGAATCAGGCTGCGGGCTTAACGGCCCGCAGCCTATTTTTGACTATGGATGGTCTAAGCCAAAGCCGGCCCAGAATTTAGGGGAGGGGCTTGTTTGGGCTTAGGCCATTTTCACATAGAGTATCAGGCTACTTAATTAGGGAGGAAAATATGTCCAATACTATCCTAGTTGTCGGTGGCGGTTTCAGTGGGATCACTGCCGCGCTCGAGGCAGCTGAAGTCGGCTACGAGGTGTATATTGTTGAAAAGGAAGCGTATCTCGGAGGGCGGGTAACTCAGCTTAAGCACTATTTCCCCAAGCTATGTCCTCCCACCTGCGGTCTGGAAATCAATTTTCAGCGGATAAAGAAAAATCCGCGAGTAAAGTTTTTTACCATGTCCGAGGTCTTATCCGTGACAGGCGAGCCGGGCAATTATGAGGCCAAAATCAAGACTAAGCCCAGGTATGTAAACTCCAACTGCACTTCCTGCGGGAAATGCGTTGAAGTCTGCCCGGTAACCAGGGAAAGCGAATTTGATTTCGGCCTGTCCGAGACCAAGGCCATTTATTCGCCTCATCCCATGGCCCTGCCGTTTCGGCATGTGATCGACGATGCGGTCTGTCAGGGTTCCTCATGCGCCAAATGCGTGGAGGCTTGCCCGTATGATGCGATCGACCTGGAGGAAAAGGAAAAGGAAATGACCCTGAACGTGGGCTCGGTAGTCTGGGCCACGGGATGGAAGCCCTACGATGTCACCAACCTGACCAATCTGGGTGCCGGGGAGATCAAAAACGTCATAAACAACATGCAGATGGAACGCCTGGCCGCTCCCAACGGTCCTACCGAGGGCAAGGTGCTTCGCCCCTCGGACGACAAGGAGCCGCAGAGGATAGCCTTTGTGCAGTGTGCCGGATCCCGGGATCAGAACCATTTGAACTATTGTTCGTACATATGCTGCATGGCTTCCTTGAAGCAGTGCACATATCTGAGGGAACAATACCCGGATGCGGAGATCGTGATTTATTACATAGATCTGCGCGCTCCCGGCCGGTATGAGAAGTTCCTGCAGAATATCCAGGAAGATGAAAAGGTCAAAATGGTCAAGGGTAAAGTGGCCAAAGTGGAAGAAGAAAAGGCCAGCGGTGATGTTGTAGTCACTGCTGAGGACATAATTGCCGGCCTGAAAAAGGAAGAAAAATTTGATATGGTCGTTCTGGCCACGGGCATGCAGCCCACTGTTGCCGGACAAGATTTGCCTGTTCAGGCCGATGTTGACCAGGAAGGCTTTGTTATCGGCGGAGAGGAAAACGGCATCTTTGCCGCAGGCTGCGCCAAGATGCCGCTGGACGTTGTTACATCGGCGGAAACGGCAACCGGGGCGGCCTTGAAAGCTATCCAAAAGGTGAGGAGGTAGTCACAATGCCTGAGAAGATCGGAGTATATATCTGCACTGGTTGTGACATCGGTGAGCAAGACATAGATTTTGAGCAGCTAAAAGAACATGTGGATGACGAGGTCTGCCCGGCCTTGATCAAGGAGCTCCCCTTTCTGTGCGGCGGCGAGGGTGTGGCCGAGATCAAGAAGGATATTGAAGAGGGCAATATAGACGGAGTGTGCGTGGCTGCTTGCTCGCCCAGAGTCATGTGGGAGGTTTTTGATTTTGGTCCGGAAATTCCGGTGGATCGGGTCAATATCCGCGAACTCGCGGTGTGGTCCTTTAGGGAACCCGATGGGCTCC
>CAZTKE010000036.1:0-1757 GCA_964614055.1 uncultured Desulfovibrionales bacterium | reverse complement strand
CTGGAGAATCTTTCCGGCGCACCGGCCCAGTACAAGGCCACGGTCAAGACCGGGGAAGAGGAGCAGGAATTGGATGTGGGTGCGGTGGTTCTGGCCACCGGGTGGAAGCCTTATGATGCCAGCAAACTGGACAGTCTCGGCTACGGCAAGATCAAAAACGTGGTCACCAACGTCCAGCTGGAGGAAATGGCCGCATCCGGAGCTATCAAGCGCCCCTCGGACGATGCCCCGGCTCAGAGTGTTGCTTTTATTCAGTGCGCCGGTCAGCGCGACTCGGAGCATCTCCCTTATTGCTCCTCGGTTTGCTGCATGACATCGCTCAAGCAGGCCGGCTATATCCGGGAAAAAGATCCCCAGGCCAAGGCGTTTATCTTTTATAAGGACATGCGCACCCCGGGCGTTTACGAGA
This sequence comes from uncultured Desulfovibrionales bacterium, assembly GCA_964614055.1. Classification (GTDB taxonomy): domain Bacteria; phylum Desulfobacterota; class Desulfovibrionia; order Desulfovibrionales; family Desulfonatronovibrionaceae; genus CAYNNQ01. The sequence goes on along the minus strand of CAZTKE010000036.1, from coordinate 1,348 downwards.
GCTACTATCAGGCGGCTCAGGATGATCCGGGTATTTTTCTGACCAAGTCGGAAATAAAGGAAGTCAGTGAAGGTGAAAACGGCAAGGTCAAGGTTGTAGCCGGGGATACCCTGCTTGGTGAGGATGTGGAAGTTGAAGTGGATATGCTCGTACTTACCGTGGGCATGGTCCCAACCACTGCTGAAGACACCTTTGAAAACGGAGTGCTTAAGCTGGGCTACCGCCAGGGACAGCAACTCCCGGATCTGGAGCTCTTTAACGGCTTTGCCGACTCCAATTACATCTGCTTTCCGTATGAAACCAGAAGGACGGGTATTTATGCCGCCGGCTGCGTTCGCCAGCCCATGAATCTGGCCACAGCTGAGGACGACGCCGCCGGGGCGGCGCTCAAGGCCGTGCAGTGTTTGGAAAGCACGAATCGCGGGATGGCTGTCCATCCGCGTTCTGGAGATCTTACCTACCCCAAATTCAATATGGTCCGTTGCACACAGTGTAAGCGGTGCACGGAAGAGTGCCCCTTCGGTGCTCTGGATGAGGACGAAAAAGGTACCCCGATGCCCAATCCCACTCGGTGCCGGCGTTGCGGCACCTGCATGGGCGCCTGTCCGGAGCGGGTGATATCCTTTGATAATTACTCCGTTTCCATGCTCAATGAGATGATTGGACAGATCGAGGTCCCGGAGGATGAGGAGGAAGGCGGATATCGCTTTCTGGTCCTTGTCTGCGAGAACGACGCCTATCCGGCTCTGGATATGGCTGCCATGCGTAAGAGGAAATGGTCCTCGTACGTTCGGTTTATCCCTGTTCGCTGCCTGGGTTCGGTGAATACACAGTGGATTGCCGAGTCCATGTCCAAGGGTATTGACGGAGTCCTCCTTCTCGGCTGCAAATTCGGCGATGATTATCAGTGTCATTTCATGAAGGGAAGTGAACTCTGCAGTCAGAGAATGGCCAATATAGGAGAAACCCTGGAGCGTCTGCAGGTAGAGGCGGAGAGAGTGCATCAGGAAGAAGTGGCCATAGATGACTACAACAGAATCCCGGACATCATTGATGACTTTATCGCGAAAATCGAAGAATTTGGTCCAAACCCGTACAAGGGCTTCTAGGAGGATTATTAAATGGCTGCACTAAAAGTAGATCCGAATGTAAAATTCATTGAGGAGCTGCAGGCTTCTGGTGGCGACTCGCTTAAAAAGTGCTACCAGTGCGCTACTTGTAGCGTGGTTTGTCCGCTTTCCCCGGAAGAGAAACCGTTTCCGCGCAAGGAAATGATCTGGGCCCAATGGGGAATGGAAGACAAGCTGGTTAATGATATCGATATATGGCTGTGTCACAATTGCGGGGA
>CAZTKE010000035.1:0-12969 GCA_964614055.1 uncultured Desulfovibrionales bacterium | reverse complement strand
TTCATTACCGCGCCTTCCGGCGGCTCCAGGGTCAGGGCCAGGGCCAGGGTGACCGCCGTGACCATGTTCACCCACAGGATTTGCACCGGGGTTATGGGCAGCATGCGCCCCAAAAGGATTGCGGCGATAATGATACCGGCTTCCCCGCCGTTGGTGGGCAGGATAAAGGTAATGGATTTTTTTATGTTGTCGTAAACAGTCCGGCCTTCTTCCACGGCATGGGCTATGGAGGCGAAATTGTCGTCCGCCAGGACCATTTCCGAGGCATCCTTGCTTGTCTCCGTACCCTTACCGCCCATGGCTATACCCACGTCCGCGTGCTTCAGGGCCGGGGCATCGTTGACCCCGTCTCCGGTCATGGCCACTACCTCTCCGTTTTTCTGCAGCGCCTTGACCAGGCGGAGTTTGTTTTCCGGACTGACCCGGGCAAACACCTCCACCTTTTTAACCAGCTCCTGCAGGCGTTCGTCGGACAAGGCGTCGATTTCTTCTCCGGAAAGCACGGTAACTCCGTCCCCGATGCCCATTTGCCCGCCCACAGCCAAAGCGGTCTGGGCATGATCCCCGGTGATCATTTTTACCGTGATTCCCGCGCTGCGGCATTTTTTAACCGCGCTGATGGCCTGCCCCCGCGGGGGGTCAATGATTCCCACCACGCCCAAAAAGATCAATCCTTCCCGGATGTCTTCGGAGCGGAGCGAATCCTTGCCCGCAGGGACCTGTTTATAGGCCAGAGCAAGAGTGCGCTGCCCCTGACGGGCTATCTGCTGCACCTGCTGTTTCCAGAATTCATGATCCAGGGGGACGACTTCGTCTCCGTCCTGCTGCCGGGCACATAGCTGGAACAATTTTTCCGGGGCGCCCTTGACATAGATTCGGCCGGCCCCTCCTCCTTCAGGGTAGTGCAAAGTGGCCATATGCCGGTGCTCGGAGTTGAAGGGGATGGAGTCCACGCGCGGCATGCTCGCGAGCTCCGTTTCAATGTCCAGTCCGGATTTTCGGGCCAGAACCAGGAGCGCCCCTTCCGTGGGGTTGCCCTGCACCTGCCAGCTATCCCCGGGCTTGTCCAGGTAGGCGTCGTTGCAGAGCAGGCCGGCCCGGGCCAGTTCCATGAGATCCGGATAATAGTAGCACTGGATCTGCTCTTCTTCAAAAAGAAGACAGGAAAATTCCCGCTCACTGTTGGCAAAGGTCCCTTGCGGATTATAGCCCTGCCCGGTGATTTCGAACTGGTTGGAAGCCAGGGTGACGTTGCGTACGGTCATTTCGTTGCGGGTCAGGGTGCCGGTTTTGTCCGAGCATATCACGGTTACCGAGCCCAGGGTTTCCACGGACGGCAGCCTGCGGATAATTGCGTTGCGGGATGCCATGCGCTGCACGCCCACGGCCAGGGTGATGGTCAAAATGGCGGGCAGACCTTCGGGAATGGCGGCTACGGCCAGACCCACGGCAGCCATGAACATTTCAATCAGGCTGTAGGATCGGACCACAACCCCGAAGACCAGGGTGAACATGGCCAGCACACCGATGCCCAAGGTGAGCCAGCGGCTGAATTCGGCCACTTTAACCAGGAGTCTGGTCTTTGTTTCCGGGGCGGTGGCGATAAGGGTGCTGATGCGGCCGAGTTCGGTAAAATTCCCTGTGCCCACCACAACTCCCTGTCCCAGTCCGCTGGAGACAAGGGTCCCGGAATAGGCCATCCCGTTTCGCTCCCCAAGCGGAGCCTGTTCCCGAACCATTTGCGTGTCTTTTTTGGCCGGGATGGATTCCCCGGTAAGGGTGGATTCGTCCACACGCAATTCGCTTGCCTTAATAAGCCGGATATCCGCAGGGACTTTGTCTCCGGGACGGAGCAGAACCACGTCTCCGGGGACCAGCTCTTCCGCATCTATGGTGATTTGTTTGCCATCGCGCAGGACCGTGGCATGGGGGGAAAGCAGGTTGCGGATGGAATCCAACGCTTTTTCCGCCTTGCCTTCCTGGATGAAGCCGATAAGGGCGTTTAGGATGACCACCCCGAAGATCACGGCCGCGTCCACGTAATGGCCGATAAGCAAGGTGACTGCTGCGGCAGCTAAAAGGACGTAAATAAGCACGTTTTTGAACTGGCCCAGGAGAAGGGCCAGGTTGCTTTTGCGCTTTTCCCGGCGCAGCCGGTTGGGTCCGAATTTTTCCAGCCGCTTTGTTGCAACCTCTGGAGTCAGTCCCTTGTGTTCGCTTTTGATTTGTTCAAGGACATGGGGCACCTCCAGGGCGTGCCAGGCTTGCTCTATTTCAGGTGCGGGGGAAGGAGCTTTTGGATCAGACATGATCTTTTATTCCAGAGCGTTTATACACCGGATAAATCTACCCGGATTCCGATCAAACCGGCCTTAAATTCTCCATGTTTTTTCTCTATCAGCCGCCAGGTCTAAAATAGAGGTTTTTTTGAGGTTTAATGTGGATAAAACATGGAAAATCCATACGCTATCATCGTAGAACCAAAATACATTATATATGAATTCCTTTTTTTCGGTCTTGTCAATGTTTACTGGTTTCCCAGGCCGTTCATTTCTCCGCAGTCCGGGCATATCCAGGTGATCGCCCCGCAAACGCCCCATTTAATGTCCTCCATGCATTTTTGACAGATCTTGCAGCCGCAGCTTCGGCAGGTCCAGCAGAATAGGCTCCTCTCCCCGCAGCAGTGGCAGATCTGATTTTTGCTGTTCCGCCATTTCCTGCGATAGTTTGATATTTTTTTAGGCTCCGTGTTCATATATTTAACCTCCTTTGGATTGAACCGCCTTATCTAACACAATAAAAATAATCTTGTATTCCTTCACTGTAAACCACTGTTTTGTTTATTTATTTTATTTAACGGAAAAATTTTGGCGTATGCCCGGAGTTTTTTTGAATGGACCAAAAGATATTAAAGTGGCGGGAGATTTTTTTGTCCAGGCCGTTAAATACGGCAGGGGTGGATCAGTCGAATTTTTCGGAGTGGTCTATAAGGAAAGGTACAAAAATTTCATTTACTTGTATAATCCAAACGAAAGGGGGGAATAATTGCCGGAGTTTTTGCTATTCTGGGAATTCATCGGCTCCGGTCTCACGGATGAGCGAATCAATAGCCTCATCTTCGGCGTATTGCCCGATAACCACCAAATATCTTTCTTCCCTGATTTCCGGCGGAGCGGGCTCAATGGAATAAGTTCCGGGAGAGTACTGGAAGACAACAGGACCGGTTTCCTCTTGCAGTTCAATCACGCCTTTTACCCTCAGGATATGATTTTGCAGTTTATCGATCCTGCTGATCAGCTGCTCGGTTTTCAAAGGGCCATCCGGGCGCAGAAGCCTGTTGTGCACATGGTCGTGTGAATGATTTTCATGCCTGTTTTCATGATCATCAATGTTTTTGGCCCGGCAGGCCTTTTTGTGCATGTTTACCCCGTATAAAAGTCCGGGATGGATGTCCCCGTGCGCGGTTCTGTAGATGGCGGCCAAAACATTCAAATCGTGTATTTTGTTTTCCAGTTCGGATAATGTATTCTCTTGGACCAGGTCGCTCTTGTTAACAAGGACTGCATCTGCCAGCCGGACCTGACTGCGGGCGATTTCAAAATCGTTCAGAGCTTCCTTCCCTCCGACCGCATCCACAACACAGGTAATTGAGCCGAATTCCAGGATGTCCTCCAGGTCGTAAATCTCCTGCAGAATATTGGCCGGATTGGCCAGTCCGGTGGTTTCCAGGACGATAAAATCCGGATCGTGCCTGCGCATGATCTCTTCCGCAGCAGCACGCAGATTCCCGGCCAGAGTGCAGCAAACGCAGCCTTCATCCATTTCCGTGACCGCATAGTTCTGACCCAAAAGTTTTCCGTCCAGCCCTTTTTCCCCGATCTCGTTCTGGATGACTGCCACGAATGAATTGTCTCCGGTTTGTTTTTCAATGAATTTGTCCAGAAAGCTGGTTTTTCCCGAGCCCAGAAAACCGGTAAGGACTATCAGTTTGGGCTTGTCCCCTCCGTTTTTTTGTCTGCTTATACTGTTTATGTTTTCCGGGGAGGAAATTTTCCACCATGGCTCTTGAGAGAATTCTTGTGGTATTTCTTGCGGTTTTTCCCACAATGTCCGGATACTCCCGGAGTCGGCTTTTTTATGCGCAGAGATTTCCCTGGTGTTTATCCCCAGACACAGTTCCCTGAGCCTGCATTCCGGGTTTTCTTCTTTTTTCATCTCTCCGGTTTCCCGGTATATTTGTAAGTATCCCGGTTTTTCACTTTGCAGTAAAGAATCTATCTCCGCGCTTTGAGTATAGCAAAACGAGGAAGCAAGAACCCGGAAGAAATGCATGGCTATGTCAAAGGCCCTTATCTCCTGATCTGTTTCTCCCGGTTTGACCGCCTGGATCAAACCTTCGGATGAGTTTACCCATACTCCGTCCTCGGCCAGGATGATGTCCTTGTCCGGGGCCTTCAGACTCAAGTATTGTTCGTCTTTTTGCACATCAAAATAAATTTTTATCCGGGCTATTTTAAATAAAGTATATAAGTCGGGATGAGCGGAAAATTCCCGAACCCGGCTTGCGAATTCGTCGGCTAAAGCGGTTATGCCCGCCTGAACACAGAAATTCTCAATCAGGGGGTCTTCCGGGGAAGGGAAGTAGCACAATTCGAATCCCGCATAGAGAGGGGCGGATTCTGTCATGCGCAGGCCGTATACACCGGGCATCTTCTGGATTCTGGAGGTAAAGGACAGGCTTTTTACCTTGCCGTCCACAATCTCCTGTACTCCGCGCCAACCCAAACGGTGCCGGGTATTGGGAACAAAATTGGAGCGGACCATGACCGCGCGCATGAGTTCTGTTGCGGCCGATCCTCCTTTCTTGAGGGCACATGGGGGCAAGAGATCGCGCAGATTGTTGGTCATGAAATTTTGGGGTTTCCCGGTTTAAATTTTGGCAGGTGCGGCCGATTGGCAGCCGCACCCGCAGAAGTTGCAGGATTATCCGAACTGTATCTTGTCTCCGTTGCCAAGATAGGCTTTGTCCTGGGAACGGTATCTGGCCGTGCCCTCGACCACCGGATAGCCGGCCTTTATGAATTTTTTGGCGCAGACTATGCCGGTGCAGTGATTGCAGCCTATTTTCTGGAAGTCGTATTTGCCAAGGGAAATGACCAGATCGTCATATTTGGGATCCCAGTCATTGAACGGGGATATATGCAATCCCCCGTAGATTCCGTAGAGTTGATTGTTTTCGTATTTTATTTCCTCGTACGCGGTCTTGGCGAAGCGGATGATGCCCTGGTGGCAGCATCCGGTGACCGAGATGAGCCCCTTGTCCTTTACGTTGAAGTACAAGGACTGCTCCCCGTAAACGCGGCAGATAATGGGCACCGGAAAGACATAGCTGGCCATGCCCGGAATCTGTTTCTTGAGCCCGTTCTTGACGGTGATCACCTTCCCCTTGTGCCCGCAGTCCTTCAGGTACTGCAGACCCTCGGGGTAAAAGCCATCGGGAATATAGATGGTGATCTCCGGGTCATATTTAAGTGTTACCGGGAGCCCCCAGTAATGGTCGAAATGTTCATGCGAGATGAACAGGGCCTCGATCTCCTTGTTGGCCAGCATCTTGTCTATACCTTCGCGCTTGAAGCATTTATGCGTCCAGGCATAAGACCAGCCGGAGTCCAGAAGGAATTTGCGGACATTGCCGTCCATTTCCTCTACCTCCAGCAAGCAGGCGTAGCCGCCGGCGTTTTCCGGATGCACGGCCAGATCCTTGGTGACTTCCCAGGCTTCATCCACACGGTCCGGAAGGAGGTGTTTTATCTTGGCGATACCTTCCTCGTACGAACCCTTGCCCAGCCCCTTGCCGTTGGCAAAAGGCGGCCAGTTGTATTTGTACTGATTCACCAAGAGGCCTCCGGCTCCCTTTATATCCCCGACCAGGGTTCCGTTGTCGAACCAGCTGGTTTCGGTGATGTTGGTTACCTTGAGGCTCTTGCATACTCCTATATCTTCCATCTTGCGCTTTTCGTCCTCAAAATGGACCTTGCGCAACGGGGAGTAGGAATACAGCGCCATGGCTCCGATCAGCCCCACACCGACACCAGTGGCCGCTCCCTTGAGAAAATCCCTTCGTCTCATATTGGACATATCTTGTTTCTCCTGTCGTGTTTATTTGCCGGGTATTATGTTTACCGCATTATAGATAAGCGGCAGGACCCATACCGTAACAAAATAGAACAGTACGCCGACAACCACACCCGTGCCGAGTCCCGCTCCAAATTTGGGAGTAAGACGAACCGCATCCAATTCAGCCTGGTATGCCTTTTCGTCGGCCTCGATTTCCGCCGCTGTTTTGGGGACCATTTTCCAGCCCGGCCAGTTATCCATGAACCAGTGATGGGCCAGCCAGATATTGATCAGCCATATGGTGGGAATCATGGGGAACTGCTGCGGATGGGAAAAGCCCTTCTGGGTGCCCAGAAAGAGGTGCGAAGTCCGATAGTAGATATAGTACAGGCCGAGAGTCGCCACCAGGGTTATGCCCGTGCGGACAAGGACATTGACCGGCATGCTGAATTTTCTTGGCCAGTTGTTGCAATAGAAGGTTAAAAACAAAGCCGGGACTAGGAAGAAGACCGCGGTTTCACCGACATGCAGCCAGCGCCAGTCCGGAGCGAAGGCCCGGCGTGTTCCGCGGATGGCCTCGCCAAAGGTCAGTTCCTGAGCGAAGTAAAGGAAAAAATGCATGGCCAGGGCTATGGCGATTATCCCGAAAAATGTGGCTAATCTGCGGCCCCAGTCGTTTTTGATCAGGTTGAATGGATACCTTTCCCAGATTGTTTCCACCAGCCAGACAACCACCGTGCAGCACATGATCCAGGCGACATGGAAGTTGCCGTGGACCGTGTTCGCAAAGTCCTGCCAGTAGGGAGGTGCGATCGCGGTGAAGTACTGCCAGGGGTTGTACAGAATCCCCATGTGCGAGTGCATGGTCAGAAAATAAACGAGCGTGGACAGAAAGAAGGTGAGGAGCAGAACGGAAAAACCCCGAACCGGCTGCTTCATATTCTGCCAGGGAGCGTTTTCCATGGCCACCACCCATGCCGGGGAGAGCCAGGAAGCAATGGCCGCGAACATGAGAATGGCCAGGGAGGCGTATTCCACGGCAAAGAATTCGGTCATTCCTTCCAGTTTCACGATTTGTTCCGGATTGAAATAGGCCAGGCCGAAATTGCCCATGATGCCCATGAAAAATCCCTTGATGAGCACCAAAAGGATAACCACGGAAACTATGGTCAATACGGCTCCCTTGTACAGGGGGTGGGCGTTTTCCAGCCAGCTGCGCTTAAACGGCCAGTAATCCATGATGTATACCATCCAGATCATCATGATCAGCCACCACCGGCAATACATGTAGCCCACATACGGGGTATACATGCGCATCACGCCTCTGGGATCCTGGAAAATCCACCAGGTGAGGTAGAAAACCGCCAGGGTAAGCGCGAGGCAGACCAGGGCCGGAGTGGGCCCGGACCACCGCTTGACAAGTTTTCTTTCCTCCAGATAATTTTCACCGAACCTTTCCATAAAACCTCCTTCTGGTTTGGGGGTGCGGGAGGGTTGGGGGCGAAGCGTCCTGCTGCCAACATCGCGCTTCGTCCCTTCCAAAAATCAATCTTTATTTGCTGGTCATGCTTTGTTGCATGGCCTTGAGCACTCCTTCCCGGTCTTCGGGGTCCAGCCCCATGCGCTTGGCTTCAAAAGCCAGAAGCTCCGGGGTCATATCCGAGCTGATGTCCGGAGTGAGCCCGGGTTCCTTGTCTTCGGATCCTTTCTGGTCGCCCATTTGCTCCGCCCTTTGATGCAGGGCCTGTTTCGCCTGTTTAAGTCCGGCAGTCAAAAAATCGCGACGGGTCAGGGTATTAGTTTTCATCACGCCACCTTTTTTTTATTGCTCCGGATATGAACGCGGGCATGGAAACCGCGGCGTGTTTCTGGAGTATCCGGCACCAGATCAGGATATAGTCCTCGGTTATCCTGCGAATCTCCAGGGCGTTTGATTCCCTCAGCGCCTGCAGGATATCCACATGCCCGGCAAAAATCTGTTCCCGGATCTTACGGTCAGTCTTGAACAGGTCTTCAAAAGGCGTGGGGTCTAACAAGCAGATTTGTTCGGTTGTCTTGATAAGGAAGTTGTTATTAGTGGCCAGAGAGATTATGCGAAAGAAATTGAATATCTCGGTGGCAATACTTTTTACGTCTTCGGAGTATATACTCTGGCCCAGGGCGATATTGCATTCCTGTACTTTTTGTATCTGCCGATCGTTTATCTGATAGAGCGATCTTTCCAATACAGCCGGAAGCAGGAGATAGGCCGCCTCAAGCTGGCCGGCCAAAGGGGAGTGAGATTCAGGCTGGATGTCCAGGTTTCCGTTCGCGGATTCCACAATTCTGGCCCGAAGGTAGGTTCCGCTTCCGCGCTTTGTGTGTACCAGACCCCGGCCTTCGAGGATGCGCAAAAAGCTTCTCAAGGTGTTTCTGCTGATATGCATGAGCCCGGCCAGCTGGCGTTCCGCAGGCAGGCGATCCCCGGGCTCCAGTTCTTTTTGAACCACTATGCTGCTCAGCTGATTGAGTAAATCGGTCCTGCTTTCCATGGTTGTCTCTTAAATCACCTTGTTTGGTATACCAATATTCCTTTTTGAAAAATTAAGGCAAGTAAAAAATAAAAAAATATGCAAAGTCAGACCAATTATAGAAAATAATAGGACCAATTTTGATTTTGGTAGAACCAGTTTGGAAGAAAAATAAGGGGGAGGAGCTATTTTTTGCCGATTCTGCGCCAGGACCGCACTGCTTCATCCAGGGGATTGAACAGGTCGTCAAAATCCTGGGCTGCATATCCGGTGAATGTGCCGGAGGATTTTGAACACAGGATAAAAACGGTGCGCAATACTTTTCGGCTGTAAAAGGGGCGGGCAAAGTAGGAGCGTATGCCTTGGGGTACGAACAGAACCCAGTCTATGGGTTTTATGCTCTCCTGGGTATCGGTTAGCGTCAGATGGGTCAGCCCGTAAAGGTTGATGCCCTCGGCAATGCTGCCCTTATACGGGAAGGGCTCGCCCTGGTTCATGCCCGCAAACGCGGGCCCGGCCCAATAGACTACGACCTTGTTTTTGCGTACGTGTATGTCCGAGAACAGGATCCCATCAAAGTTGTCCCGGATGAGCGGGCTGGACATGGCCGCCTGCATTATGCGGGAAATATCCGCAGGGTATTTTTTTACCTCCTGCTGCAGGTATTCCTGGATGGAGATGTCTGATTTTCGTTTTATTTCCTGCACGGGTTTCTGTTTTACCCGCGTATTGGCCATGGAGATGCGCAGCAGTTTACGGCTTTTGTGCAGCAGATAGCGGATTGTGGTTTCCGCGCTGAATACTCCGCGCTTGTCGTTTTGGTAAAAATTCAGTTTTCCCTTCCACTTCCGGGTGAGAAGGGTTTTTTCCAGGATATCCCGCATGGTCTGGTTCATGGATTCCCGGTACAGGTCGTCCAGCCTGAGTTCGCCAAGGTCCTTGTGCCATTTGCCGAAAAGTTCGCGGGCCGCTGTGTTGTAGCAGATTATCTGCTGGGAATCATAATCAATGATAAGTGCCGGGTTGTCCGTATCATCCACCAGGAGCTGCAGGTTTATGTCCTTGCTGACAATATTTTTTATCACTTCCACCGTGTCCGTGACATTCAGCAGAAAACCATAGTAATAGCGCGGATCCCAGGTATTGGCGGCCCCGGTGAGCTTGAGCCACGCGGTTTCGTTGTATTCGGTCTGGACGCGGAATACGGTTGCAGTAGTCCGTCCTTCCTTTACCGCGCTCATGAACGCGTCCAGAAGGTAGGAGTCTTCGGGAAAGAGCATTTTTCTCTGATACTGGATGTTTTTTAAGAGCAGTTTACCATCCAGACCCCGGGCGACTATATAGTTGTTGTTCAAAAATTCTATGCGCGATCTGGCGATCTCAATACGCCACAAAAGAGCGGGGAAATCGTTGACAAAGCTCAGGAGGTCGTCAATGGACATGTCGGCCGTGGCCAGGCCAAGGTATTTTTCTTTTTCGTCCATGGTTGTAAGGGCTCGCCCAGGGCTGAACCGGGTTAAAGGGTCGGGCGGAAAAAGCCAAGGTCCGGATTCCGGGATAATACAGTTAAAACATTATCTTCCGGAAAATTAATAGAGGCTTTTGCTAAATGTTGTCAACACGGCCGGAATAAAAAAGGGTATTCGCGGGGATGCTTTTGAATTCTTCGGTACTGCCGGTCTTTCAGCTGCGATGGCCGGTTTTGTTTCTGAGCTTTATGTGTTTTTAAGTTTTTGAAATAAATATTATATTTAAAACCGGGGCTTGTCTGCTCCTTCAATTGCTCTGGCCTTGTCCAGGGTTTTCATGTAAATATCTTTCCTAGTTCCGGGAACCGAAAAACCGGGCGGCAAATCGATTTGCCCGGGGGTAACCCCTAAGAGTTTTAAGGGAGGAGATCATGGAGAATTATATTGAAAATTACTGGCAGATGAAGCTGAATGCGGTAAAAAAGAGTTTGGCGGACAATAATTTTGAGGCCCATGTGGTCCGGGACGGGGAGCAGGCCAAGAATCTGGTCCTGGAAAACATTATCCCGGAAACAAATCCGGAAGTGGTCTCCTGGGCCGGTTCGGGGACCTTCAAGGAGTGCGGGCTGTACGAGGCCCTGATCGGACAGTCCGGTATTTCCGTTATTGATACCTACAAAAAGGAAAAATCCAGGGAACAGGTGATAGAAACCAGGCGCAAGGCCCTTCTGAGCGATCTTTTCCTGACCGGGACCAACGCGGTGACCGAATCCGGGGCCCTGGTCAATCTGGACATGATCGGCAACAGGGTGGGGGCGCTTACTTTCGGCCCCAAGCATGTCGTGGTTCTGGCCGGCAGGAATAAGGTGGTCCCGGATATCGAATCCGCCGTGGAGCGGATAAAGAATTATGCCGCTCCGGCCAACGCCATGCGTCTGGACAAGAAGACTCCCTGCGCCAAGACCGGGGAATGCGAGGACTGCCAGACCCCGGACCGGATCTGCAACGTATGGACCATATCCGAGAAGTCCTTTCCCAAGGGCAGGATAAAGGTGATTCTGATAAACCAGGACATGGGCCTGTAGCCGTTTGCTTAAAGCCGGGAGCATGGCTCATTCCTTAAAAAAAACGGGGCAGTCGAATCCCTGTCCGGAGTCATAAATGACCCAGGAAGCAAAAACCCTTCTGGATGTCCTGGAGAAAAGCTGCGGCCTGTATCCGGACAAGCCCGCTCTTTCCTTTGTTGAGGACGAGCCCGTGACCTATGCCCGGCTTTCCGAGGAAGTGGATCAACTGCGGTCCTTTTTAAGCGGACACGGGGTGTCTCCCGGAGACCGGGTGGCCCTTTTGGGCGAGAACATGCCCAACTGGGGAGCGGCTTTTCTGGGAATTGTCTGCATGGGAGCGGTTGCCGTGCCCATTCTTCCGGATTTCCATGCCGGGGCTATAGCCCATATACTGCGCCATTCCGGGGCAAAAGCGGTCTTTGTGAGCGAGCACCTCTATCCCAAGCTGGAGGAGGCCGATCTGGACGGGCTGCAGGTGGTTCTGCTGGACGATTTTTCCGTTGTCCCCGCCCGCACGGTTCGGGAAAAATTTACCGAGGCCCTGCATATGGGGCGAAAAGAGCTCGGCCGGGTCTGGGATGCGGCCCGCAAATTGACCGGGCGCAAAGATATTGAGCCTTGTGAGGACGATCTGGCGGCGATTATCTACACCTCCGGCACTACCGGGCATTCCAAGGGAGTGATGCTCACGCACAGAAATCTTGTGTTCGAGGCCAGGACTGCCGCCGAGGTGGTCGGGGCCACACACGAGGAAAGGTTCTTGTCCATTTTGCCCCTGGCTCATACCTATGAGTGTTCCCTGGGACTGTTGACCCCGATTATGCTCGGAGCGACGGTCTATTACCTGCGGGGCAGGCCTACACCCAGGATCCTCTTGCCGGCCATGCCCAAGGTCAGGCCCACGGTGATCTTGAGCGTTCCCCTGGTGATCGAGAAAATCTTCAAGGGAAGGATTTTGCCCCAGATGAACAGAAACAAGCTGACCCGGGGTATGTACAAGGTTCCTTTCCTGCGCAAAAAAGCCCATCGCCTGGCCGGGAAAAGGCTGCTCAGTTCCTTTGGCGGAGAGTTGCGCATATTTTGCATCGGCGGAGCTGGGATCGCCAGGGACGCGGAGCTTTTTTTGCATGAGGCCGGATTCCCGTATTCGGTGGGCTATGGCCTGACCGAAACCGCCCCCCTGGTTGCCGGGACTTCTCCGGCAAAAATGAAGTTCAGGTCCACCGGACCGGCCCTTCCCGGGGTACAAATCAAAATAAAGGATCCGGATTCCCGGACCGGCGTGGGCGAAGTACTGGTCAAGGGCCCGAACGTAATGCAAGGGTATTACAGGGCCCCCCAGATTACCGGGGAGAGCTTTGAAAACGGCTGGTTTTTGACCGGGGATCTGGGCAGGTTGGATAAGGACGGATACCTGTACATCAAAGGCCGGTCCAAGAATGTTATTCTGGGTCCGAGCGGGGAGAATATATACCCCGAGGAGATTGAGTCCACTATAAACGAATACGATTACGTATACGAAAGCCTGGTTTATAAACAGGACGGCCGACTGACCGCCCGGGTCTATCTCAATCCGGACTATATGGATCAGGAGCTGAACTGGGGAGATCTCCAGGAATCGGAGTACAGGAGCAACGTGGAGCAGCTGCTGGAGAATCTGCGCGGGGAAGTGAATCAAAAGGTTCCCGCTTTCGCCCGGCTGGCTCGGATAATTGAACAGGCCGAACCGTTTGAGAAGACTCCCACGCAGAAGATAAAGCGCTATCTGTACGTGGACAGCGCCTCCAATCCGGCGTGATTTTACGC
>CAZTKE010000034.1:0-13286 GCA_964614055.1 uncultured Desulfovibrionales bacterium | reverse complement strand
ACCCGGCACTCAAATATCAAATTCGAGTCCCGTCCGGGTTTTGCGGGGATTATTCAATTATCCTTGCCCCTGCAGAGGGGCGAAGAGCCCTCGGGCATGCACCCGTTTATATCCGGGAGGCAATTTCGTGGTGGTTCACCGCGATGCGGCTGACATAGGTAACGGTCTGCTCAAAGGAGGGGATTATCCCGTAGGGACCGTAAATGCGGGAGTCCACACTGGTATTGCTCAGGCCGGCGTTATACCCGGCGGTGGCGGTGAGCACGTTGCCCTGCCTTGCCCGCAGATGCTTGGCCATCATCCGGGTCATGGCCCGAATGGGCGCGGCATAGGTTACCCGCTGGTCGAAACGGCGCAAAAATTCAAGGTCTTCCGTGTTGAAGATGCTTCTGCCTTGGAAGTTGACCTCCAGGAATCGGGCGTAGTTTTTGGAGGCGTTTTTTATTTCCTTGTCCAGTTTTTTTTCTTCTCCCAAAAGATGAAGGTGCTCCGAGGCCCAGGAAGGGTCTTCTCCCCGGCTGAGAGCCCTAAGGGATTCCTCCAGGATTTTTTCTTTGTTTGTAAATATTTCGTGCTTACTTTGTAGGCGGCGGACCCTTTTGATAAGGGCGTAGTAATGTTCCAGCTCTCCAGCCAGGTGGGGCAGTTTCAGTGCGCTTCGGGGCAGATCCGTCTCGTCCGCGCAAACGAGGCCGTATTCGGAAGCTGTGGGGGAAATGAACTGGCATACCCCGACGGCAAAGGCCCAGGAGATCGCGAATTCGTAGAACAAGGATTCGGCCATTATCTGGGCCATTATCCAGGCCGGGTCCATGGGGTAGGTATCCCTGCTTTCGGCTACCCCCTGTCCCACCCAATAGGCGATATTTATGATCCTTTTTTCCAGGTCCACTTCATCCGGCCGCTTGTCCCAGATGGGCATTTTGCGCTCGGAATAGTGCTTGTGCATGCACTCCAGAGTTGCCCGGCCCAGGCGGTAGGTATACTCCCTGCCTTTGTCCCCATACACAGGAGGGACATAATCGGGCGGGATCATGATCCGCACTTGTGCGCCGGTATTTAAGTCGGAGGCCGGCGACTGCCCGGAAACAGCAAAAAATGGGGTCAGAGCGCCGCCTATTGCTCCTTTGAGCAAGGTTCTTCGGTTCATAAAATACCTGTTGGTTTAATTTTTTAACTGCTGTCTTCTCAAATTATCCGAGAAGCCGAGCAAGGGCAAGGAATTGCCGGGACAAATCGGCAATTGATTCAGGCAAAGGCCAGGTCGTGCGGAGGGGTTTTGCCGGTGAAGAATTTTTCCACTTTTTCCCTGTCTCCGGAGATTATCTGCAGCTCTCCGACGGGCAGGGGATCGGGAGTATGAGCGTAAATGCGCAGGGCGCGGTCAATGAATTCGGCCAGGACAAAACAGGCCTGGATGGGCATGGGTTTGCTCAATCCGGGCCAGGTGACGGCCAGGGTTATGGAGTGTTCCTGGCTGCGGGAGCGGGTGATGAGGTTGCCGGTGCTGATTAGCGCGGCCCGGACCTTGTTCGGGGGCTTGGCGCTCATGTATCCCAGCCGGCGCAGAAAAAAGGAAATAGGGGCCAAGTAATAATGCGGGTCCAGCTTGCAGGCAATGGATTTCCCCGGGGTGTTCAGTATCTGGTTGTCCTCGAGGAAACCCCGGCCCAGTCCGGATTGCAGGTCGCGTAAGATTTCTTCCCATTGCTGCATATCAAACTCCGCCCGGTTATGGTCTGTTAAGCTTCAAAGCGGCAGATGACGATGTGAACCGATTTTGGCCGATTCAATTAATTAATCGGTACATCTGTTTGTGGCAGATGTAAACTTTTTTGGCTTTTTTCAGGCCGTCTAGTATGTATTTATCCGCTTGGTTCTTGTAGTCCTCGAGACTGTCGAAAAGCAGGCATGTGTGGGTGCCGGGAGCAGTAGGGAGTTTTTGCGCTGAACGGTCGATGTGCATGGCGTCTCTATCGTCTTGGGGTTTATCCTATTTTGACCCAACCTTTTCCGATATATATACGGGTTTGTCAACTGATTTACCAAAATAATTCAAGAACTAAGAGGCGATATGTTTGTTCAAGTGGCCGGAGTGCACGATACGTCAGAATTGACCCCGCTTTTGTCCCTGGACATAACCCATGTGGCCCTTCCCCTGGGTCCCGGGGTGCGGGAGCAGGACCTGAGCCTGGAAAAGGCCGGGGAGGTTTTTGCAAATCTTCCCCGGTCCATTGCCGGGGTGCTTATCACCTACCTGCGGGATGCCGCGGAGATATCCGAGTTTTGTTTGCGCCTGGGCTGCGGTTGGGTGCAGCTGCACGGAGAAATTTCCCCAGCGGAGGCAAGGCGCCTGAGTGTGATGCGTCCGGACCTTAAGATTATAAAGAGTCTGGTGGTGGGGAAAAAGAAGGAAGAGGATTTATTTAAGGAGTGTAGGAAATTTTCCGCGAATTGTCATATGTTCATAACCGATACCTATGATCCCGGCACCGGCGCCTGTGGAGCAACGGGCAGAGTGCATGACTGGGAAGTGAGTCGGAGTATTGTCCGGGAGTCTCCCCTGCCGGTTATTTTGGCCGGGGGGCTTGATCCGGAAAATGTTTACGAAGCCGTGATGAGCGTGGCCCCGGCCGGGGTGGACGCGCACACCGGTTTGGAGGACTCCCGGGGGCGAAAGGATCCGGAAAAGGTCCGGGAGTTTGTCCGCGAGGCCCTGCGGGCGGAGCAGGATTTGCTGCAGGGAAAAAATTGGTGAGGAGGAGCCTGCAAAGAAGAGTATTGCCCACGGAATACACGGAAGGGCACGGAAAAGAAGAGTTTAACCGCTGATCGCGCTGATTTACGCTGATAAAACGCCTGCAAAAAAATGTTTTTGCAGGCGTTTTGAGTTCTTAAGTGTTAAGTTTTAAATAAAATTAGTTGAGTGTAGGATTAAAACGGGTATTTAACCCCAGACTTCGACTTTTCGCAGGTGCCTCTGATAGGGGAGTATATGGGAGTTGTTGGGTAATGGCTTTTGTCCGCCCGGAGTCGCCAAGTTTGGACCTCACGGTACCGGACTCACCTCCACCGTCATTACCCGCTTCAGGCGGGTAATCCATAGCGAGGGTCGTATTTAGCCGTTGGAGGAAGACCAATTCCCGTTGCACTCTGGACCCCTGATCGGTGTCAGGTATGACGGGAGAGGTGAGGCCGGATTAGTCGGCCTATTTCTTAGCGTACGGGGTTTCCCTTTCCGTCACCCGGCACTCAATACCTCGATTTTAAGGTCTAATGGTTTTTGGATTCAAGGTACAAAAAGGGGTACTACGACCTATCTGTCAATAATATTCTATTATAAATGAACTTTTTGGTAAATTTTGTTGTTAAGTCTTAAAGTCAAGAATAGATGTTGAGTGCCGGGTCCATAGCGAGGGTCGTATTTAGCCGTTGGAGGAAGACCAATTCCCGTTGCACTCTGGACCCCTGATCGGTGTCAGGTATGACGGGAGAGGTGAGGCCGGATTAGTCGGCCTATTTCTTAGCGTACGGGGTTTCCCTTTCCGTCACCCGGCACTCAATACCTCGATTTTAAGGTCTAATGGTTTTTGGATTCAAGGTACAAAAAGGGGTACTACGACCTATCTGTCAATAATATTCTATTATAAATGAACTTTTTGGTAAATTTTGTTGTTAAGTCTTAAAGTCAAGAATAGATGTTGAGTGCCGGGTCCAAGCGAGGATTGACTTTAACCTCATCACTGTGTCCTATTTGTTTTCCTCCTGCATCTGGGTAATCAGCTTTTGCAGATTGGCCGCCTGACGACTCAGTTCCTGGATGGCCTTGACCGATTCGGCCATGCTTTCCGCGGTGCCGGAAGCGATGTTGTTCACTTCCTCCAGGGCCCGGTTTATTTCTTCGCTTGCCGAGGATTGTTCCTCGGAAGCGGTGGCTATGGAGCTGACCTGGTCCGCGGTGTTCTTGGCCAGTTCCACTATTGAATCCAAAGCCTCTCCGGACTTACGGGCCTGTTCCGAGGCCTCTTCCACGGATTTCACCGCCCGGGAAACACTCTCGGTATTCATATGGGTGGAGGACTGAATGGCCTGAATGGATTCTTCCACTTCCTTGGTCGCGGACATGGTCTTTTCCGCCAGCTTGCGCACCTCGTCCGCGACAACAGCGAACCCCCGTCCGGCCTCTCCGGCCCGGGCCGCCTCGATAGCAGCGTTCAGGGCCAGAAGATTGGTCTGGTCCGCTATGTCGTTTATTGTATTCATTATATGCCCGATGGAATCCGCCTGTTCATCCAGGGAACTCATGTTCTGGGTAAGTTCGTCCGCCATGCGGCTGACTTCGTTTATGCTCTGGATCGATTTGTTCACGATCTCCGAGCCCCGGGTGGCCTGCTCTTTTGTCTTCTCCGCGTTGTCCGAGGATGCGGAGGCGTTTTTGGCCACCTCCAGAACGGTATTGTTCATCTGTTCCATGGCCGTGGCTGTCTCGTCCACGCGCTGTTGCTGCTTGGATGTGCCCTTGTTTATTTCCTCGGCCTGGGCGGACAGTTCCTCGGAGGAAGTGGAAAGCCTGTTTACGATATCCTCCAGTTCTCCGGCCGCCTTGAGCATGCCCTCGCGTTTGGCCGTTTCCGCCTGCTTGCGGGCCTCGTCCGCCTCCTGCCGGGCCTGTCTGGCTTTTTGGGTTTCTTCATGCGCCTCGCGGCTTTTTCCCTCGGCCTCGGCCATCTTTGTCTTCAGGCTGGTCACCATGGTCTGGATCGCGGTTTTGAGCATGTTAAGCTCGCCCTTGAATTTTCCCTGGATGGCGGCTTCCAGGTTCCCTTCCGAGACCCGTCCGGAATAGGAAACCAGGGCGCGTATCGGTCGGCTCAGATCCCTTCTTATCATCCACAAAAGGATGCCCAAAACAACCAGGATTATCGCCCCGCCGAACAGCGCCCCGCGGGTTATAACCGCGTTCAGGGACTGCGTGAACCGGCTCTGGTCTTTTGCGATGCGGGCGTTTACCTCGTCCATATACACGCCCATGCCGATAATCCAGCCCCAGGGCTCAAACAGTTTTACATAGGACAGTTTGGGGAAGTCTCCTTCCTTGTCCGGCTTGGGCCAGTAGTACTGCACAAACCCCTGGCCGTTCTCCCTTGCTTTTTTGACCATTTGCACAAAGAGTTTTTTGCCCTTGGTATCCTCGAATCCGCTCAGATCTTTCCCGTTCAGCTTCGGCTTTATGGGATGCATGACCATTTCCGGTTGCATATTGTTGATCCAGAAGTAATTGCCGTCGGAGAGGCGCATTTGTCCTACTTCCCGCAGGGCCTTCTTTTTCAGTTCGGCGGTTATGTCCTTGATCCAGGATCCGGTCCCGATTATCCAGTTAAGTTCGGGGATGAGTTTAACGTAGGAGACTTTGGGCGTTGGCTGCTTTGCACCCGGTTTCTCCCACATGTAGGAGACCATGCCCCCGCCTTTTTCCTTGGCTATATCGTCCATCTTTTTGAAGAGTTTTGTACCCTCCGGATCTTCGAAGTCCAGCAGATAGTTGCCGTTTAGTTCCGGCTTTATGGGGTGCATTACCATGTATCCGTCCGTGTCCTGGATCCAAACATAATTGCCGTCCTCATAGCGGATCTTTTCCACCTGCTTCTTGAGCCGGGTCTTGATTTCTTCCTCCGGGAGGCGGTCCTTTAGCTCCGTGTATGTACCGGAGAGCTGGCTGGCCACGGTGTCGATGATTTCCTCCAGGTGCTCGGCCTTGGCCTCCTTCAGGGCTTCCGTGTCCCGGGACTGCCGATAGTAGCGCTCCACCACGCTGTAGGCCAGCTGCACTTTATCCCGAAGGCTCTTTTCCTTGAGTTCATAAACGAATTTTTTGTTTTCTTCCGCCTGCTTGTTGGAGAATTTCTTAAGATCCAGGTCGGTGTATGCCAGGATGAGGATCCCTTCCAGAATCAATCCGGAGATGATGAAAAAAATGATTTTCAAAAGCACGGAGCGGCTTTTTCGCTGCGTATCCGGTGAGGAAGAACTGTCCCCGAGTTGAGTATTATGATCGGTCATGCCTACCTCCTTGTTTCCGGCTGGTTAAGAAAAGCAGACCCTGCACAGGTTGCTTAAATTCGACAATTCCGCCGGCAATGTTATCGGAGTTGATTTTATATAAGTATCAAGATTGCTCATAAGTTGTACACGGGCAAGAGGAATTGGATAAACGGCGCGACCCGCGGGTTAAGCGGGCGGAGGTGCGAAAGGGGCCGTGAACGGTTGAAAGCGGGGGGATGGTATGATTTGCAATATTTAATCTGCAAATTTTGCACAGGGTTGCACGAGTGGCAAAAAATAAGCGTATTCTTTTTCTTCGTGCCTCTCTGTGAGCTCTGTGGTTAATCTCTTTGCTTTTTCCTACAAGGATGAGAGCAGAGGGAAAATCACGATAGCTTGTCCAGAAGTTTAAAATATTTCGCTCTGGATATGCCTGCAGTGCTCATATTGTAAAGAAGGGCAAACAGCCACATAGAGATCGCCTTCCTTGAAGACTTCAACTTTAATGTTTAGCTGCCGCATGCTGATTTACCTCCATTTACCTTTGTAAACTAAGTAAAACAAGTACCCCTATTTGATAAGTGCATTACTCCAGGGCGTTGTCGATATACTGAGGTATGGGCACTCCGGCGCTGTACAGGCTGTCCCGGGCCCGTTTGACCTGATTGAGGTCGATCTCCGCCTTTTGCCAATACTCCAGCGGGGAGTCGATAAAACGGCTGATTATCTCCAGGCCCTCGGAGTAGGAGCTTACCAGATGGCAGCAGCGGTGCACCCAGGCCGGACCCAGGGGAGGCATTTTGACTTCTCCGTTGCCGCTGGGCGAGGTCAGGGTCTTGAATTGGTCAATGGTCTGCCGCCACAAATGTTTCCCATCCGGTCCCAGGCCGAAGGGGTCGACAAAGATATACGGTGCGGGCAGGCAATGGCCGATTTTCATGAAGGTCAGGGCCATGTTTATCTCATAGCTGGTTCCGAACCCGCCGATATTGAATATTTTGAAAAGGGAGCGCCGATCCAGGATGTCCTGGCGGGTGTTCAGGGCCAGGCTGACGAACATGGCCAGGGCGTCCGGATTCAGATTGGAGGTCTGCCCGATCTTTTCCCCGTCGATACCCACCCCGAGGCGCATGATCCCCAGGGAGCGGGCGGCGTCGTCTATGGCCTTCATTACCCCGGGGCCGCTGCCGTGGGCCACCGCGAAGCGGTCCTTCAAGCGGGAGTCTTTTTGCAGGCTGGTCAGGAAATCCGTGAACTGTCCCAGAAGCATATCCTGGAGCTCTTCGGTTACCGAACCGAACACGGAAATCGTGGTGTGACACTTGTCCAGGCCCTGCTTGCCCCGGGCGGTGACCCAGAATCCCTTGTAGAATTCCCGGACGTGGCTGCGCCCGTTCTCCATTACCTGCAGATAAAAGCGCATGCCCTCCCTTTCCAGGGTGCAAAGCTCCTCGTATATGGTCTGGTCCAGATAGTATTCCGGCCGGGCGGCGCTGTCTTCCATGCGCTGAGACAGGCTGCGGACAAGGATGACCCCGATGCCGTTTCGCTTGAGTACGCGCAGGGTGTCCACCGGGGGCAGGGAATCGGAGACGAATATCTTGGACAAATTCTGCTCTCCGCCCACATAGGCCAGATCCTTCATGAACATATGGAATCGCCTGGGGATTTCCTCCCCGGTCAGAACTCCTTCCACCAGGTTGCCCCGGGCGGCCTCGTAAACCAGCCGCCACTGAAATTCCGGGATCCATCTGCCCTGGACTTCTTCCCAGGGGATATTCAATATCTTGTCCGGCATGAATATCCGGGCATATGATCCGCCCAGCCGCGGGGAGGAGGTGATTTCATCCCCCAGGGTGTCCACGGTTTTGGGCTCAAAGATGTCCGAGAGTTCGGCGAAATCCACGCCCCGGTCCAGTATTTCCGCGGCCTTGCCGGGAACAAGGATGCGGTCGGCGATCTCGGCCACGTTTTTTTCCGCCGGGTACAGCCGGATGCGGATCCGAAGATCTCCCAGTTCCACTGCTTCGCCGGAGCAGTTGTAGACTTCCACATGTCTGGGCACGGCGAGGCCGGAGGTCTTGATTCCGTCCAGAAGCCTGGAAGCCAGGTGGAAAATACCCGGCTTGTTCAGTTCGCGCTGGATAAAGGCGGTGAAAGGGCCCAGGGAAATGCGGACAGCGCTGACCAGGAATTCCCGGCTGTCCAGTATGGCCGGCAGCCCGGACGGAGATACGTTCTGGAACAGGTTCAGTCCGTGCTTTCCCCGGACTATCATCTCCGAGAAATTGCGCCCGATCTGGATGAGCCGGCTGGAAAGCACATAGCGGATGTCGTCCAGGGGAATCTCTATGCACCCGTCCGGCTTGATTTCATGTTCGGGAGGGAGGAGTATCCGGCCGTCGCGCTGGGCCTGCCGGACTTCTTCCCGGGAAAGCGGTGGGGAAAGGGGAATAAACAGGCGGCCGAAATCAATGGGGTTTTCCTGAACAATGCTCTGCAGCTCGGACAGGGAACCGGCCAGATCGCTGTTCAGGGCGGTGATATCCACCGGCAGGGTCAAAGTGCGCTTGTGATCGGATATGCCCACCTCGGTCCCCGGGATGCGGATATCTATGCCGATGCGGGAATGGCCGCTGCGCCCGCTTATCTGACAATGATCCTCCAGCCGGGCACCTTCTTTCTCCGCCCGATACTGCAGGTCGCGCATGAGCCCGCGCAGGGCGTCGCTTGCATCCCTAAACAAAAGGGTCCCCCGGATCTGGGGAGCGCTCATTTCCTGGTTGTAGTGGACCTCTCCGGCTTCGATGAGTTGCCCGTCTCCGGTTATTACCGGCGGGGAATCGGCTTCGTTGATGGCTGTCTCCATTGGGGCTATTTTTTAAGCAGCCGGTCTATTCGTTCCGGGGTGAATCCCCGCACCGGGATGCCGTTTATTAAAGATGGTCGGGGTGGCGGATACACCCAGTTTTTCCGCTTCCCGGATCTGGGTTTGCATTTTGGGACCAAAACGTTCTCGGATATTTTCCAGGGCTTTTTGGGGATCGGAGGGAAAAACCTCGGGAAATTTCCGGCTGAATTGGCTGACAATAAAGGCACTTGCTTGGTTTTTATCTTTTTTGTCCGGGGAATTGAGTTTGTTGTAGGCGAAATTCGCGGCCCGGGAAAAGGAAATCTCCGGCTGGGAAGCAGCCGCGAACAGGGCCAATACAGAGGTCTGCGCCCCGGTATGGGAGGCAAACGGGAGCTGTAGCATGCGCAATTGCCTTATCTTTTGTTTTTTGTCTTTAAGGTAGCGAAATCCCAGCCGGCAGTAGGGGCAGAAGGGATCAGATACCAGGAGAACTTCCGCGGTTCCGTTTCCCTGAAAGATCAAATCGCCCAGGCCGGGGGGGACATCCTTTTTCGCGGCCAGATCCAGGGCCTCGCGCGCCGGATTCTGACCGGTTGCGATCAGGTTCAACTCGGAAAATTCCAGCTCTCCGGCCGGATCAACCAGAAGGGTCATTTCCCGGGCCGGTCTTTTTTCTTTTTGCTCCAGAAAGGAGATGTTCACGGCGAACAGGTGGACCGTGGACCCGGCTATGGATACCTCTGCGGGCACGGTGCGGTTGATCCTTATCTCCGGCGGTTTTTTGCCCGAATCGGCCAGGACGCGCTTTACCCGCTTTTCCAGGTTGGTTTTAAGTTCGGCCACGTTAAGATAGGCCGGGGAATGGCTTTTTCCGGCGCAGGCACTCAGGACCAGAAGGGCCAGGACTGCGGTCACGGCTTTCAGATAATTGCGGTGCATGAAAACTCCCTTGTTCGCGGACGGGCGGTTCTGATCAAAAATCCCATTTGGTATCCGTGTTCTTTTTCCCGGACCTGATCCTGGATTCAAGTTCATCCAGATTCGCATCCGAGTCCGGGCAGGACCCGTTTTTCTCGGAAAGCGGGTCGCATAGGTTCTCCTCTCCCGAATCGGTTACGCACGTGTTTTGTTCGCATACATACCCCGGGGGGCAGTCCATGTCCCGGGTGCAATTCATGTTTAGCTCTTCTCCCCGCAGGGGAGGGGATAAAAAAAGGAACATAAGTCCGGCGGTAAAAAACGCTGTTTTGAGAGCAGGATATTTCATGGTTGTCTTTTCCTCAAGTCCTGTTCCATTCATCGATCCTGTCGGATATGAACTCCATGCATCTTTCATGTTCCTTTTTCCCGTTTCCGGAAACAGTCATGGGCGAGTCAAAGGCAAAATACACGTCCCTGGAGGGTCTTATCCGACCGTAATCCTTTAGCAGCCTTCCCGTGCTCCAGGCGTCGGTCTTCAGGGCCACCGGGACCACCGGGACTTCGGCCCGCTTGGCCAGCTTGACCCCCATGGAGTTGAATTGTTCCGGATCAAATCTGCGGGAGCGGGTGGTCTGCGGGAATATGATAATGGATGTTCCCTGCTTGAGCCGGCGTGTGCCTTCCTGCATCACGGTCTTGAAATCGTCCCTGGGATTTGAGCGCCCCACCACCACCGGATCCCGGCTGCGCATGATATGCTTGAAAACCGGGTAGTCCACCAGTTCTTTCTTGACCACATAGGTAAGCTTTTTTTCGCCATTAAGAAGGCAGGGCAGGGCGAAAGTCTCCAGGGTGCTCATGTGGTTGGCCACAAATACCCGTGGAGATGAAGATTGGGCAAAGTTATTCCGGCCGGTTACATGCAGGCGGCAGCCGGTCTTTTCCAAAAGGGAAATTATAAGGCAGCTGTCCTGGATCCATCTTTCATCATCGTAAAGGCCCTTTTTGGCCAGACCGGCCGCACGGAAGACCACTCTGGTGGCATTCAGGTAGAAAAAAGGCGTGGGAAGGAGGCTTGCCGCGGTGGAGTGGGAATTTTCCGGTGTGTGATAGTCATTTATTTTCATGATTTCTCCCGAGTATGCAGGGGTAATAAAGCAGACTGGACAGGACAAGGGCGGTCCCCACAGCCAGATACAATACAGCCAGATATTTAAGAGGGAGAGCGGAGCTTTTAAGCAAGAGCCCCAAAATGATCATGAATCCGATCAAAAGGTAGCTTTTTGCCGCCTGGAAACCGAACAGGCAGGACCGGTTGGGTTTTTGCCGGATGCGGCGTATGTTTTTTTTCGCCAGGGAGGAAAAGGGGCCGAGATACCCGGCCAACCCCAGTATGAGACCGGCCAGGGCCAGGGGATATTTGATTGTTCCCGATAAGGGAAGGAGCCAGTGCCCGGCATTGGTTATGAGGACTCCTCCGGCCGCGGCCCAGAGCAAGGCGGCCAGGATATACAGAAGCCTGCGCCGGGTGGCTGGATAGAACCTGGCTGTTTGCGCTGCGGACAATAATTTATTAGGTTCAGGCATATTTACTTCAGTAACTGACTCCGGAGGAAAATAATGAATGAAAATATTTCCATAGCGCCTAATGCAGTTGATGACAAGCTGCGGGTTTTGGGCCGGTGGATGGAAGAGAAAAAAGGGCTGGATATCCGGCTGTTGGATGTGACCCACATGTCCAGCGTTTTCGAGGGCGTGGTCCTGGTGACTGCCAAAAACGTTCGTCAGGCCCAGACCCTGGCGGACAATCTTTTGCGCATGCTGAAAGATGAAAAAATTGAATACCTGGGAATGGAGGGCTACCGTCCCGGGGATTGGGTGCTTATCGACCTGAACGACGTGGTGGTGCATATATTCCTGGAGGACACCCGCAAATTCTATAACCTGGACGGTTTCTGGTCCAAGGCCCGGGAGATCGATCCGCCCCCGGAGGATGGAGATGAGTAAGGGAAAATCCCCGCTTTTGCTTTTGATCCTGGACGGATGGGGCTATGCTCCGGCCGGACCGGGAAACGCGATCTCCAGGGCCACTACTCCAAATATGGACCGTCTGCTCGCGGACGGATTCGGGCTGCTTTCCGCCTGCGGCGAGGCCGTTGGACTGCCTCCGGGGCAGATGGGCAACTCCGAGGTGGGGCACTTGAACCTGGGCGCGGGCCGGGTGGTTTATCAGGATATAATGCGCATAAACATGGCCATTGAAAACGGCAGCCTGAGAGAAAACAAGGTACTTGAGGACCTTTTCAGCAGATGCAAAGGTCGGGTCCATTTTTTGGGACTGGTTTCGGACGGCGGGGTGCACAGCCATCAGCGGCATCTGGAGGCGCTTTTGGATATCGCCCGGGAAAAAGGGGTGAGTTCCGGTTTTGTCCACTGTTTCCTGGACGGCCGGGATACTTCCCCGCACAGCGGAAAGGGGTATATCCGGGAGCTTGATGGTTTTTTAAAGAGCCGCGACTTTGGCAAGATCGCCAGTCTGAGCGGCAGGTTTTACGCCATGGACCGGGACAAGCGCTGGGAGAGGACAAAAGCGGCCTATGAGGCGCTCGTGCTCGGCCGGGGAGAAAAGACCCCGGATCCTGTACAGTGCATGGATGATTATTATAAGCAAGGGATAACCGATGAGTTCATACCTCCCACCGTGGTCTCAAGCGAGGGGCAAAGTCCGGAATGCATCCGCCCCGGGGACACGGTGATATTTTTCAATTTCCGGGCGGACCGGGCCAGACAGCTTACCCGGGCCTTTTTCGATCCCGACTTTACCGGGTTCGAGCGGGAGGTCCATCCGGATGTGGATATGGCCACCATGACCAGCTATGATGCCGGGTTTCCCCTGCCCGTGCTTTTCTCCCCCCAGCATTTGGAAAATATCCTGGGCGGGGTGGTCTCCGAGGCCGGATATACGCAACTGCGCCTGGCGGAGACGGAAAAATACGCCCATGTTACCTATTTTTTTAACGGCGGGGATGAAGACCCTTTTCCGGGCGAGGATAGGATAATGATTCCTTCTCCGCGGGAAGTCCCCACTTATGATAAAAAGCCGGAGATGAGCGTTTTTGAGGTCGCGGACACCCTGTGCTCCAATCTCAAATCCGGTGCGCACGATTTATATATCTGCAATTTCGCCAATCTGGACATGGTCGGGCATACCGGGGACTTTTCCGCGGTTATCCGGGCCTGCGAGGCGGTGGATAAGTGTCTGGGCCGGGTATTGAAGACTGTGGATGAGTGCGGGGGGCAGGCGATTATTACCGCTGATCACGGCAACGCCGATGATATGCTGGACGAGGCGGGCAATCCCAAAACCTCGCACAGCCTGAACAAGGTGCCGGTGCTTCTCTATCCCCGGCGTCCGGATATAGATGTGGCGGCCGAAGGAGTGCTCGGGGACGTGGCCCCCAGTCTGCTT
>CAZTKE010000033.1:0-13564 GCA_964614055.1 uncultured Desulfovibrionales bacterium | reverse complement strand
GGCATCCAAAAAGTTTAGGCGGAGAAAATCCATGTCAAACGTCGAGGACCCAAATAATTGAGAGTACTCAAAAACCGGATAGATACAAAGAAAAAAGGATGGGGTAAGTGGCTGGAAGTGATTGGAAAATGAAAAAAGCTTTTTTCATTGCAAAGACAAGAGTCCGGAGGGGGGGATAAATCCTTTATCTTTATCGTGTGCGGCCGCAGGCCGCCCGTGTGTGCTGCTTTAGCAGCACCCGCGCCAAAAAATTCTTCAAGCAGCGTCAGGTAAAAATCTTTTATTCTTTTCTCTTTGATTTACCAAAGTGGCCAAAAATTCCTGCCCACAAACAATTTTATCCCTTAAGCACATAATCACCTAATCACATAACCACATTCTTTACCTATTCAAATTCCCACACCGAACCTTGTGGGCCGTCCTGGACCAGAACACCCATTTCCTGCAGCTCGTCCCGGATCTTGTCCGCCCGGGAAAAGTCCTTGGCCTGCCGGGCCTCGCTCCGTTCCGAAACCAGGCTGTCTATTCTGGCCGCGTTCAGTCCTTTTCTCTTGGCCTGCAAAAGTTTCAGTTCAGTCAGGAAGCTGGAGGCGTCGCCTCCCAAAATGCCCAAAGGTTCACTCCAGGAATTCAGATCGGAGAGAAAGCGCATGAAAAATTCCCGGGCATCTTCACTTTTGCGTAATTTCTTGTCCTCGACAATCCTGTTGGCCAAACGGACCAGATTGAATATCTGACCTATGGCCCCGGCGGTGTTCATGTCGTCGTCCATGTCCGAGCGCCATTTGTCCTCGATTTCCTGCATCTCGTCCATAATTTCCACGGGAAAAGGACTCTTTTTCCAGGACTCCTTGTGCATTTCCCGCTCCACGGCCTGCTTTGCGGAATATATCCTTTTTATGCCCTTTTCCGCCTCTTCCATTGCTTCGGTGGAATAATCCAGAGGACTCCGGTAGTGCTTGGTTAAAAGAAAGAAGCGCAGGGTTTCCGGCTGGAAATTGTCCAGGATGTCCCGGATGGTGATGAAATTGCCCAGAGATTTGGACATCTTTTCCTGGTTCACCCGGATAAAACCGTTGTGCACCCAGTATTTGGCAAAAGTCTTGTCCTCGGCGGCCTCGCTCTGGGCTCGCTCGTTTTCGTGATGGGGAAAGGCCAGATCCTGTCCACCGCCGTGGATATCCAGGGGTAGGCCGAGATATTTTTCGCTCATGACAGAGCATTCCAGATGCCAGCCGGGCCGTCCCGGTCCCCAGGGGCTGTCCCATTTGGGTTCTTCCGGTTTGGCTGATTTCCACAAAGCGAAATCCAGGGGATCCTCTTTTTTTTCCCCGGGCTCCACGCGTATGCCGGATTTGAGTTCCTCGATGTTTCGGCCGGAAAGCCGGCCGTAGTCCTTGTATTTACGGACCCGGAAATACACGTCCCCGTTGTCGGTTACGTAAGCGTATCCCTTTTTCTCCAGTTTTTGGGTCAGCTCTATCATGTCCTGTATGTGCTCGGTGGCCCGGGGCTCGATATCCGCCCGCAATATGCCCAGTTTGTCCATGTCCTGATAATAGGCCTGGATGAATTTTTCCGCTATCTCGTTTGGATCCGCATTTTCCCGGGCGGCCCTGTTTATTATCTTGTCGTCCACATCAGTGAAATTGCGGACAAAGGTCAGGTCGTATCCAATGTAGCGCAGGTACCTGACCAGCACATCAAAAACCACCGTGGATCGGGCATGGCCGATATGGCAGTAGTCATAGGCGGTTATACCGCAGGCATACATATTGACCTTGTTTTTGGTCTGGGGAACAAACTCTTGTTTTTCCCTGTCGATAGTATTGTATAAGAACATGATTTACCCCTGGTTATGTTTCTGGCCGGAGACCACGGCCACGGCCTTTATCCCTTTTTTTTCTCCGGTAAATCCCAATCCTTCCTCGGTCGTGGCCTTAACATTGATTCGGCTTCTGCTCAGGCCGGTTATCCCCATTATATTCTTTTTAATCAAGGGCTTGTATTCGGACAAGCGGGGAATCTGAGTAATAATGGTCAGGTCCATGTGGGTCAAGGTGATCTTGTTCTGCTCCGCCAGATGCAGGGCCTCGGCCAAAAAAACGGAGCTGCTTTTGCCCAGATTGTCCGGATCGCTGTCCGGAAATTGATCGCCTATATCACCCATTCCCATGAGACCCAAGATGGCGTCGGTCAAGGCGTGCAGGAGAACGTCCCCGTCTGAATGGGCCTTGATTTTAGGTCCATTGGGGATGGGTATCCCGCCGAGGATCATTTGCCTGGATCCTCCGAAACTGTGCACATCATAGCCGAATCCGGTTATTTCCCGCACTTGTTTTTCCCCTGTATTTTTTAAGCATTCCAGGTCCTCGGGAGTGGTTATTTTTATGTTTTTTTCCTCTCCGGGTACCGTGTGCACGTTCCCCCCGTGTTTTTCCACCAAAGAAGCATCGTCGGTCCCGGTGAATCCGTCTTTTTGGGCCCGGTTATGCGCTTTTATGAGCCCGTCCTTTATAAACAGCTGCGGGGTCTGGACCAGAACGATGTTTTCCCGGGGCAGGGTCTTTTCCACGCTTGGCCCACAAACCGCCTTGACCGTGTCCCTGCAGGGCAAAACAGGTATGACGCTCGCACAGGAAGCGTTTTCAAGGCCGTTTAATAATTTCTGAAGCAGGGCGGGGGTAAAAAAGGGGCGGGCCGCATCATGGACAAAAACCAGGTCGCAGTCCCGGGGAAGGGAGTTTAGGGCGTTAAAGACCGAATCCTGACGGCGATCGCCTCCGGGCACTAATTTTACGGGTACTCCCGGGCTGTGTCTACGCCCCAGTTCCTCAGCTTCTTTTTTTTTGTCTTCAAATTCGTCGCGGGGAAAGGCAATTGTTATACCGGAAACCGACGGGCAGCGGGAAAATTTATCCACGCTTTGCCAGTAGAGAGGAAGGTTATCCACGGTCAGAAACTGTTTTTTGTCTTTGTATCCGCACCTGCAAAGTCTGGAACTGCTTCCGGCGGCAAGAACAATGGCCCATGTGTTCATTTATCGGTACCGTAACTGGGTAAACGGCCTGTTTTTGGTCGCTGAATACGTTTGCATTTAAATATCGGGAGCCGGACTGTAAGCCGGGTTCTGTCCCCCGGCACTCAGTTTATAAACGCATTCTTGTTTATGCGGAGTCAGGTATTTAAAAATACTATCTCCATGTTGGGCAAAAACTTAGAATGCGTAAATAAACTGAGTGCCGGGGCGGTTACCATTCCTCTAGGACGGGAATTACTTCCCGCCTCCAGCAGCCTACCCGGAGACTTCGACCGGGCCGGTCTCAAGCGTCTCCCTATTTGGCCTTGCTTCAGACGGGGTTTGCCTAGCTTGCCGCGTCACCGCGGCAACTGGTGAGCTCTTACCTCACCTTTTCACCCTTACCCGGCACTCAGTTTATAAACGCATTCTAAGTTTTTTTGCTCGGCAAAGGGATGATTAACTAAAATATCCAACTCCGCAAAAAACATGAATGCGTAGATAAACTGAGTGCCGGGCGGTTTGTTTCTGTGGCACTTTCCCAGGATCGCTCCTGCTGGGCGTTACCCAGCGTCTCGCCCTGTGAAGCCCGGACTTTCCTCCCGTCTTCGCCTGGAAGACCGGCGGCAACCCGTCCGGCTCCCGAAAAATATAAATAAATTGCCGGGAATTCCCGGCAATCATATCTATCTATAAACTAATGCACTTTTACAGGGATGACAACCCCTGCAAGACGAATACAGCCGAGACTTCGGCTAATTGGAAAAGTGTTCATCCCAGAAAATCAGACGCTGGCAGTTGGGACAGCTGAGTATCTGTTCCCCTTTCTGCAGTTCGATAAAGGATTGCGGGGGTATACTAATATTACAACCCTTGCACACTCCGTTGTTTACGGAAACTATTACCGGATTGTGCAGGCGTTCGCGGATAAAATTATATCTGGCCAGAATCGGTTCCGGAACCCGGGAGCAGGCCTCTTCCCGCTGGCTTTTCAAAACCTCGATTCTATCCTTTATTGACTTTTCCTCATGGGAAAAGCTTTCCTTTTGCTGGGCAAGCTCTTCCTGCAGGCTCTCCAGTTCCTTGTTCATGTCCTCCAGTCTGGATTCCTGGTTCTGAAGATCCTCAACCAGGAGGGACAGCTCTTCTTCCCGCATTCGGTTTGTTTTTTCCAGACTGTCCATTTCCCGGAGCATGGCATGGTATTCCTTGGAATTTTCCACCATCATGAGCTTGTTCTTGCTCTTTTTTATCTTATTCGAATCCTCTTCAGCATCTGCTTCCAGTTTCTGTTTCTGTTTGCGAAGCATACTCACGGAGTCCTCGAGATCGTCTTTGGCGGCTTTCATCTTATCATAACGGTTCTGCAGCTCCTCCATATATTTCGGGGCCTCCACCAACCTGTTCTCCAGATTGATCATCTCCGAATCTATTTCCTGCAGTTCCACCAGTTTTTTGATTTGTTCGATATACATACTCAACTTAACGGCCTCCTGATAATTCTATTTTTTAATTTCGGCCCGGAAAGGGTCTTTCCCGGGGATAAAGGAAATCTTTAACTCCGGCAGCTGTTTTTGCAGTTGCCCGCACCAATTGCGCATCATTTCCTCTTCCAGGATGAAATGACCGACATCAAGGGCAAAGCCGTGCTCCTCGATATCCTGGGCCTGATGATACTTGATATCACCGGTTATATATACGTCCGCTCCCATCCCGAAGGCCCGAGTGGCAAGATCCGCCCCGGATCCCGGACAATAGGCCACCTTTTTGATCTTTTCCGGCGGGTCGCCTACAAATCGGGAGCCGGTAATATCCATCTGTTCTTTTAGTAACTGCAGAAAGGAATCCGCAGGCAATTCTCGTTCAAGTGAACCGCACAGGCCAAGTCCGAATTTCTTAGCCGGACTGCGGAGCTGGAAGGATCTTGTCCGGGTATCCGGGAAACGGGCATTAATAAAAGAAAGAAATCCGTTTTCTCTGTCCGACCAGATAGTCACTTCCCGGATATCCCCGGAATCCTTTTTAAGCTCCAGGGGGTAGAATATTTCTTCTATTTCCGTCTGGGCTGATCCGGGCAGGGCAGGGGAGAATTCCAGGCGCAGGGGGGAAATCGTGTACGTGGGCAGGATGGTTTTGCCATTTTCAAGGCCCAGTTTATCTGCCAGCCAGGACGCCGGCCCTCCGGGGTTGGCATCAAGACTGGTATGCGCTGAATAAAGCCAGGCATCCTTTCCCAGAAGTGCCTTTAAAATGTAGTGATAGTGGTTGACTGTGCTGGGCAGGGAAGGTTTCAGGCTCAAGGGATGATGACAGAGCAGGAAGTCGAAATCCTGCTCACATGCTTGAAAAACGGTTTTCCAGGAAGGATCCAGGGCCACGGCCATGGAAGCGATTTCCGTTTTTCCCGAGGCCACCTGGACTCCGGAATTGTCCCAGTCCTCAGCCAGGTACGGCGGAGCCGTTACTTCAATCGTGTTTATTATTTTTTTGTAATGCATGGCAGGCAAAAAAAATGCTTCCCCGGTTCATTCCCCAAGGAAGCACAGTGCTTCTTTTCAGCCCCGCTGCGGGCAATTGTTTGGGTGACACTATCTTGGTCAGCAATATTTCTCCTCTATAATTGAATGGTGGGCCAACCAGGATTCGAACCTGGGACCGTCCGGTTATGAGCCGGGGGCTCTGCCAACTGAGCTATTGGCCCCTTACACGGAAACAGCTCTTTTAATTTGTATGCCTGTTGTTGTCAACGACTTTTTCCCACCACCCAATAATTCTTGAGTGCCGGGCTAGTCCGAATCCAGGCCCTTTATGTATTCAATGGACTCCCTGCCGGCTATGGCCCCTTCACCTGCGGCCACGCTTATTTGCAGAAATCTGCCCACGCAGTCCCCGGCCGCGAACACTCCTGGGATATTTGTTCTCTGCTGGGTGTCTGCCTCTATGAACACCCCGTTTCTGCTTATTCCTAAGCTGTAGGCGAAGTCCAGGGAAGAAGCCTCGCCCATGGCCACAAACAGGCCGTCCACATCCATGCTGGAACCATCCTGGAAATGGACCTGTTTAAGGACACCATCCCCGTCCAGACTTTCTATTTTTTTCTCCAGGACAGGTATGTCCGCCTTTTTCAATTTCTGCAAAAATTCCGGAGTAATAGTCGGTTTTTTAAGCTGGGTGCATATCTGGACATAAGGGGTGTATTCCTTGAGCTCCAGTGCCTGGTTGGCGGCGAATATGCCTTCCCCGACCACCATGACTTTCCTGTCCCGGCAGAAAAATCCGTCACAGCTCACGCAATAGGACACGCCGCGCCCCTCGTAATCGGAGAGGTTCTTGATCCCCGGCCGGATCCTGGAGACACCCGTGGCCAGGATAACCGCCTTGGCCCCGACTTCGTTTTTTTCGGTTTTTATCTTAAAATTATTTTCTTCCCCGTAATGAACGCCCAGGACTTTTTCGCACCTGATCGTGGTTCCGAATTTTTCCGCCTGCTTTTTCCCCAGATCTATGAGTTCGTCTCCGGTTATCGGTTCCGGGAAACCGAAATAATTGTCTATGCTGTAGTTTCCGGCAACCTTGGGGGCACAGCCGAGGATGAGCGTATTCATCCCCGCCCGGGAAGTATAAATGGCCGCGGAGAGACCGGCCGGGCCCTGTCCGACTATAGCCACGTCATAATATTCCATGCTTTCCTCTTGTCTTTAATGTTTTGGTTCATTGGGTAGTGCACTTTCACCATATCAATTTAACATAATCCCCAAAACATAAATGTAAATCATTGTGCATTTTTACACAAAAATATAAGGCGCTGAATCTGGTTTTGAATTTCTTTCCATCCGTATTTTAATCGTCTTGAGAGTTATTTTCAGAATCATATTCCGTATTTTTCTCCCTGTCCCTGCACCGGGAGCATAAATCCCCGCGGCTTGCTTCCTTCTCCGTGAGCTCCCTGCCGCAATTGCGGCAGGTCCTTTTGTTTAAAAGGCGCCTCAGAACGGATTGAATAATAATGCTCATTTCTGTCGGCTCATTCCATTTGTTTAATATCTTGAAGAAAAAATGCCGTAGGCGGTTTGAAAAGGTCTTGCATAAAGCCTTACCTCGGGGAAGAAAAAGCGGTTACAAAGGTTCTATCCAGTCCGCTTCCACATCCATGGCCACGGCCTGCATGATTCCGCTAACCCGTAGTATCAGGCGATAATTGCTTTTCTTGCTCTGGACTATGCCCTGCAGGTTCTTCATCGGTCCCCTCACTATCCGGACCATCTGGCCCTCCCGAACATAGTCATAAGGATATATGGGCAATTCGCCCTGAAGTGCTTCATTCACTTGTTTCAGCTCATGCACAAGCTGAGCCTGATTCTTTACCTCGATTACATTGGCTATCTGTCCGGAGGTAAGGGCTTGATAGCGCTGTTGATTGTCGGCCCGGAAAAAGACATACCCCGTGAATATAGGAATCAGGGAATAGCGATTCCTGTCTTTGCTTGGCTGTCTCTTTTTTATCAGGGGCAGGAAGTAGGGGGTGTTGTGTCCGGCCAGAAAAGAAGCCAGGGCCTTTTCCCTGCGGCTTTTTACATGGGCGATGCGCCAGGGTGTTTCCGCGCACAGAGGAATATCCAGGGCGTTTTCCGGAAAGGCCTGATTCGGATTCTGGGAAAGGGAAACGGTCATAAGTATAAACTCGAGGTTTTATGGTTCGGGTTTTAAGGCTTTTGTTTAAAAGGTATCTGACCTTTTTGAGCCATAAAAATCTGAGACCTAACCTCCGGTACTCAGGGTACCCCAGTGCCGGAGACCAAGAGAAGTATTCATTGTTTACAATTATACTATCCGCAAGCGATAAAGGAATCAAGGGGTTGCGATTGGAAAGGGCCTGATAATGGTTTCTCCGGGGGAACAGGCAAAAAAGGATGCCCTTGAGCAATGGTGGCCTGGGAGGCATCTGTTTTTTAACAGGCGATCAAAAAAATCTTGGAAATAAACGCGTTATTCGCTAATTGAAAGTTTGGACGCAAGCAATTAAGAAAATAAAAGCAGATCTCCAAGTTCAGTGGAGCGGCAATCCCGGATTTAAAAAATGAAAAGAAAAAAAGAGAGCAAGAAAATCAGGGTCCTTGTAATTGAGCCCGATGAATCGCTGGCTGCGGAAATAGACAGTGAGCTCAGGTCCCTCGGGTATTCCGTACGGTTAGTGGGCAATCATTTCAAGGGGTTAACCGAGATGGAAGACCGCATCTTTGATTTTGTCCTGGCCAGCATGGAACATACCGGCATAGACGGACTGGAATTTTGTAATATCTGCAGACAGCGGGCGGACAACGGGAGGATTACCTGTCCCTACCTTATCCTTGTCGGGGAAGAACGGCATCTGGTTCCGATTTGCGAGAGCGGGGCCCAGGCCGATGATTTTCTCCTTCGGCCTTATCTTGCCTGTGAACTCAAATGGCGCCTGGAATCCGGGAGTTCCCGTCTGAAAATCCAGAGACGCCTGCAAGAGATGCTGGATATAGAACCGGTGACCGGCCTGAAGAATGAGCAGGGCATTTACACCGCCCTGCGGGAAGAGGTGAACAGGCAGGGCCGGAAAAAGGCCCGCTTGGGCCTGGCGGTGATTACCCCGGATCAGTTTGAATTCCTGGAATTTATCCAGGGAAAATTCTGGGCGGACTGGGCCAAACAGGCCATTCTACGCTATCTGGGCGAGGTACTGCGTAATTATGACCATCTTGGACATCTGGAAAGCGGGAATTTGTGCATCCTGTCCGCGGAGAACAGTTTTGAGGGCATGCAGATCCTTATTTCCAGACTGGAGGAAAAAATCCGGGAGATGCAGGAGAACGATCCCCAATTTTCCAAGAATATAATTGATATAAAATTTCGCGGGGTGTTTTTGAGTCTGCGTATCGAGACCAAGCCCGGAGGGATGAGGCAAGCAGTGGATGAGCTGTGGAGCTGGATAAAAAATCAAGATACCACCCTGCCACAGGAACTTGTCGGGTACAGGGGCAAACATACCGAGGAAGGCCTGGAAATCGGGAGCTAGTCTTTTATCAGCCGATTCCGGCAGAATAAATCAAAAAGGGAGGAAGGATTGGAGATTAAGTTTTTGGGTGCGGCCCGCACTGTTACCGGATCGTGTTTTGTGATGGAATTCAACGGCAGTCGTTTTTCCGTGGATTGCGGCATGCACCAGGGCAATTCGGAAATCGATTCCCGCAACTGGGATATTGATCCCTATGACCCGGAAAACCTTGATTTTGTCATCCTCACCCATGCGCATATAGATCATTCCGGGCTTTTGCCCAAGATTGTCCAGGGAGGATTTTCCGGGAATATTTATACCACTCCGCCCACCCGGGATCTTTTGGAGATAATGCTTTTTGACAGCGCCCATATCCAGGAAATGGAAGCCCAATGGAAAAACAAGAAAAGGGCCAGACACGGACAGAGCAAAATCGACCCCCTTTATTCCCAGGAGGACGCCGCCAAGACCCTTCCCTTGATCCAGACCCGGGAATATAACCAGGAGTTTTCCCCGGTGGAGGGAATGCGGGTTGTGCTCAAGGACGCCGGGCATATTCTGGGTTCCTCTTTTGTGGAGATCAGGGTCAATGAAGGGGGGCAGGAATACAAGTTGGTCTTTTCCGGCGATTTGGGACGTCCCCAGCAGTTGTTGGTCAACGATCCGAGTAATGTGGAAAAGGCGGATTTTCTGTTCCTGGAGTCCACATACGGCAACCGCAATCACAAAAACGAAGGGGAGAGCCTGGACGAGCTGGCCGAAGCCATAAATTACAGCTATAGTCAGGGGGAAAAAGTCATTATTCCGGCTTTTGCCGTGGAGCGGACCCAGGAGCTTATCTATTCCCTGTATCTTTTGCACAAGAATAAGAGACTGCCCGAGGACATGCCGGTTTTTCTGGACAGTCCACTGGCCATAAAAGCCACGGAGATTTTCCGCCGCAACCATAAATATTTTGATCAGAAGACAAAGGATTTTCTGCAAAACGGGGAAGATCCCCTGGATTTGCCCAATCTGGAATTCTCGGAGACTTCCCAGGATTCCATGCGCATAAACGAAATGCAGGGACCGGCAGTGGTGATTTCCGCGAGCGGCATGGCCAACGCCGGGCGTATCAAGCATCATTTGCGGCATAATATATGGAGAAATGGGGCGAGCATAGTCTTTGTCGGATTTCAGGCCAAGGGCACGCCGGGAAGGAAAATCGTGGACGGAGCCCGGGAAATTAAAATTCTGGGAGAAAACCTCGCGGTCAATGCCCGGGTGTTCACCATAAATGGGTTCTCCGCTCATGCCGGGCAGTCCCAATTGCTTGACTGGCTTTCCTGCTTTGAAAAACCCGGACCCAAGGTATTTTTGGTCCACGGCGAATACCAGGGACAAAAGGTGCTGGCCCAGAAAATAAGGGATGATTTCGGCTTTGAGGTGCATATCCCGGATTATCTGGAGGAATGCGAGATCCTTCCGGATAAGGCCTATAAGCCGCATGAATTCACCCAACGGGCACGTCCTGAAATAAACTGGTCCTACCTTTTGAGCGAAACCAGGGAAAAACTGACTGCCCTGGAAAATATGCAAAATGATCTCAAATCCATGCCCTGGATGGATCAGACAGAACTCAGGGACGATCTGCTGGATATCGGTTCAGCCTTGAGCAAACTGGTCTCTTCGGTGCAAAACGATAAATAGATGGTGAGCATCATTAGCGGCAGATTCAAGGGCCGCAAATTGCATACCGCGTCCGGACCGGGTTACAGGCCGGCGACCGCCCGGGTGCGGGAATCACTTTTTTCCACTTTGCAGTCTATGGGCGTGGACTGGAGCGGCCAGCGCGTCCTGGATCTCTTTGCCGGGAGCGGCGCCCTGGCTCTCGAGGCCCTCAGCCGCGGGGCGGAATACGCCCTTTTGGTAGAAAAGGACAAAAGGGCGGCCGGGGTGATTAAAAAGAATCTTAGGGAGCTGGATATTCCCCCGGAAAAGGGGCGTGTTATTACCAGGGATGTCTTTTCATTTCTGGATCGCCCTTCTTTCGGCGATTTCGGTCTGGTTTTCATCGATCCCCCATACGGTCGCAATTATATTCAGCCCGCTGTGGATTCCCTTTTACGCGGGCATTGGCTGACGGAAGACGCTTTTATCCAGGCGGAAATCGAGTCCGGGTTGGCCCTGCCCGAATTTGATGAATTGCAACTCACAAGAGAAAAACTATACGGACAGACCAAGGTGTGCATATGGAAAAAAAAATCCACATAGCCATTTATCCCGGCACTTTTGATCCCCTGACCAACGGACACGTGAGCCTTATCCGCAGGGGGTTGGATGTGTTCGGCCGGGTTGTTGTGGCTATAGCTTATCATTCCCCGAAAGACCCGGTTTTTTCTTTGGAAGAACGGGTGCAGATGGCCAAGGAAGTCTTTGCCGAGGACAAACGCGTGGAAGTGGAACCGTTTACCGGCCTTTTAATAGACTACGCCCGCAAAAAAAACGCCAGTGCCATTTTGCGCGGACTGCGTGCTGTCTCCGATTTTGAGTACGAATTCCAGATGGCTCTTATGAATAGACGCCTGGAAAGGGATATCCAGACCGTGTTCATGATGACCGATTATAAATGGCTTTATATAAGCTCCACTATCATCAAGGACGTAGCCAAGCTGGGCGGAGATATTCACGGACTGGTCCCGGACAATGTGGAAAAACAGCTTTTGGCCCATTATGGCTATAAAAACGAATGATTAATCCGGCGGTGAACAATCAGTCCTCGGCCGCGCCTTTACCCAAGATTGTCTGCATCCTGGGAGTGACCGGAGCCGGAAAGAGTTCCCTGGCCCTGAAACTGGCGGAAAAATATGATATAGCGGTGGTCAATTTTGATTCCCGCCAGGTGTATTCGGAACTCCCGATAATCACCGACCAGCCCGGGCCCGTGGAGCAGAGTCTTTGCCCGCATTATTTGTACGGTTTTTTGTCCGCGGATACGGCCATGGATGCGGGAAAATTCATTATTTTGGCCCGGGAAGCCCTGGACCAGGCCGCAGCCTGTGGACGCCTGCCGGTCTTGGTCGGTGGGACCGGTTTTTATCTCCGGGCCCTTATCCAGGGCCTGGCTCCCATACCGGAAATACCCGAGGAAATACGAACCCAGGTTCGGCTGCAATGCTCCGAGCTCGGTCCCGGTTTTCTGCATAACCGCCTTTCCCGCATTGATCCCAAAAGCGCCCAAAGAATCCATCCCAACGATTGGCAGCGTATCTGCCGGGCCCTGGAAGTGTACATGGGCACCGGGAAAAAACTGAGCGCGTGGCACGAAATTGACCCGGAGCATCCCGGTTTCTCAGCTCTCAAACTCGGCCTGGCTCCGAATGAGAGATCCTTTTTAAAGGACAGGCTTTATTCCCGTATTCAGGCCATGTTGGATAAGGGAGCCATACTGGAAGTTAAAGACGTTCTGGAAAAATACGGGGAAGATGCTCCCGGTTTGACCGGTATCGGCGCTCCGGAACTTGTCAGTTATATACAGGAAAAGACCTCCCTGGAAGAGACAAAGCAATTGTGGTTGAAAAATACTTTTGCTTATGCCAAAAGACAGTTAACATGGTTTAAAAAGGAAAAGGATGTCATCTGGCTAAGTCCCTCTTCCGCAGTGGAAGAAATAGAACAGGCCATTGACACCTTTTTATCCCCCTAACCCAAAAATCCATGAAAAAAATCGCGTGGCTTGCAGTATGCGTTTTTCTGCTTGCCGGAACCACTCCCGGTTTCTGTCTGCGTTTTGATCCTCACCCTCTAATGCGCAAGGCCGGAAATTACCTGGAACAGGGCAGGTTTCTGGAGTGCATTCAGACATATCATCAGGTTTACGAATTTGCCGGAGACCCTGGGGCCCAAAAAAAGGCTCTCGTTCGCATGGCTGATGTATTGGCCCTGTTCGCGGGTCAGAAGCAAAAGGCCCTTGATTTTTATGAACAGGCCATCCGGGAGTTCTCCAATTCCACCCCTGGGCTGGAAAACGCGTATTTCAATTCCGCAATGCTTTATTATGAACTGGGGAGGATGGAAAAGGCCTCTTCCAGATTCAAGGCCTTTGTTCATACCTATTCAGGTTCCCCCCGGGTTTTTACCGCCGAATACATGCTGGAACGTATAAAAATGGAGCGGGGAAAGGATAAAGAGGACGAAAAAAACGAGACCATAAAAGAGGAGAACATCCCCCAGGTCCGGGTCAGCCTGGGCTCGGATTTTCCGCTTCGGGTGAGCCTTTCTCATGGCGGAACCCTGTTTTTTAAAGGCAACAGTCGGCAATTGCCGGCCGGGGAATACAGTTTTGACTACCGCGGCGGGAGTTTTGTGTTTCAGGGAAGAGCGCTGGGATCGAAGGCGGAAATAAAAACCACGGCCGGTTTTTCCCTTGGAGACAACAAATATTCGGGAGACATCTTATTTACCCGGAGCAGGAAAGACCCGGTCCTGGTGAATAAGCTTCGTCTGGAAAAATATCTTCTGGGCGTGGTCCCCAGGGAAATGTC
>CAZTKE010000032.1:6071-13823 GCA_964614055.1 uncultured Desulfovibrionales bacterium | reverse complement strand
TTTTTTTAGTTATCCTCGGGAGCGATTGTTCCCAACTTCACCAATTTCCGGACAACTTCCGCCAGCGGCAGCCCGATCACGTTGGTATACGATCCGCGGATGTGATCCACCAGAAAACCTCCCGCGCCCTGCATGGCATAAGCGCCGGCCTTGTCCCAGGTTTCTCCGGTGTTTATATACGCTTTTAAAATTTCAGCACTGAAGCTGTTCATGTGCACCGCGGTGCTCACGGTAAAGCCCTTGTCCTCTTTTATTGCATCTCCGGTTATAAAAATCCCGGATATTACCTCGTGCTCCCGTCCGGACAGGTTTGAAAGCATCTCCAGGGCATGATCCTCATCCCCGGGTTTGCCCATGATCTCTTTTTCCAGGACCACCGCGGTATCCGCGCCCAGGACAACCGAGTCCTTTTCCCTTTTGGCCGTGTCTTCGGCCTTGAGTCTGGCCATGTTCAAAACATAGTCCCCGGGCATTTCACCGGGCTGCGGCGGAGGCTCCTTAATTCGGCTGGGGCGGACAAAAAAGCTTATCCCAAGAGAGGTCAAAAGGGTTTGTCTGCGCGGGGAGGCCGAGGCCAGAACCAGCCTTTTAACCGACCTGAACGGCCCTCTGATATCTATATCCGGCATGTGTTGTGCAAATCCAAAAAGTTAATAGACTTCGTCGTGCGTGCCGAAGTCGATAAAAAGAACTTTTTTGTTAGAGATAAATTCAAAAATTACTCTGTATTCGTGATTTATGCTGAAAGCCCAGATCCCTTTTAATTTTCCACTTAATTTGTGCGTCCTTAATATGGGATTAAAAGGATCTTTTAAGAATAATTCAATCCTTTCCCAGAATTTGTTTTTCAGTTGGGGGTAGTTACTTATCTTTTTGCGATAGGATTTTTTGAAGCCTTTGTCCCATACCGCTTCAATCATTTTCCAAGTCCTGAAGCAGTGTTGAGATATCGCCTGATTTTGTTTCGCCTGAGGAATAATTGGCCCTGGCTTCATTTACTCTGGAAGCAAGATAGTCCCGCTTTGAGTCCCTGAGTCTTTTTTGCATTATTTCCGTCAGGTATTCTTTGTCTTCAAGGCAAAGTTGCTGGAATTCATCCAGGAGGTGATCCATGGCTGTATTCATAATGTCCTCCTTAGTAATTGCTCAATAATATACTAATCAAAAGGAAGAAACAATCAACCCGTGGGGTTGGCCAGTAGGGCCTGCTTCAGGCTCTCATCCAGGGTGGGATGGGCGAAGATGAGTTCCTCCACCTGACTGCGCTCCCAGGCCTGGTCCACGATGGTCTGGGCCAGGGTAACCAAATGGGAGCAATTGTGTCCAACCGCGGAGATTCCGGCCACACGCTTATTTTCCCAGATTATTTTTATCAGGCCGTATCCGGCTCCGTGCGCCTGGCAGATGGGGTTGGCCACCAACTGGGCCCGGGTGCAGAAATATTCCCGGCCCTGTCTGCCCATCTGTTCCTCGGTATATCCGGTGCGCATGATGTCCGGCGG
This sequence comes from uncultured Desulfovibrionales bacterium, assembly GCA_964614055.1. GTDB lineage: Bacteria > Desulfobacterota > Desulfovibrionia > Desulfovibrionales > Desulfonatronovibrionaceae > CAYNNQ01. The sequence continues at coordinate 12,321 of CAZTKE010000032.1, read as the reverse complement.
TCCATATACGCAGGAAGGGATTGGTTTTTGGGGGTATGGCGAGGTTGTCTCCCCGCAGATGTGCTTGATTGCATATTCCGCCTGGTCCGAGGCGGCGTGGGCCAGTTGGCAGATATTGTTCACATCCCCGATCGCGTATATTTCCTTTGCGGCCCGCAGATGCTCGTCCACCCCGATCCAGCCGGTCTTGTCCCGGCTTATTTTTTGTATATTCTCCAGGCCCAGACTGTCTACATTGGGCCTGCGTCCGGCCGCGAGCAGGCATTTATCCACTTCAAGCTTCTTGTCCCCGTTTTTAAAAGAGAGACACAGGCCGTTTTTTGTTTTTTCAATTCCGGAAACCATGCAACCCGGGCGTACATCCCATTTCTCCCGTTTCAGGATCTTATGCATCTCCTTGCTTATCTCCCCGTCTTCGAACGGGGCGATACGCTGCATGGCCTCGATAAGGGAGACTTTACAGCCCAGGCGGTGCAGAAATCTGCCCATTTCCAGGCCGATGGCCCCGGCACCGATTACAGCCATGCTTGCCGGAATTTCCTTGAGTTCCAAGAGATCGTTGGAGTCGAGAATCGATTCGTGATCCGGGGTTATTCCCGGAAGAGCGGCGGGGCGGCTGCCCGTGGCCAGGATGATGTTTTTGCCCGCAAGTTCAAGGACTTCATTTTTGGTGCGCACATCCACCCGGCCGGAGCCTTTGAGCTCGGCTTTTCCGTGGATAACTTCCACGCCCAGTGCATCCAATTCCTTGCCGATTGCCTTTTGCGTACCGGAAAGCAGGGAAGTTTTTCTTTTTTGCAGGGCGGTGAGGTCGATGTCCATGTCTCCGGAAGCCAGGCGAAGCCGTTTCTGGGCCGCAAGGGAATCCAGGGCCTCGGTGGCCCCCAGAAAAAGCTTGGTCGGGATGCACCCCCAGTTAAGGCAGGTACCTCCCAGGGGACCTTTTTCCACCAAGGCGGCCTTTAGTCCCTTGCGGGCCGCGGAGAGAGCGGCCTCGTGCCCGCCCGGACCGGATCCGATTATTATCAGGTCTTTATCCGGCATTATTCCCTAAGCTCCATTTTCTTGGCCGCGCGGACCTCGTCCAGGCGGCGCACGGGAGTTGTGTACGGCGCGTTTTGGATCTTTTCCGGATCTTTTTCCGCAGTCTCCAGGATATCGATCAAATCGTCCACGAATCTGTCCAGGGTTTCCTTGGATTCTGTCTCCGTGGGTTCGATCATCAAGCATTCCTTGACGATAAGCGGAAAGTACACCGTGGGGGCGTGGTGTCCCTTGTCCAGAAGGGCCTTGGCTATATCCACGGCCTTGACCCCGTTTTGGGCCTGGTTCACTGCCGAGACCACGAATTCGTGCATGCAGGTCCGGTTGTAGGGTATATGCAGATGGTTTTCCAGGCGTTTGCGCAGGTAGTTGGCCGCAAGTACCGCGTATTCCGACGCCCGGGACAGGCCGTCCCGGCCCAAACGCAGGATGTAGGCGTAGGCCTTTAGGATGACTCCGAAATTGCCGTAAAACGGGGCGATGAATCCTATGGAATCCGGATAGTCGTAGTCCAAAAAGTACTGGCCGTCTTCAAGACGGACCACCCGGGAAACGGGCAGGAAAGGCTCCAGTTTTTTGTTCACTCCCACCGGTCCGGATCCCGGTCCTCCGCCGCCGTGCGGGGTCCCAAATGTCTTGTGCAGATTGAGATGGACCACGTCAAATCCAACGTCCCCCACCCGCATCTGCCCCATGATCGCGTTCAGATTGGCTCCGTCGTAGTACAAAAGAGCGTCCACGGAGTGGAGCATGTCCACTATCTCCGGGAGATGGTCCTCGAAAAGCCCCAGGGTGTTCGGGCAGGTCATCATCAGCGCGGCCACATCCTCGTCCAGGCATTCCCGGAGGGCTTCGGGGTCGATAATGCCGTCCCTGGATTCAATGCTGACCACGTCGAATCCGGCTATTGCCGCCGAGGCCGGATTGGTCCCGTGCGCGGAATCGGGTACGATTATCTTGGTCTTTTTGTTGCCCTTTTTATTGTGGTAGGCGGCGATGAGCATGGCTCCGGTGAGCTCCCCGTGCGCTCCGGCCAGGGGCTGCAGAGTGAACGCCTCCATGCCCGTGATTTCGCACAAGAGCTGTTCCGTGGAGTAAATCACTTCCAGGGCGCCCTGGGTGAATTGTCCGGCTCCTCGCAGCTGCGGCTCCAGGGGATGCAGGTCCGTGAATCCGGGCAGTGCGGCCAGTTTTTCGTTGAATTTGGGGTTGTATTTCATGGTGCACGAACCCAGTGGATAGAAGTTGCCATCCACTCCGAAGTTCTTGCGGGAAAGGCGGGTAAAGTGCCGGACAACATCCAGTTCGGACAGCTCGGGCAAAGCGGCCGGAGCGGAGCGGAGCAGGGAACCGGGGATCATGTCCGCGGTTTTTTGCCCCGGCTCTTCCGGGATGACTCCGGTACGGCCTTTTTTTGATTTCTGAAACATGGTTTTCATAGCGCACCTCGTATCATTTCGGCCAGGATGCCGATTTCCTGCTTGCTTCTCTTTTCAGTACAGGCCACCAAAAGGCAGTTTTCCATTCCCGGATAGTATCCGCTGATGGGAAAGCCGGGTATGTATCCCTGTTCTGTAAGCTTATCCACGATTTCATAGGCGTTTACCGGGAGACAGACAGCGAATTCGTGCCCGAAAGGCTCATCGTTCAGCAGCTCGACTCCGGGAATCGAGGTAAGCCTTTCCGCTGCGTACCGGGCGTTTTCCAGGCATGTTTCCGCAGTGCGGCGCAGTCCTTCCGGACCGAGCAGGGAAATATAGGCCAGGCTTTGCAGGGCGCAAAGGGCCTGGTTGGAGCATATGTTCGAGGTCGCCTTCTGGCGGCGGATATGCTGTTCCCTGGCCTGAATGGTCAAAACGTATCCGGTGTTGCCTTCTGTGTCTTGGGTTTTCCCGGCCACCCGTCCGGGCATTTGCCGGATCAGCCTGCCGTTGCAGGTAATGATTCCCAGATAAGGGCCGCCGAAATTAAGTGGGAGCCCCAGGCTCTGGCCTTCGGCCACGGCTATGTCCGCCCCCATTTCTCCGGCCGTCTTCAAGACCGATTGCATGAGCGGATTAACCGAGATTATGTTGACGATTTTATGCTCGCGGGCCTTGGCGAACAAATCGGAGAAGTCGCTTATGCACCCGAAGAAATTGGGGTTCTGGACCACGAGAGCGGCCACGTCCTCATCCAGGGCGGCCTCAAGGGCCTGGATATCGGTTTGTCCCTGTTTCTGGGGAATGGTTTTTAGCTCCAGATGCAGATTCGTGGTGTAGCTGTCCAGAATGCGCCTGTATATGGGGTTTATGCCCTCGGATATGAGGATCTTTTTCTTCTTGGTGGAGCGCACGGCCATCATGGCCGCTTCATAGATGGCGGTTCCCCCGTCATATAGGGAGGCATTGGAGTATTCCATGTCCATGAGCCGGCAGACCGCGGTCTGGTATTCAAAAACGGCCTGCAGCGTGCCCTGGGAAGCCTCGGGTTGATACGGAGTATATGCGGTGTAGAATTCCGACCTGGAGATCACGTCCGTGACCGCAGCCGGGATATAGTGGTCGTAAAAGCCTCCGCCCAGGAAACTGCATATCTTGGTGTTGTTTTTCTGGGAGAGGTTCTCCACCTGCTGCACCACTCGCATTTCACTCATTGTCGGGGGCAGATCAAAGCTCTTGGGTCGCAAGTCTTTTTTGATCCCGGAAAACAGGTCCCGGATATTATCCACCCCGAGGGGTTCCAACATTTCCCTAGTCTGTTTTGCAGTGTGCGGAATGTATGGCATAATTATATTATTGGCTGTGATTTAGATGTTTTTCGGGCTCGATTCTAAAATTTGAACCGCCCTGTTCGTTAAAGGCGCAATGTTCCCAAGAATAAAGAGTATTTCAATTTGCCGGGAATCGGCGGTTTGAAAGGCGGCCTGGCCCAAAACCGTATCCCGGTTTCGAAAAATCTTTGGGATCCGTCCTAAGCTTTGCGTTACCGGTGTTCTGGCGACTTTATTTTTTTAATGTGCTTCTTCGCTTACCACTTTGGAGTAGGCTTCGGCATCCATGAGATCCGCGGGGAGTTCGGTGAATTTGATTTTGGCTATCCAACCCTCGCCGTAGGGGTCTTCATTTAGCTTTTCCGGTACTTCTTCCAGATTTTCGTTTATTTCCACTATTTCTCCAGCCAAAGGGGCGTAAATTTCGCTGGCCGCCTTGACCGACTCCACGCTTCCGATTTCGTCGCCCACGGCTACCTGCTGACCTTTTTCCGGCAAATCAATAAAGGTTATGTCGCCGAGCTGCTCCTGGGCAAAATGAGTAATGCCCATTGTCGCCTGTCCGCCCTCAACCATAATCCATTCGTGCGATTTGGTGTACTTTAGTCCTTCCGGGATCATAAATTTCTCCTTTGTTCTCTGATTGCCAAAACTGGGGTTTGCATATAACTAAAGCCGCTAAAGAGCAATGGTTGTAATCCGCTTTTTTTACAGTTATTTTTAAATTTTCCGGATCAGAGTTTATTCAATCTAACAAAAAGACATTAGTGCATAAGGCGAATTTTTTGTGGAAAATTTATACAGCGTCGGACAGATTCGGGGGTGAGCGGCGTATATGTTGCGCTTGAATCTGGCTTCGGTCACGCATGGTTTTGACGGCAGCGATCTGTTCACCAATCTCAATCTGGAGCTTAATCCGGGGATGAAGCTGGTGGTGGCCGGGCCCAACGGCTGCGGCAAGTCCACCTTGCTGGATATAATGTCCGGGAGGGTTGTCCCGGAGAAAGGCAAGGTGACTTATCCCCGGGGAGCAAGGATCGGGCACGTGCAGCAGGAGCTGAGCGGTATTGAGCTGAACAGGTCCCTTATGGGATATATGCTGGAGGTGCTGCCGGACTGGGGGGCCTTCTGGCAGGAGTGGAAAAAAGCGGTAAATTCCGGAGACGGGGAAGCATTGCACAGGCTTTCCGCCCGGCAGGAGGAACTGGAACAGCGTTTCGGTTACAGCCCGGAGCACGAGGCGGAAAAGATCCTGCACGGTCTGGGATTTTGTGACCAAGATTTTGATCAGCCCCTTAAGGTCCTGAGCGGTGGCTGGAGAGAGCGGGCCAAGCTGGCCCGCTTGCTTTTGCAGGGAGCGGATATCCTTCTTCTGGACGAGCCGACCAACCATTTGGACCTGGAGGCGGTTTTATGGCTGGAGGAATACCTGGCCGGGTTTCGCGGCATTCTGGCTTTTGTTGCCCATGATCTGTATTTTGTGGATAAAACAGCCACGCATGTTCTGTATCTCGGTTTTGACAAGCCCTATTTTAGGCCGGGTAATTTGACCGACTTTTTTAAGTGGCACGAGGAAAAGGAAGGTGAGAAGCGCAGCCGGGCGGAAAAGCTGGAAGCCAAGATTAATCACAAGCAATCATTCGTGGACAGGTTCAGGTACAAGGCGAGTAAGGCCAGACAGGCCCAGTCCAGGATAAAAGAGATCGAGAGTCTCCGCCGGGAAATGCATGACACGCAGTCGGATAGAAGCGGTCCGCAGCTCAATTTTTCCTGGCCGGTGCCGGAGAGGGCCAATAAAGTGCCCTTGAGCGGGACTTCGCTTTTTTTCGCCTATGGGGAGAATTTTCTTTTCCGCGACCTGAGCTTTTCCGTCCTGCGCGGGCAGCGGGTGGCCCTGGTCGGTCCCAACGGCCGGGGCAAGTCCACCCTTTTAAAGATCATGGCCGGGATGATCCCCCCGGAAAGAGGAAATATAACCATAGGCAGCAAGGTCAAAATCGGGTATTACGCCCAGCACCAGACCGAGATGCTCCAGGAGGGCAATACGGTTCTGGAGGAGATAAAGAGGCTGACCGGGTGCACGGACGAGGAGGAAATAAGATCGGTTCTGGGTCTTTTCCTTCTTGGGGAAGACTATTGGCCCAATCCGGTGGGCAGCCTGAGCGGCGGGGAGAAATCCAGGCTGGTTCTGGCCACGCTTTTCCTTTTGCGGGCCAATGTCCTTCTTCTGGACGAACCGACCAACCATCTGGATATGGAGAGCCGGGAGGCGCTGATTGCCGCCCTGCAAGATTTTTCCGGGACCATTGTCCTGGTCGCTCATGACCGCCAGCTCCTGCATGAAGTGGCCGAAGAAGTGTGGGTGGTCGCAGAAAACGATCTTTGTCCGTTGGCCGGAGGGGTCGAGGAATATGTACGTGCCTTCCGGGAAAGCGTGGCTTCTGAAAGTGCGGG
>CAZTKE010000032.1:0-5971 GCA_964614055.1 uncultured Desulfovibrionales bacterium | reverse complement strand
CAGAGGTGATACCGGAATAAAAGATATTTTGCCGAGAACGGCCCGGGACCCGATAATTGCGCAGGGAGCGGATAACCAGTGGACAAAGCTGGGGAGGTATTATGCCGATTTTTGATTACAAGGCGAGAAACAAGCTGGGGCGGAAGATCAAGGGCGATCTTGATGCCCCGACTTTGGACATGGCCGAGAATATCCTCAGAAAAAAGGGTCTGCAGGATATAAAGGTCAAACCCAAGCCCAAGGACCTTTTTGAAGGCACCCCTTTGGAGAAAGGGGTTTCCTCGCGGGATATGGTTGTTTTCAGCCGCCAGTTCGCGACCATGATAAACTCCGGCGTGCCTATCCTGCAGGCCCTGCAGATCATGTGCGAGCAGACCGAAAACGACAAATTGCGGCATGCCCTTTTTGACATCCGGAACAATATTGAAAGCGGTTCATCCCTTTATGATGCCATGAAAAAATATCCGGATGTCTTTGATACTTTATACACGAACATGGTTGATGCCGGGGAGACCGGCGGTGTTCTGGATACCGTGCTTTTGAGGCTTTCCGAGTACATAGAGAAGGCGGCCAATCTCAAGGCCAAGGTCAAGGGGGCCATGATCTACCCCACGGTGGTCCTGATCGTGGCCCTGCTGGTTGTGGCCATTATCCTCCTTTTTGTTATTCCCAGTTTTGAAAAGGTGTTTGCCAATTTCGGAGGGGCCCTTCCCGCTCCCACTCAATTCGTGGTCAACTTGAGTGACCTTGTTCAGGAAAAATTCTTCTGGCTTGTGGGCGGGTTTGTGGCACTGATTATCGGCTTTAGACTGTTTTACAAATGGGAGCGGGGCAGGATTCTGGTGGACAACTGGATTTTGTTCTTTCCGGTGATTGGCAAGCTTCTGCGCATAGCCGCGGTGGCCAAATTCAGCCGTACCCTGAGTACCATGATAGCCAGCGGGGTTCCCATCCTGGATTCCCTGGATATTGTTTCCCGTACTTCGGGAAACAAGACAGTGGAGCTCGGAGTGCTCAAGGCCAGGGACAGCATAGCCGAAGGGCAGACAATTGCCGAGCCCCTGGGTGAAACCGGAGTGTTTCCGCCCATGGTTATTCACATGATTTCCATCGGTGAAACCACGGGTGCTTTGGATAACATGCTGGAGAAGATTGCTGATTTTTACGATGATGAGGTGGATGTTGCTGTGGACGCCCTTACCTCCATGATCGAGCCGATTATGATCGTCTTTCTCGGCGTGGTAGTCGGAGGCATGGTGGTCAGCATGTACCTGCCGATATTCAATATCGCCGGAACGCTCGGATAGATAAGAGGGTCCGGAAAATCAGAGGACAGAAGACAGAAAAAATACGGGACAAACAAGGAGGATACAAAATGAGCAAAAAGCCTGTTGTTGCCGTTGCCGGGGCAACCGGTGCGGTGGGCAAGGAGATGCTTGAGATATTGGAGGAACGGGATTTTCCGGCGGAAAAAGTGATTCCCCTGGCCTCATCCCGGTCCGCGGGGAGCAGGGTGAGTTTCAAGGATACGGAGCTTACCGTGCAGGAAATGACCGAGTCTTCGTTTTCCGGGGTGGACTTGGCTCTTTTTTCCGCAGGTGGGGCCGCCTCGGAAAAGTTTGCCCCGATTGCCGCCCGTTCCGGATGTGTGGTAGTGGACAATTCCAACGCCTGGAGGATGGACAAGGACACTCCCCTGGTCATCCCCGAGGTAAACCCCGAGGACCTGGAGCAGCATAAAGGGATTATCGCCAACCCGAACTGCTCCACCATCCAGATGGTGGTGGCCCTAAAGCCCCTTTACGACGTATCCCGCATAAAACGGATTATTGTCTCCACCTATCAGGCGGTCTCCGGTTCCGGGCAAAAGGCCATTGACGAACTGGAAACCCAGGTCCGCCGTCTTTTTAACGCCCAGGATGTCCAGCCCGAAGTGTATCCGCATCAGATAGCTTTTAATTGCCTGCCGCATATCGATAAATTTCTGGAGAACGATTATACCGGGGAAGAGATGAAGATGGTCAACGAAACCCGGAAAATCCTGGGAGACCCCGGCCTGGGCATAAGCGCCACCACTGTGCGTGTTCCCGTGTTTTACGGGCACAGTGAGTCCGTGAATATCGAGACCGAGGACAAGATTTCCGCCAAGGAGGCCCGGGCCATTCTTGCTCAGGCCCCCGGGGTCACGGTCCTGGACAATCCGGAGGAAAACGCCTACCCAATGGCGATTCACGCCGCTGGAGAGGATGATACTTTTGTCGGGCGCATACGCGAGGACGACAGTATCGAGTGCGGCCTGAACCTTTGGGTGGTGTCGGATAATATCCGCAAGGGAGCCGCTCTGAACACCATTCAGATCGCCGAAACCCTGCTGGAAAAAGATCTTCTTCGGGTCCCTGCGTAAAACGGAGTAAATAATGCCCAGAATCCTTGATGAGAATGAATATGTAAAACAGCTTCTAAGCAAGCCGCGTCCGAATGAAAACGAATGTCTGGCCTTTTATGACCACAGGCTAGGTGCAGTCTGCCGCAATCCCCGCTTGATGCTGCTCCCTGTGGACGATCATCTCGTGCATCGCGGAGACGGTGTGTTCGAGACCCTGAAGATGATAGACCGCCGTTTGTATCTTGTGGATGCCCATCTGGAGAGGCTTAAGAAGTCGTGCCGCGGGCTGGATATCCGCATGCCGGCCCCTTTGGAGGAGATCCGGGCTTTGATTGTGGATATGCTCCGCTCGGTCCGGGAAAAGGACGTCCTGGTCTCCATGTATGTCGGCCGGGGGCCGGGCGGATTCACCACGGATATCCGGGAATGCCCCGAACCAAGTCTATATATAGTTGTCCGAGCCATGCATCACCGCCCGCAGTCCTTCTGGGAAAACGGAGTGACCGTTTTTAAAACCAGTATCCCGGCCAAACAGGGATATCTGGCCCGGATAAAGACAGTGGACTACCTCCCGAACGTGCTTATGAAAAAAGAAGCAGTGGAAAAGGGCTATGATTTCCCGCTTTGTTTTGACGAGAACAATTTTCTGGCGGAAGGGGCCACGGAAAACGTGATCATTGTGGATGAGAACGGGAAGATGATAGTCCCGGATTTTGTGAATGCCCTGGCCGGGACCACGCTGATGCGCGCCCTGGAACTCATTAAGCATGAAAAGAGTTTTATTTTTCGCTCCATCCGCGAGGATGAGCTGTATTCTGCCCGGGAGATCATCATGGTCGGGACTACCCTGGATGCAGTGGGGGTGGTTCGCTATAATGACAAACCGATCCACGACGTCCGCCCCGGCCCCGTGGCCAGGAGGTTGCGTGAGCTTCTGCAGGAGGACTTGGAGAAAAACGGTACGCTGATAGCGTAGATCCCATGAATATCTTGCACCTGGATTTGGGACCGGAAATAAGGGGAGGACAAAAACAGGTCCAATATCTTCTGGATTATTTTTCTTCTGTTTCCGGGGTAAACTCATTTCTGGGATGCCTGGCCCGTTCCCCCTTGGAGCGGGCAGTATCCGGAGAGGTGCGGGTGTTTTCCTTCCCTTCGCGGCAAGAAATTGATCCGCGGAACTGGTTTTGGCTTTTTTCTGCCCTTAAAAAGGGTGAAATTGATATTGTGCATACCCATGAGCCCCGTGCCGCTTCCCTGGCCGCAGTTTTCAGGAAATTTTTCCCTCTTTCCTTTTCCCTTATGCATACCCGGCGGGTTTCCTATCCCCTGTCCAACAGATGGGGGCGGGCCAAATACAGATGCGCGGACAGGGTCGTCTGTGTCAGCCGGGAGATCGCGGAAGTGGTATCCGCCTCCGGAGTTCGGGAGGAGCGTATACGCGTTATTCCCAGCGCGATCGAGGTAAACAGCTATCCTCGGGCCCTGCGGGACTCCAGTTCCCGATTGCGTCTGGGGATTATCGGCGCCTTGACTGCGCAGAAAGGCCACGAATTCCTTTTTCGTTCTCTGTCCGGACTGGATCTGGATTTTCGGCTTTCCGTGATCGGTGAAGGGGAGCTTATGCCCGATCTTATACGTTTGGCCCGCGAACTGGGACTGGAGGATAGAATCGAATTCTGCGGCTACGTCCGCTCTGCGGAAATTTTGCCCCAACTGGACATGATTGTGGTTCCCTCTATTGACGGCGAGGGGAGCAACGCGGTCATAAAGGAAGCCTGGGCCGCGGGTGTTCCGGTCCTTGTTTCCGATCTTCCCTCCAACACCGAACTGGTGACCCATGAAGAAGACGGGATTGTCTTTTCCCGCGGGAACGTAAGCGGGCCTGCCTCGGGGATTCAAAGATTGCGCTCCGATCCGGACTTGTCTTCATCTTTGGCGGAAAATGGCCTTAAGCGGGCCGGTGATTTTGATGTTCCGGTCATGGGTCGGGCCCATATGCAGATATATGAGGAGCTTTCCGGCGCCAAAAAGCAGGAGGAAGGAAAATGTCCACACTAACAGTTTTGATGGATAACAACAGCCTGGATAAAACCCTTGCCGCTGAGCACGGTCTGAGCATGCATATCCAGCTGGCAAACGGGCGTAAATGGCTTTGGGACACCGGACAGTCCGGTCTTTTTGCCCGGAATGCATCCCGGCTGGGGGTAGAGCTTGCGGATATAAGCGGTTGTGCTTTAAGCCACGGCCATTACGATCATACTGGTGGTCTGGACACCCTCTTTAACCAGTCGGCTGGAAGGGAGTTTGCCCTTTTAGCCCATCCGGATTTTTTCCGGAAGAGGTATGTTATTCGCCCGGATTCCCTGTGTTATGAAATTGGATTAAAGACCGACAACCCGGAGAGGATCAGGGAAAGATACAGCCCGGTTAACGGAATGGTGGAGCTGGATGAGGGCCTTTTTATGCTCACGGATATAGAAAGGCTTAAAGGCAATTTTCAGGCGGTGGATAATTTTTATCTGGATTCGGAGTGCACCCAAAAGGACGGTATCCCGGACGATGCCTGCCTGGTTTTAAACACCTCCTCCGGCCCGGTACTTATTTTGGGATGCTGTCATAGCGGCCTGGCCAATACCTGCTTCTATGCCCGCAAGGAGCTTAGAATAGATAGATTTTATGCCCTGATAGGTGGCACGCATCTGGCCTCTGCGTCTGAGAGTGCACTGAAGCAGGCCGCGGACACCATCCGGGATTTCGGCTTTTCCCGGATCTGGCCGGGGCATTGTACCGGGCAAAGGGGCTTTGAATACCTGGAAAATGTATTTCCGGACAGGGTTCAGCCCATGGGGGCAGGGCTCAGGCTGGAGATTTAGTTTGAGGTGATTATGTGCTTAAATGGCTAAGTGTTATGTGCTTAGTCGTTTTTATGGGCAGGAAGAGCTGCCCGGAGAGGGCAGTCTTTCGGGCCAGGTCATGGGTCACCGCTGTGCCAACCGAATATCGCCTCCCTAAACACTTAATCATTTAACCACATAACCACCTGTGCTGCCTACAGTTTCTGTTCTCTTTCCCGGAAGCAGGGCAGGCACAGATATTCTCCGCCCATCATCCGCGCCCGGGATTCCATAACCGATTCTCCGCAGGCGGAACAGGTAACGCTGCCCAGAATCCTTGCCTTGCGCGGAAGTTCCCGTTTTACAGGTCCTTTTATGAATAGCTCATCCAGAGGGGCCTGCATTATGCGCTTGGTATAGGTCTGGCGGAGATCGTTGAGTTCCCGGATTTCCGCTTCTTCCAGCCGTCCATCGGCCCCTTTTTTGTGCAGCTCCCCCATTCTGTCTTTTCCCGGGAAATCCACTTCCCGGCACAGGATACGCAGGCTTTTGTTGCTCTCCCGTCCGTAAAAGGAGAAAGCGTTTTTCCCCACATCCCAATGAATTAGATTGCCCTTGCCAAAGGTGCAACCAAGCAAGAACTGGATGGCATCTACAGCGCACATGTCTGTTTCGGTTACGCAGACTACTTCCTCGTCATAAGCCGTTCCCACTTCTGCGTCGGCCAGTTCAGCCGCCCGGATTCCAA
>CAZTKE010000031.1:11761-14365 GCA_964614055.1 uncultured Desulfovibrionales bacterium | reverse complement strand
CCCGCTACAGGGAGGCGCTACGGCCTGGAGGTAAACTGGTGGATAGATGAGAGGCGCAATCCGTATAAGGCCACCGAGGCCGCTGCAAAGTATTTGAAAAAGCTCTATAATGATTTCGGGGATTGGTATCTGGCCCTTGCCGCGTATAATGCGGGTGAAGGACGCGTATCCTGGGCCTTGCGCAAGAGCGGTTACGACAATTATTTTGATCTTACGAGTTCGTCCCGTTATTTGCACCGGGAAACCCGCCTGTACGTTCCCAAGCTCATGGCCATATTAAAGATTGTTAAGAATCTGGAAAAACTGGGATTCGACCCTCTGGATTGGGATCGGGGGAAAAATCTAGAAAGGGTGCAGGTAAAAGGAGGTACGGATCTTTTGGGGCTATGCACCAGCATGAATATGTCCTGGGAGGAGTTTAGAAAGCTTAATCCGGCCTTCAGGCGTCAGGTCACACCCCCGTATAAGGAAACCAGGGTTTATGTGCCCCGGGACAGGATGGATTTGGCCCGGTCTTTTCTTGATGGTTCCGGATCCACTCCTTATTCCGGGTATTCCCGTTACCAGGTGAGCAACGGAGACTCCTGGTGGCGTATATCCAGGCGTTTCGGTATACCCATTTCCGTTTTAAAGCAGGTTAACAATAGGCAAAGCAATCTGCTCCGGCCTGGGCAGTCCCTGATGATTCCGCATAGCGCAACCGCCAAATCCGGGGCGGTCACCAAAAAAAGCGCCCGCAGACGAGCAAATTACACGGTCAGGAAGGGTGATACGCTGTGGGGGCTGTCCCGGAGATTCGACGTGGGGCTGCAGACCCTTTACCGGGCGAACGGAATCAGTAATCCGCGTTCCATTAAGCCCGGAGACAAAATCTATATCCCGGATCTTGGCGCGGGCAGGGCCACGGCTTCTGCAAAGAAAGCCAAGGAGGTCTACAGTCAGGTAGTTAGCTACCGGGTGAGAAACGGAGACACATTGTGGGATATAGCTCGAAGATTCGGGGTGCGCACGCGCGATTTGCAGGAATGGAACGGATTGTCCCGGGACAGACTCATTCACCCCGGGGATCGTCTGAAGATATATGTGGATTGATCCTTGGCTGTTGTAATAGCCGGGTGACCCGATTATTTTCCTCTTAAGGTCTTGCCCAAAAAAGTCAGGGCCGGCTCGCGGTCCATCTTCTGCCCGGTCCAGATGCGGAATTGTTCCCGGGCTTGGCCCACAAACATCTCCAGTCCGGAGATAACAGTTTTTCCCTCTTCTTCGGCCTGCTTTAACAGCGGAGTGCAAGGCGGATTATAGATAATGTCGTAAACCGTTTTTATTCTGCGCATGTCTTTTTCCCAGGGAGTTTCTCCCCCGGTTTTATCCCCGTGCATGCCTAGCGGGGTGGTGTTTACCAGAAGGTCTGCCTGCGCGGAATGCCTTTTTTCCCAGGGGATTACATCGGTTTTCATGTCCTTGGCCATGGCCTCGGCCTTGTCCTGGCTGCGGTTACAAATGGTGGTTTTTATGCCCATCTCCTTTAATCCGTGGATGACTGCCCTGGAGGCGCCCCCCGCACCAAGGACCAAAGCGGAGTTGATGGACTCGCCGCCGGCCAGAAGAGGGGCCATGAAACCGCAGACGTCGGTATTTTCTCCGGCCAGGCTATCCCCGCGCCAGTAGAGAGTGTTTACTGCTCCCACCTGCCTGGCCGCCGGAGAAAGCTCGTCCAGATAAGGGGTTATGGTCTCCTTGTGCGGGATGGTCACGCTTGCCCCGGAAATGGGCAAAAGCCGGACGGCGCGCACGAAATCATCCAGTTTGTCCGGGGGTATTGGCCAGGCGCAGTACAGTTTGTTTTCAAATCCGCATTCACAAAACCAGTGGTTGTGCAGGGTTGGGCTCAGGCTATGCCCCAGAGGATGGCCGACTATGCCGTAGATTTGCGGTTTCATGGCTTAAATGGATTAAATCCTCCCGTTTTTGCTTACATGTTCGGCTCCGGCGGCCAGGGCTTCCGCGTTTTTGGGAATAAGCTGGCTGTAGCGGGCGGGGATAACATTTTGCAGACTGTCCTGGGCGGTTTTAAGATCCACGCAGGCAGTGGCCTGCAGAAAACCGCCCAGGGCGACCATGTTGGCCATTTTGGTGTTTCCCAGGTCGTTGGCTATGTCATTGGCGGGCACGGCAAAGCATCTGAGTCTGCTTGTTTCAGCCAGGGAACTGTCCACGAGCGAGGAATTGATGATTACCTCACAGTCGTCCTGGACCCGGGGTTGGAATTTATCCAGGGAAGGCCGGTTCATGGCGATCAGGCTCTCCGGATTATGGATGATTGGCGATCCGATTTCCTCGCTGGAGAGGACCACTGTACAATTGGCCGTGCCTCCGCGCATCTCCGGGCCGTACACGGGAATGTAGGTGACATGCAGGCCCTGTCCCATGGCCGCGTAAGCCAACAGGTTGCCGATCATCATCACTCCCTGGCCTCCGAATCCGGCAATAATGGTGTCCTTGTACATTTTATCTGTCCTCCGTGGTGCTGTCCTTGAATTCCCCGAGAGGGAAGTAGGGGATCAATTCATTGCTCACTCTCTCCACAGCCTTGACCGGAGACAT
>CAZTKE010000031.1:10384-11661 GCA_964614055.1 uncultured Desulfovibrionales bacterium | reverse complement strand
CGTTTGTATACTTGTTTTTCCTGCATGGTTATTTCTCCAGGGCATCCAGAATGGGTTGTTCAAAATCGTTTGGAGTGGGTAGGTTTCCGGGCAGATGGCCGTAAAAATCTGAACCGGCCAGGCCGCATATGGACAGACGGACATCCTCGACCATCTGGCCCATATTGTGTTCTATGGTCAAAAATTTCTTTCCTTTTTCCGCCAAATCGCGCAGGGGCTTATGCGGAAACGGGAATACCGTAATCGGACGGATGAGTCCTACCTTGTGCCCGGCGGCTCTGAGCGTTTTAATGCTTGATTTGGCAATCCGGCCGATAGAGCCGTAGGCGACTATTATCAGTTCCGCGTCCTCGGTCATGAACTCCTCAAAGGCGCATTCCTTTTGCATCTCTTTGTATTTTTCCCCGAGGTGGCTGTTGTGTGCGGCAAGGGAACCCTCGGCCAGAAACAGGGACTTCAGGATTCGCGGTTTGCGGCCTTTTGCCCCGTCCAGTCTCCAATCCGCAGCTTCTTTCGGGTCAGCAGTCTTTTTTTCCTGAGGAGTTATGGGTTCTTTCATCTGTCCCAAGATGGCGTCTCCCAGGATCATTACCGGGTTGCGATAGGCAAAAGCGAGGTCAAATGCCCTGATGGTCAGGTCGTAGGCCTCTTGGGCAGTTCCCGGAGCCAGGACCAACATGCGGTAGTCGCCGTGTCCGCCGCCCCGGGTGGACTGGAAATAATCACCCTGGGCCGGGCCGATATCTCCCAGACCGGGGCCGCCGCGGTTCATATTGACCACAACTCCCGGCAGTTCGCTCCCGGCCATGTAGGAGATGGCCTCCTGTTTCAAAGAAATTCCCGGGCTGGAAGAAGAGGTCATGGCCCGGATGCCGCAGGAAACAGCGCCCAGAAGCATATTGGCCGCTGCTATCTCGCTTTCGGCCTGGACAAACTGCCCCCCAACTTCGGGCAGGGCCTTGGACATGAATTCCGGGATATCATTCTGCGGGGTGATGGGATAGCCGAAATAACATTTGCAGCCCGCGTCCAGTGCCCCCCTGGAGATGGCCTCGTTGCCTTTTACGAATATCCTGGATTTAGCTGGCATCTTCGGTCTCCTTTTCTTTGGCGGACTTGAACACCTCAATGGCCGTGTCCGGACATATCTGGGCGCAGAACGCGCAGCCCTTGCACTCTTCCATCTGGTCCGCCGGGACTTCCACTACCTTATAGCCCTGCTTGTTGAAGCGTTCGGCCGGGACAATAATCCCTACCGGACAGACCAGGGTGCACAA
>CAZTKE010000031.1:8130-10284 GCA_964614055.1 uncultured Desulfovibrionales bacterium | reverse complement strand
GATGAACCCGGGAGATGGAAATTGGTCAGCATGTGATCGGTCAGGGCGAAATCAAATCCCGGGGTGATAAAAATATTGGTCCAGCCGCGGAAAGACCGGATGTCCCCGGTCTGCCTGAAGGCGCCCTCCAGGGCCCGGACCGTGGTCGTGCCCACGCAGACAATGCTTCGCCCCTCTTCCCTGGCCCGGGTTACCATGTCCGCGGTTTTTTGCGGTATTTCCACATATTCGGCGTGCATGTCGTGCTTGCGTATGTCCCGGCAGCGAATCGGGCTGAAAGTGCCGTAGCCAACGTACAAAGTGATCTCTGCCCACTCTCTTCCGGAGTCCTTTACCTCCTGCATTATTTCCGGGGTGAAATGCAAGCCGGCGGTAGGGGCGGCCACGGAGCCCAATTTCCGCTCACTATAAAAGGCGGTTTGATATCTGTTGCGGTCTTCCGGGCCGTCCTGCCTGCGGATATATGGGGGAAGAGGCATATGCCCGTGGCGCAGGAAAACATCCGCCAGATCGCCGTTCCAACGCAAGCGGACGGTGTATTGACCGAATTCGTGCTTCTCAAGGATCCGCAGGGAAAGTTCGGGGGTGAGTGTTATTTCCGAGTCCAGGGCCGGGGGACGCGAGGCCTTTAAAAGACATCTGGCCGTACAGCTTTTTTCCTTGTCAGTTTCTTTTTCCGCGGTCAAAAGAGGCAGGGGAGTCAAAAGCAAAAATTCCACCTGTCCTCCCGAGGCCTTTTTGCCCAGTATCCTGGCCGGAAGGACCCGGGTGTTGTTGGCCACAAGCAGGCAGTCCCGGGGCAGAAAGGATATAAGCCGGGAAAAAGAGGAATGGGTTATCTCCCCCGAGGATTTGTCCAGAACCAGAAGCCGGGAGGAAGAGCGCTTTTCGGCCGGACTCTGGGCGATATTTTCTTCCGGGAGATCGAAATTATAGCTTTGCAGGTCAAAATCCGGGTGGAGGTCATTATTTTCGTTATTGTCCATCGCCCGGCAGGTATTTGTCTGTGGGGCGGTTGTCAAGTCAGTGCGGCATGTTCCGGGCCTTTGATCGTGATTGCCGGAAAGGCGGTCTTCAGGTAGTGTTTCGCGCAAGAAACTTGAGGCCAGTTGTCAGGCTCCAGGCGAAGGGGCATGGCATTTCTTGGTATCCGCAGGTATTTTAAAGGTTGTTTAAACGGATTCAAAGCGATGCACATAGCGGTTTCCCATTCCCAGAAAGAAAATGCTTCGGAGGCGGTCCATGAGGCGTTTCAGGAATTGCGCTCCGGGCTGGACGGTCCTCCGGATTTAATATTCGCCTATTATTCCCAGTCCTTGGATCCCGGAGATGTGGCCGATGCACTGGCCGCAAACGCTCCGGGGATTGCGGTCCAGGGAGGATCTTCAAGTCAGGGGGTTCTGGTCAACTCCGGGTTTATTCCCGGCAATCCGGCGGTACTTGGTTTGTTCGGCATCCATGACCCGGACGGAGACTTTGGTGTTGGCCTGCGCGATTTTGATGCCGGCCCGAGACAGGCCGGAGCCGGGGCAATCCGGGACAGCCTGCAGCAGGCGGGCAGGCCGGGCGAGTCCCCGCTTTTCGTCTGGATGACTGCGACTCCAGGGTGTGAGGAGGAAGTCCTGTCCGGAATTGAATCCGTACTGGGGCCTAATATCCCGGTTATGGGCGGCAGTGCCGCCGATGACGCGGTTTGCGGTGATTGGTCGATTATCGGCGGAGAAAGGGTTTTATTGCAAGGGGTGGCCGTGACTTGTCTTTTTCCCTCCTCCGAGCCCGGATTTTCCTTTCACAGCGGCTATTCCCCGAGCGAGCATTTCGGGATAGCCACAAAGACCGACGGCCGCATTTTGCAGGAAATAGACGGACGTCCGGCCGCGCAGGTATACAATGAATGGACCGGAGGGGCCGTGTCCCAGGTTTTGGCCGAGGGCGGGGACGTGCTGCACTTGACCAATTGGTATCCCCTGGCCCGGTTCAAGCATCAATTGGGCAAGGTACCTCTTTATCTCTTGTCTCATCCGGAAAAGGTCCTGCCGGATCAGAGCATGAGTCTCTTCACCGAGATAGAGGACCGGGACAGAATAACTCTTATGACCGGAAGTAGGAGCAGCCTTGTTAATCGTCCGGCCCGGGTGGTGGAGAGTGTGCTTT
>CAZTKE010000031.1:5480-8030 GCA_964614055.1 uncultured Desulfovibrionales bacterium | reverse complement strand
AGAAGATGGTATCTTTTATTAGAGAGCAGATCAGGACCCTTGGAAATGAGGAATTGTACGAGATCGCCCTGGACCGGGAGCGAATGCGCGAGCGGGAGAGGCAGTCACGCAGGCACTCCGAGTTTTTGCTCAAGGGGCTGCAGGTGCTGACCGGTTCGGGCACTGCCGAGAGCGGGCTTTTGAATATCCTCCTTACTTTGGACCAATCCGAGTCCCTGGACGGATCTTTTGTCCTTGTTTCCGCTCGGAACAAACATTTTGATGTCTTCTCCTCCACTCTTTCGCAGTGCCGGGGCACTGTATGGCATTCCGGAGATATGTTTGCCCGGCTTTTTGAGCGGAGCAAGCCGATTATTGTCCATGATTTGAATCAGCCGGAGGAATGGGGAGACAAGGGCGAAATGAGGGACGAATTCTCTTGCGCTGTGCATGCACCTTTTCGTTTTGGCGATTCCCGGGCCGTATTGGTATGCGTTAGCCGGGTGCATGGTTTTATGAGCTACGGACATGCCAGGCTCCTGTTTCGCCTGGGTCCGCTTTTGACCCAGGCCCTTTTGTCCATCCAGAATATGCGGCAGCTAAAAGAGGCCCGGACAGAACTGGAAAAGAAGTCCAAACAGCTGGAGACCGCCCTGGGCGAGGCCACTCATCTGGCCAGGACCGATTATTTGACTCAGGTGTTCAACCGCCGCAGTTTTTTCGAGACCGCGGAAAAGGAATTGCGCCGGGCCCAAAGGTTTGATCTTGCCCTGTCCGTTTTGGTCCTGGATATAGATGATTTCAAGGCCATCAATGATACTTACGGACACAGTGCCGGGGACGAGGTCTTAAAGGACCTGGCCCGGATGTGCGGGGCCACCCTGCGGGAATTTGACACCCTGGCCAGGTATGGAGGAGAGGAATTTGTGGCCCTGCTCCCGGGGACTACGGAAGATCAGGCGGGCAAAGTTGCCGAACGCATTCGAAAAATCGTGGCCGAGAGTCCCTTGGGCGGATTTGCCCAGGGTATGGGCATTACCGTGAGTATCGGAGTGGCTGGCATGAGCGCCAAAGAATGCAGCGTGGACACCTTGATTGACCATGCGGACGAGGCCCTGCTGGAAGCCAAGAAAAAGGGCAAGGACAGGGTTGTTTTGTTCTCCTGCCGGGGGGAAGCCCAGGACAGTCAACAGGGCTCATAATCCAAAGGAAAATAATGGACAGCAAATCAAAGGTAACCGTCAGGCGGATAGGAGGGCATCTGCACCGGGTGATTCCCATTATGGACAGCGCCGGCCGGGTCCTGGACTACGCGGTCAAGCCGCTCATGGTTGAATTCAAGCCCCGGGACATGATGCAGGTCATTGTCGGGGCCTCCATCCTGGCCGTTCCGGTGGCCTTTACCGAGGAGACCTGGAATCTGGGGGAAAAACTGCCCCTGGCAAATGTCCTGGTTTTGAGCTTTTGTTCCGTTTTGTTTATCGCCCTTTTTACTTACTCCAATTTTTACCGTGTTGCCTTTAAGGGGCATGTGAAAAGCTATATCCTGCGGGTGGTAGCTACCTATCTCTTTTCCCTGCTTGTGGTCGCGGGGCTTATGACCATAATTCAGCAGTGCCCATGGACCACGGATTTTGTCCTGGCCCTGAAGCGGGTGCTTATTGTCTCTTTCCCGGCCTCCATGAGCGCGGCAGTGAGCGATACCATAAAATAGACGCTACCGGTCCGGGTTTTCGGGTTTTTGTCCAAATCCGAAGCTGCCCTTGACTCCAATGTATAAAAAGATCACAATATTATGCATAGCAAATTTTTCAAATGGAGGTGGATAGTATGTGTAAAGATTGCGGGTGCGGGCACAATCCCGATTCAAAGTATTCCAAGTATGTTCATGAACACGAGCATAGTCACGGGGACATGGTCCATTCCCATCCCCACGAGCACGATCATGAGCATGATCCGGAAACCGGAGAGGTAATCCCTCACGAGCACAAGCACGAAGAATAGTTTTTTGAAGGCCAGGAAATGATAAGAGCCGGGTAGCTGGGTGCACCCGGCTTTTTTAGGTCCGGAGTCTTTTGATGAGTTCTTTGGAGACCTTTTTGCTCCAGAGCATACCTATATGAGACGTGGGCCCCGCTTCTTTGAGTTCCCATCTTTCAGGAGTGGACTGGAGCGATTTTAGGGGAAGTACCATGTTGTCTATTGCGGAATATAGGGCCAGGCCGGGAATAGTGGTCTTCCAGTTTATCCCGGAGCAAAGGTTTTTAAACTCCCGGCTATTGGGGAGGAGGGACTTTGCCAGGCTGGAGATGCCGAAAACGGCCATTTTGCTTCCGGAAAAAGGAGTTCCCAGGGTGACTATTTCCCGGACCGGCCAGGACCGGTTGTTTGTGCCCAGGTAAAGGGCCAAGAGTCCGCCCAGGCTGTGCCCGATAAAGATAATTTCCTGCTCGGGGTGCTTTTCCAGGATTTGTTTGAGTTCGAGTTCAAGCTCCCTGATTGCCCCGGGGATATCATTTCTGAAACTGCGGTATCGCGGGCAATAACAATTATGAAAACCGGCCCGGTGCA
>CAZTKE010000031.1:3576-5380 GCA_964614055.1 uncultured Desulfovibrionales bacterium | reverse complement strand
CCCTTGATGATCGGGCACAGCTCGTTGCCCCAGGCCACATACTGGGTGATACGCGCTCCCTGGTCATTGTACACGCAGGCGTTTAATCCCGAATTCTGGTGCAGTTTTTTTTCCAGTTCTTCCCACTTTTCCACTGCGGCCACATCCGTGAGTTCCATGCCCAATCTCCTTTATTTTATGCAAATTTTTCGAAAGTAGCATATCCGGATACTTGGATTAAGTCCAGACCCGCAGTATAAAAAACAAGACCCCGGCCGCTTAGCGACCGGGGTCTTGGATGTGTTTTTCCGTAATCAGGCTAGGCGCCGTATACAGCTACTTCCTGCAGCTCCGGGCCCAGGTATTCGCGTTCGTTCTCGCCCAGGATACCCAGGGAGAGGCAAATCAGGGTCCACAGATGGACCGTATAATAGTTTCCACCATAGTGCTCATTCAAATCCAGTATTTGTGAATGGCAGTTATGGCAGGGAGTTATGCAATAGTGCGCCCCGGTCTCCTTTATCTGATCAAATTTGATCTTGCCGTATTTCCGTCTCTGCTCCTCATAGCCGGTGGCCTGCAGGAAACCTCCGCCGCCGCCGCAGCAGAAGTTGTTGGACTTGTTCGGATACATGTCCACCATGTTTTCTTCACCGACCACGGACTTGACCACGAACCTAAGATCCTCGGCCACGGGGTCTCCGAAGCATTTGCGGACCAGCTGACAGGGGTCCTGGACCGTGAATTTGGCCCCGATATCCTTGTTCCAGGACGGATCCACCGGCAGGCGGCCTTCCCGGATCCAGCGGGCGTAATGGGTGATGATGCTTTCCAGCCTGAACTTGGGCTCGATATTGAACTTGCGCATTCCTTCCAGGAGCGCGTACAATTCGTGTCCTCACTCGGTGTTGAGAAAGACTTCCACCCCCAAATCTTCTGCGGCCTTGACCTTGTTGCGGACGATTTTTTCCCAACCTTCGGTGTCGGAAAGGAACATGCAGTAGTTCTCCGCGGCCCATCCCACAGTACCGTAGGTCCAGTCCGCGCCGACCGTGTTCAGAACTTTCCACAAGGGAACCAGTTCCTCGGCTTCGGTGACCGGCTCGCGGGAGTTCTGGTTTACAAGGTATTTGGCACCCTTCTTGTCCACGGGGGCGATCAGATTGGCCATGCCCTGTTCTTCCCTGACCTCCTCCAGGACGTCTTCGACAACGAACTTGAAGTCTTCGGAGGAAGCACCCATGGCGCTGTTACCCTCGGTTTTCAGGGCCATATCGCAGGAGCCGCGAATCCCCTTGGGCCTTTCCTCCCGGGGCCAGGCCGCCCGGGCCTGGTAGACCAGTTTGGGGATGTCGATGCTCATGGGACAGGCATAGACGCACCTTCTGCATTGGGTGCAGCACCAGACCCAGCCGGTGGAAGTTACTTCTTCGTCCATTCCCAGGGCTGCCATGCGCAGGAATTTTCTGGGGTCCATGTCCTCTATGCCGGAGGCAGGACATCCGGCAGAGCAGGCCCCGCAGGTCAGGCAGAGATTCAAATGCCCTTCCTCGGGCAGAAGCTCTCTTACCTTGTCCATAAAGGTCGTTTTTGGCTCTGCTCCAAGTTTGATAGCTGCTTCAGCCATAAAACTCCTCCTTAAGGAAGTTGTTGGTTGTATGCCAGTGCAAATGCGGATTGGGATGTATTAAGCAACTCGAATACGAGTCGTAATAAACATATCCATAAAAAAATTCAATACAAATTCCCGTAAATCATTTTCATTCATGATGCCATGTTTAACCGGGATACGCAACCGCGACTTGAAAAAATACCGGGATTTTTT
>CAZTKE010000031.1:0-3476 GCA_964614055.1 uncultured Desulfovibrionales bacterium | reverse complement strand
GGCACGTGCGCGAGCTGACGGAATCCTCTTCGGGTTTGCCCCTTATCGAGGGAGTGATGGGTTATTTTGACGGCGGGGGCAAAAGCGGGACCAGAGGGTCTGCAGCGGAACTGGCTTCCGTGCTCGGCTCGGCGGTGATCCTGGTTGCGCCCTGCTCCGGGATGTCCGAGAGCTTTGCCGCCCTGGTTTCCGGCTTTTGCAACTTTTCCCCCGCGGGTGAGAGAATTAAGGGAGTGGTGGCCAACGGATGCAATTCCCTGAGGCACAGGCAAATATTGGCCGATTGCCTTGAAAAAGCCGCTCTTCCCCCGCTTGTGGGGGCGATCCCCTCCGGTGCCCTGCCGGCCTTAAAATCCCGGCATCTGGGGCTTGTTCCGGACACAGAACAGGAAAGCGCCGAGTTTTTTCCGGACTTTGCCCGGGCCGGGGAAAAGTATCTGGATGTGGACCGGATGGTTTCCCGGAGCGATTCTTCCGGGAAGAAAAGGCAAGAGCCCCGCGCAGTGCAAAAGCCCAGGGGGCCGCGCATAGCCGTGGCCAGGGACGCGGCCTTTAATTTTTATTATCCGGCCAACCTGGATATATTGGCGGAATGCGGCGCGCAAATAGAGTTTTTCTCCCCGTTAAATGACAAAAAGCTGCCCCGGGATATACACGCCCTTTTTCTGGGCGGTGGGTATCCGGAGATTTTCGCTTCGGATCTGGCAGGAAACACGGGGATAAAGAGGGAAATAGCCGCGTTTGCCGGAAACGGCGGTAATGTTTACGCCGAATGCGGGGGGATGATTTATCTGGGTGAAGTCCTTCAGGATTTGCAGGGGGAAACGTACGGTATGTGCGAAGTGCTGCCCCTTCAGTTCTCCATGCATTCCCGGCGCAAGTCGCTCGGCTACATCCAGGTGGAGCTAGCCCGGGGGTGCATACTCGGGGAGGAAGGCACCACTCTGCGCGGGCATGAATTTCACTATTCCAGTGTAAAGTCGTGCGAAAAGTCCTTGCCGGATATCTATCGGGCCACGAACAGCCGGGGAGAAGAGGTCCAGGCCCAAGGTTTTTTTTATAAAAATGTCCTGGCCAGCTATGTGCATATATATTTCGGACACAGCCGGGAAACGGCCCGGAGAATAACCTCTTATATAACAGGAAAAAGATAGATGCAGACAGCGATTATCATATTGGGCCACGGCAGCAGGCGGCCGGAGGTATCCCGGACTTTCGCGGAAATGGCTTTAAGGCTTCGCTCCCGGCTGGGTTCGGTTGTGGTGGAGCCGGCTTTTTTCTCCCTGGGCCGTCCCTCCCTGGAGGAAAAGGCAAAAGAGCTCATTGCCCGCGAATATTCCCGCTTGGTGATCTTTCCCTATTTCCTTTTAAACGGCATTCACGTCTTAAAGGATATCCCGGAGCAGATAGAAAAATTAAAAGGAGAACATCCGCATATCAGCTTCGAGCTTCTGCCTTCCCTGGAAAACGATCCTCTTTTGGAGGAAGTTCTTTTCGAGCGTTTGTGGAGCGCTGCCGGGGAGGAGATCATAAGTTGCCCAGCGGAGATTGAAAAAAACAGTCTGGAGTTTATACGGGAGCATATCTCGGAACAGGACAAAGAAAAAAAGGATATTGCCGCCCGGGTGGTGCACGCCACAGCCGATTTTTCCTTTGCCGGTACTCTTCGTTTTTCCCCGGATGCGCTGCAAATGGGTAAAAATGCCCTGCAGGAAGGGGCTCGTGTCTTTTGCGACGTGCGCATGCTCGAGTCCGGCATGACCCGGGCCAAAAAGGTTGCCTGTCTTTTAGACGGCCTGGATGAACACGCGGTTGAAAAGGGCTCCACCCGCGCCGCGGCCGGAATCCAAAAAGCCGGATCGGATTTGAACGGCTCGATCCTGGTTGTGGGCAATTCACCGACCGCTCTTTGGGCGCTCATGGATCTGCATCGCACTCAGGGGGTCTCTCCGGCCCTGGTGATCGGCCTGCCGGTGGGGTTTGTGGGCGCGGCTCAGTCCAAGGAGGCCCTTTTAAAAACCGGGCTTGCGTGCGTAACCAATGTCGGTCCCCGCGGAGGATCGCCTGCGGCCGCTGCAGCATTCAACGCTTTGTGCCTTCTGGGAGATGGTTGATGTCTTTATTGGAAAGGCTGGATATTCAGAAACCGCTTCCGGGCCATGTCTATGCCGTGGGCATCGGTCCGGGAGCGCCGGACTTGCTAACCCTGCGGGCCGTGCAGGTCATCCATGACTCTTACGTCCTTATATGCCCGCGTTCCTCCAACTCCGAGGTCAGCATGGCCCTGGACACGATCCGTCCCTGGATAAGGGAACAAAAAATTCTGGAAGCGGTTTATCCCATGCGCCGGGATCAGGAGGGGACTGCCGCCTTTTGGCGGAAAATGGCCGAGCAGGCCTTGGAATACGCAAACCAGGGCCGGGTGGTAACCCAGATCACCCTGGGCGATCCGCTTCTGTACAGCACCAGCTGCTATTTTTTGCAAGAGATGCAGGCCCTTTTGCCTCCGGAAAAGGTGCATGTGATACCGGGAGTTGCCGCTTTCCAGGCCGTTTCCGCGCGGCTTAAAAGGGCGCTTGCGGTGCAGGAGGACCGCATGCTGCTCATGACCGGTACTGATACGCAGCAGGTAAGAAAGGCCTTGAATTGCTGCGAGACCCTGATTTTGTACAAGGCGGGCCGAAATATAGAGAGCCTTCGGGATATGCTTCAAAAGGAGGGTCTTTTAAGCGAATCCGCGCTTGTCTGCTATGCGGAGCAAAAGGATGAGTTCGTGTGCTCCGATCTTACCGATTACAAGGGGCGTTTGCCCGGATATCTGGCCTGTGTGATTATCCATGTGCGGCGGAGAAAATGGCAAAGGGACTGAAAAGCGGGCTCTCCACCGGAACCTGCGCGGCTGCTGCGGCCAGGGCGGCCTGTCTTTTGCTGCGCGGGGAGAAGGACGTATCCCGGGTGGATATTACTCTTCCCGGCGGGGATAAAGTTTTCCTTGCGGTGCATGATCTTTCTGTAAGATGCGGTGAATACCGGGCATACGTTTTCAAGGACGGAGGTGACGACCCGGACGAAACGCACGGGCTGCGCATAGGGGCCGGAGTCAGCCCGGCTTCTTCCTTTGCCGTTTCCGCCGGACCGGGAGTGGGCATTGTCACCCGCCCCGGTCTGGCAGTTCCCCCGGGCAGTCCGGCGGTGAATCCGGTTCCCCGGGAGATGATAAAAAAGGAAGTGGAGCGCGCGGTGGACAGTCCGGTTCATGTGCGGGTGATTGTCCCCCGGGGCCGGGAAATAGCGGCCAGGACATTCAACCCCAGATTGGGAATAGTCGGGGGTATTTCCATCCTGGGCACTACCGGACGGGTCAGGCCGTTTTCCCTGTCCGCGCTCCGGGAAACCGTGCGCCTGAATCTGCGCCAGGCCGGGGCCTATGGGCTAGGCCGGATCGTCCTGGTCCCCGGGAATATCGGGAGACGGGC
>CAZTKE010000030.1:0-14770 GCA_964614055.1 uncultured Desulfovibrionales bacterium | reverse complement strand
GGACAAGGGAGAAAGCCTCTCCGGTTTGAGCATGGAAGAAAAAGAAGAGTTGTGGCAACGGACCTCATAGCCCGATCTTCCGCAGGTTAGGGCCGAACGTTTTTCCTTGACGATACCTGTATTTTCAAGAGACGGAATCAATTCCGTCAGGAACCTATCCGAATACAGTCGAGCATCTCCGCGAAAACCTCATAAATGTCTTTGTTCCCGGTATCAATCACATGCGCATCCTCGGCCGGCCGCAGAGGGGCCGTTTTCCGGTTCCGATCCTGCTGGTCCCGTTTTTGTATTGTCTCTAAAATTGTATGAAAATTCTCTTTTTGACCCATTTCCTCAAGCTGGGCCCACCTGCGCTCCGCCCGCACCCGGGGAGTAGCGTCCAGAAAAAATTTATTTTCGGCCTGCGGGAAAACAACCGTGCCCATATCCCGCCCCTCGGCCACCAGGGAGACTTTCTCCCCCAGACGCTGCTGCGCCTTTTTCAAAAAATCGCGGACCACCGGCAACTTGGCCATGTTCGAGGCCCGCATCCCGACCTCTTCCGTTCGGATCCTATCATCCAGTGGGTTCCCATTTAAAGACAATATTGTATTTTGCCCGGAGCCGCTAAGACTGAACTCCATGCCCTGCAAAACCTTTTTAAGCCTGCCCTCTTCCCAATCCCAGGCGCCCGCACCCGCATACCAGGCCACGCCGCGGTACATGGCCCCGGTATCCATATAGCCGACATTGAGATGCTCGGCCAGACGCTTGGCCAGAGTAGTCTTGCCCACCCCGGCCGGGCCGTCAATGGTCACTGTCCTAGCCATGAATAATCTCTTTTAAGGCGGAGACAAAAAGTTTGTTCTCCCGCTGATTACCTACGCTCACCCGCAAAGACCCATCCAGCCCGTAGCTTTTAAGCGGCCGGATGATGATCCCCTGCGCGAGCAGTCTTTCAAAAACATGCTGTGCATCCTCCGGTGGGGTAAACATTAAAAAATTGGACTGACTCGGCCAAACCCGGCACCCCAAACCGGCAAGCTCCCTGCTCAGAAATTCCCGTCCGGAAAGAACGACTTCCCGGGTTTTTTGATAAAAATATTCGTCCCTAAGAGCGGCGATACCCGCCTCCTCAGCCAGGATATTCACACTGAACGGCAGCCTGATCCGGCGTATATATTCAGCCAGTTCAACCGGCAATACACCATATCCCAACCGGAGACCGGCCAGTCCAAACATCTTGGAAAACGTCCTGGTAACTACCACATTCTTTAATGCCTCTACCCGGGAGACAAGGGAAACTTTTTTTGCGTCTGAAGTGAACTCAACATATGCTTCATCAACCAATAAAATAGCCCGGGAGGGAAGACGATTGGACAGCTCAATTATCTCCTCGGCGTCCACGCAAAAACCGGAAGGATTGTCCGGATTGGTGAGAAAAACCATCTTCGTGTCCTCATCGGTCAGGGCCAGGAGTTTATCCCAATCAAAACTCATGTCTTCTCTTAGTGAAACCTGCCGAAATTCAACCCCGGCCAACCGGGATTGAAGGGCATAGATACTGAAACAGGGGGAGAAAGCGCAGACGTTGTCTTTACCCGGTCTGGCCAACATGCGGATCAAAAGATCTATTATCTCGTCAGAGCCGTTTCCGGGGACAATGCATTCCCTGTCCACACTCAAGAAAGAAGCCAGCTCAGAACACAGCCTGGGATTGCCGGAACGCGGATAACGAAAAGCGTATTCCGCGTATCTGCTTATGGCCCGGGCGGCCAGGGGGGAAGTCCCCAGAGGGTTTTCGTTGCTGGCCATTTTCAAGACCTGGGATAGACCGTATTTCTCTTTTATCTCGGAGATGGACAATCCGGCGGAATAGGGCTGGAAATCCTTTACCTGGGGAACCACTTCATACTCGCTCACGCAAAGATTCTCCTTAAAAATTTTGTTTTCTCCCGGACAAGCAGTTCTCTTTAATTTTTTAAGCCGCGGCAGCTAACGTAAAAATCACTGGCGCGAGGTATGAACGTCCAGTGCATCCTGCTTGTTCGAATCTGGTCTTTTTACCCCAGAGAGCCCAGAGTACACAGGATCGGAGTACGAAGCTCTTGATACCGTTCACTTTCAGCTCGTGCCCGAGGCATTGCTTTTACGGAGGATTCTAGCAGGCTCGGGCCCGGAACCCGGTGAAACTCGATCGCACAGCCGATGACTTTGCCGGTGGTGAACGGATCTTTTCCCATCACTTCCTCTGTGCTCTCTGTGTCCCCTGTGGTGCATCTTCCGGCTTCAAACCCCAGGATGCTATCGGCGCGAAATACTAGAGCCAGCCATGCAGACATCTTTTGCAAATTAAAAGCAGCCCTGCGCGCAGGGCTGCTTTTAAAGCTTAAAGCTCGGGGGGTTTGAACTTTACATAAAATCACATAATCTTGGGACGGATAAAAATCAAAAGCTCGTTTTTGGTGGTGCTTTTATATTTATTTTTGAAAAGCCACCCCAAAATAGGGACATCACCGGCACCGGGAACCTTGCTTTCCCGGTCCGACCTTTCCAGTTTCCGGACCCCGCCAAGAACCAGAGTTTCCCCGTCATCGACTATCAATTTTGTACTGGCCGTTTTGGTATTGATATCGTCGCTGCCTCCGCCCACCGGACTGTCGTCGCTTACTTCCAGCTCCAGGATAAGCTTATCATCCGGGGTTATCTGCGGAGTAACTCTTAAGGCCAAGACCGCCTCCACATACTCGGTAGTGGTCCCTCCGCTCTCGGATTCGGTTTGTGTGGCGATCTGAGTACCCTGGGTGATCTCCGCCTGTTCATTGTTCAAAGTAATAACTCGGGGCGAAGAAATAGTCCGGGAAAATCCTTGGGATTCGCCAAGTCGAAGTTCTGCGTCCAGGGTGAAGAGGTCCAGTCCAGCGATTTTGGCCACTGAACCCACTGCATCCAAACCTCCAACAGAGGGAGTGTTAACGCCATCCGTATCAATCTCGAAACCCTTGCTATACTGCCCTTGCTGATATTGCTGATCTGGATACAAAAATCCCCAGTTAACCCCAAGGCTTCGAGAAAACTCGTCCGTGGCATAGACGATCCTGGCCTCGATCAGCACCTGTCTCTCCGGCTGGTCCAATTTATTGACCACCGATTTTATCTTTTCCAGGTTGGAGCTTACATCGGAGACAATAAGCATGTTCGTCCGCGGATCATTGCTGATCTTGCCCCGCTCGGACAAGAACTCCTCCACCTGGGGCTCCATATCCCCGGCCTTGGCATAGTTGACCTGAATATATTCGGTCTGGAGTTCCTCCAGCTCCTTCATGCTCTGTTTGGCCCGCATCTCCGCTTCCCGGGAACGCCTGAGCTGAGCCAGTTCCTGCTCCCGTTTTTCCGCAGTGGTGATGCGCAGGATATTGCCTTTCTGTATCTTGACCAGATTGTTCTGGGACAAAACCAGATCCAGGGCCTGTTCCCAGGGCACCTCCACCAGACGCAGGGAAATCGCGCCCTGCACACTTTGGTCGATAACCAGATTGTAATCCTTGACCGAGGCTATAAGCCTAAGGACGTGCTCCACGTCCGCATCCTGCAAATCAAGGGATATTTTTTGCCCGGAATATTCATCCTTCATCCCGGGAAACAGGTCCTCTTCGCCTTCCTTTCCATTTCCTTCCGGGGCATGGGCCACATCCTGATCCGTGGCGTTTTGGGCCATTTTTTGACCTTTATCCCCGGAATCGGCAGAAGAACCTGTTTCACTCATAAACACGAATTCCAGGTCGTTATCACCCCGAGTGGCCACCTGCATGGGGACCTTCTCCTTAACGGAAATTACTATCTGGGCCGATCCGTCCTTGTTTTGGACATGAGCGGACTTGAGTTTGGAGCCGAATTTGTGCAGGCGGTACAATTTGGTCACCGAGGAAGAAGCTTTTGCATTTTTAAAGGCTAGCACGATCCGGTCTTCAGGGCTCTTAACCGGCTCAAAGTCCAGCCCGCCCTGGCCGGCGACCTGGATATGGATAAAACCCTGTTCATCAGCAAAAAAGTCAATCCCGCTTATTTTGGAAGAAGTCTTTTGTGCGGAAAAGGAATCTTTTGCCTCCAGTTTCGCAACTTCAGACTTCTTATCCCCATCCGGGGCATCTCCCGGGGCAAACATAAGCTGCATCTCCTCCGGACCCGGCCGGGAAAGCAAAAACTGACTGCGGGAATTAAGAGTAACCTGCATCTGGCTTACAAGCCTCGAGTCGGCAGGCTTTAAACTCACTTCCCGGACAAGTCTGGAAGAAGAAATTTCCGGTATTCCAAACCTCTCCACCACCGGGGAAAAATCCAGAATCAGGACATTTTCCTCCTCCATATTCGGGGAAACAGTGACCTCATTTCCCACAGGGAAGACCAGAATATCCTTTTCCCCGCGGGGCAAAAACTCGGCCATTTCCGGCTCGGATTTACCCGCCTCCGGGATGCCGGCAACATCATTCTTCGCCCCATCCTCCATCCCGGGCTCTGTACCCTGTGTGCCGCGGGCCGCGCATCCGGCAACCACCAACAGGGAAAGAAAACCCAGAAAAAGGGCAGCCTGCCGCAACAAATCAATTGTTTTCTTCATCATCTTTGCGCACCTTCAGCAAAATATCTTTATTCTTGCTCTTTCCAAGAACATCAACAACCTTTTCCCGGACCAGCACCCGGTCCGGAGATATATTGACCACTTTCCCCGACTTTGATCCCACACGGTCTCCCTTGCGTAACATATACCCCTTGCCGTCCGGGAGCTGGACCATGGCCTTGGCCTTCTCCGGCTCTCCGGGATACCACAGGATACCCACCAGTTTTAACTGGGACACTTCCACCTTTTCCAAAGGGGTCAGGGGGCGGCTCGATTTTTTCTCGCTCTCCTGGGACTCGGAACGGCTGAAAACAAACGGCTTGAACGGATCCTTGGACCGGGGCAGTGTATAATGGGCCTCGGGCGGGGAAATCCAATCCAGCCGCGCAGCCGGGGTCTGGTTTTTATTCACTTGATCGCTCTGGGCGAAGGAATTTTGGGTCAAAACGCAAAAGCACAACCCGAAAACCAGGAAAGCGCATGGCAGAAGTGTCTTGACTTTTTTCATCATTACTTCTTTTTCTTGTCCTCTTGCAGTTCTTCAGGAGTAAGGGAGCGATAGACCAAAAGTTTCGCGTCAGCGGAGAGCATAACACTTTGGGCATCTTTTGCCCCCTGCGGAGAAAAGCGGACGCTTTCCATATCCACCAGGCGATCCAGACGGGAAAGGCGGTCGAAATAGCGCATCAAATCGTAAAAAGTGCCTTCCAGGCGCAACTGAACGCTACGTTGGGCAAAAAAATCCTCTTTGTTCTCCCCCCCGGGCTTAAACAACAAAAATTCCACACCCTGATCATTTCCCAATCTCTCGAACGAGGCCAGAAGGCGTTCCAAGGCCTGGGCATCCTGGGGCAAAAGGCGTTTGGCATAGACAAACTCCTGGCGTTTGGCCTCCAGTTCTTTTTCCCTTTCTTCCAGGTTGGCGGCTATTTTCCGGTTGGCCTTGATTTCTTTTTTGAGTTTTTGAATGTCCCTTTCCAGCCGGGAAGATTCCTCCATTTTGGGACTGAGTAAAAAATACCACCCCCCACCCAGAACAATTCCCAATGAAAGCAGCAAAATCAAAAAACGATGCAGGGGAGTAAGCTGCTCCAATTGTTCAAAAAAGGATTTTTTGGCCATCAGCTTTCTCCTTCCTTGTCCGGGGGCGGGGAAGCAGCCACGATCCTGCATTGAAACCCTACCAGATCATAGCCCTGTACCTGCTGCCGGGAAGTCTGCTGGGTAATTACCTCCCGGATATGGCTTGCTTGGCGGAGATCGCGGACATAACCGGCAAAGGACTGGTTGTCCAAAGCAACACCGCTGACGGAGATATGTCCGTTGCTGTCCAGGTTAAAGGATTCAAACCAAATCTTGGAAGTAGGCAGGGCGCTCATTATCTGATTGATATATATGACCGGAAGTCCCTGCCTCTTTCGGATATCCCGGATAACCGCGATCTTATCCTGCAAAGCGTCAACCTCTTTTTGCAGATCCTTTACCTTACTGACTCTGATTTCCAGCCTTTTATGCTCCTGCTCAAGGGACGCCTTCTTGTCCTCCAGCCCGGAAACCTTGCCTCCAAGCCAAAAATTGGCCCCCAAAACAGCAATCAGGGCCAGGACAACCAGGACGCTGATCAGCGTCATTTGCTTTACAGCGTTGGATACCCTGGATCTGCTCTGCTGAGGTAATAAATTTATCCTAATCATTGTCCGCTCGAATACTTTGGGTAACTTCCGGCCTGGCCTAAACCACTCCCCGCAGGCCCAGACCCGTGGCTACCGCGTACTGGGGGGCCACCGAGTTTATATATTTGAGATCAAACCTGTTGGAGTCAACATCTATCTGTCTCCAGGGATTAAAGCGCTCCACCTCCAACTCCAGACCGGCAGCCATGGCCTTCCTGAGTCCGGGCAAAAGGCTCCCTCCGCCGGAAATCATCAGTTTTTTGGCCGGCTCGGCCTCGGGCATGGAATTGAGATAAAAACCGATCAATCTCTTGACTTCGGAACCCCAGCCCTCAAAAAGGGAATGCAGTTTATCTTCAGCCGCGCTTTTTTGTTCTGCGGACAATCCGTCCGGTCCTTCCAGCTTTATCTTTTCCGCCTCGCTCCTGCTTACGTTCAAAGCCCCGGCCAGGGCATCGGTCACATGCCGACCGCCAACACTCATTTCCCGGAAAAACAAGGGCTGATTATGCCAATAAACACAAAAAACACTCTGCTGTCCGCCGATATCCCACAGATATACCGGAGCGTCGATATAGTCAGGATAATTGTATTCAAAGCAGTTGCTCAGGGCAAAGGCATCTACATCCACAATGTTCAGGGCCAGGCCGGATTTCTCCAGCACGGATATAAGATCCTGGACTACCTTCTTTTTACTGGCCACCAGCATGACATCGCGATTCTTGCCTTCCTGCTCCTCCTGCATGACTTGGTAATCCAGGTAAACATCATTTACATCAAAGGGAATATACTGCTTGGCCTGTTCCTGGACCGTCTTGGGCATATCCTTTTCCGCAACCTTGTTAAGCAAGACCCGCTTGACTATAACCGAATGCCCGGCCATGGAGGAAACAACAACTTTATCCTTAAGAGATAAGGCATTCCAAAGGGAACTAACCCGCTCGCTCATGACCGAAGCCTTTTCCAGGTCATTGGGCTTCCAGGCCAAACGGCCCACGCAATCCAGGGAAACCTTCTTGCGCTTAACCGCAAGTTTTACCACCTTGGCCCAGGAACTGCCCAGGTCCACCCCGCATTTGGGGCTCTGCTGTTTACGTACAGTTAAAAAGGACACTTTTTGTTCAAGGCCTTATGGTTAAAACCGGCATTTTGGCGCTCTTGACCACCTTTTCCGCGACCGATCCGAAAAGAACGCGATCGATCCCCTTTCTTCCGTGCGTGCCCATGACTATCATATCCATATCCTTTTTCTCGGCATAATCAAGGATCTCTTCGGCGGCATATCCGCTGACCACATCCCCCTCAACCGGAACGTCCTCAAAGTTTTCCTGAATAAAAGTCTCCATGCTCTTTTCCGCACCGGTTACTATCTCCCCGACAAAATTCTCGATGGATGCCGGAGGAACATGGAAACCCACATACTGGGAGAGACTGGGGGCCACGTAAAGGACCTTGACACTGGCCTGTAAGGACTTAGCTAAATGTTGAGCGTAATCGGCCACTTTGGAACTCATTTCCGAAAAATCAACGGTGCACAGGATATTTTTTATGTCCTTCATGACAACCTCCTTAGTATTTTGTGTACATTATGCCTCATGCCAAACAAATGTCAAATAAACAAGGACTTTTATAAAAAAGTTTATTTTTTTACCAAATCAGAAAAAAACAACGGAGGCCAAAATGCCAATTTATGAATACAAATGCAGCCAATGCGGACATGAATTCGAAGAACTCATCATGAACTCGGAAGAGCATCCGAAATGCCCCCAATGTCAAAGCCGGGAGACCGTAAAAAAAATGTCCGCGTCCATGCTTAAAAACAAAAAAGGAGGGGACGCACCTTCTTGCGCTCCTTCTTCCGGATTCTCCTGAGCCACTTAACCTTCCCGGCCCCGGCGGGGCCGATCGACTCAGGATCCGGCCACATCAAAACGGTCAAATTTCATGATCAGTGTGGCCCTGCCTTGCGTGGCGGATCGCAGTTCAGTAGTAAACCCGAACATATTCTTCAGCGGGGTTAAGGCCTGAACCACCTTTTCCCCGCTGACTCTTTCAAACATATTGTCAATACGCGCGCCCTTGCTTCCCAAAAGACCGACACAGTCCCCCACGAATTCTTCCGGAGAATGGATCTCCACCCACATGATGGGTTCGAGGAGCACGGGCTCGGCGTTTTGCAAAGCGCTTTTCAAAGCGGTGATCGCAGCCATGCGGTATCCTACTTCCGATCCGCCCTCGCTGACCTCTTTTAGTTCAACCACGCTCACCAAAATATCGTTTACCGGGTAACCCTTGATCACTCCGGATTGCAGACTGTCTTCGATACCGCTGTACACCGCGTCCTGTATATTGCGGCTAAAACCTTCCGTGTCGCAAGCAAAATAAATGCCGCTCCCGCTGGATCTGGCCCGCGGCTCCACTCGGAGACGCACGGCGCCGGCGTGAAACTGGTCACCGAGTTCCCGGGCAAAGCTGCCTTCCGCCTCTGCCTGTTTTTTGATGGTTTCCTGGAAGACAACCTGGGGATTGCCCGACCTGAACTGTACACCAAAATCCCGGCGGATGCGCTGGGTTACAACCTCCAGATGCAACTCTCCCATACCGGAGAGTATGATCTGTTCAGTATCCTCGTTCCTTTCCACTGCAAGGGTAGGGTCCTCTTGCAGGAGACGATCCAGGGATTCCAGGAGCTTTTCCTCCTGCTCGCTGTTTTGTGGTTCAAGGGCCTGAGAAATTACCGGCTTGTACTTGCTTATCCTTTCCAGGATAATCGGGTCCTTTTCCGTGCACAGGGTATCCCCGGTACTGGTGTCCTTAAGTCCGGCCGCGGCGACTATCTGACCGGCCACAGCCAATTCCGCCTTTTCCTTGCGGTCCGCGTGCAAAAAGAAAAGCCTGGCCACGCGCTGTTTCATGCCTCGAGTGGCATTGTAAATCTCCTGCCCCGGCTCCAGTTCTCCGGAATACAGGCGGAGCAGAACCATCTTCCGGCCGGTCTCCATGGTCACCTTAAAGGCCAGACTCACCAAAGGTTCCTTGCGGGAATGTCCAACTTCTTTTTTTGCCCTGGTCTGCGGATCAATCCCGGAAATCTGGGGGACTTCGGTCGGGGAGGGCAGATAATGACAAACTGCGTCCAAAACCGGCTGCACCCCGGTATTTTTAAGGGCGGAGCAGGCCAAAACCGGCACGCATTCTAGCCGCAAAACCGCCCTTCTCAATTCTTTTTTCAAGATTTCCGCGCTGATTTCCTGCCCCTCAATATATAACTCCATTATCTCGTCGCTGAAATCGGCCAGGGCTTCAATGCTCTTGTTTCTCCAGGCCAGGGCGAATTCCATTTCCTCTTCTTCCAGGTCCAGGACATCGAACCGTGCCCCGTGTTCAGAGGGATCAAACACATACTTCTTGCACTCCAGGACATCAGCTACTGCCCGGAAATCCTCACCCTGGCCCAAGGGTATCTGAATAGGTAAGGGGACGATATGCAGCTTTTCCCGCATGGACTTAAGCGCTGCCTCAAAATCCGCCCCGACGCGATCCATTTTGTTTATTACCGCGATCTTGGGAATATGATACTTGACCGACTGCTTCCAGACTGTTTCGCTTTGGGGCTCGACACCGCCCACAGCGCAAAAGACACCCACAGCACCGTCCAAAACGCGAAGTGCCCGGTCCACCTCTATGGTAAAATCAACATGCCCCGGGGTGTCGATTATGTTTATGGTCTGCCCCTGCCAATTGCAGGTAGTGCAGGCCGATCCGATGGTGATTCCCCTTTCCTGCTCATCCGGCATATAATCCATGGTGGCCGTGCCTTCGTGCACTTCTCCAAGCCTGTGTATGCGGCGGGAATAATAAAGCATCCTTTCGGTGAGCGTGGTCTTGCCCGCGTCAATATGGGCGATAATTCCGATATTGCGTATCTTTTGCAGGTAATCCGCTTTTAAAGAGGATCGGTCCATTTACTCTCCCTGAATGTTTTTTTGCAAGTTAACCGGGCTGAAGGCCGACGAATAAAATCCAGGATACCCGGCCAGAGCCAGGCAAGTTCCATCCCCGGCCCCAGGCCAAGCCAGGCCCGGCTGCATTCCGGCAGCAGATATTCCGGGGCATAAACCACATCATGGTCCAAGCCTAAAAATCTCTCAACGGAAATAACCTGTGCATTTTCCTTTTTTCCCGGGGAATATATATTGAATTCCATATCCGGATGATGCCTTTTGATTGCCCGGATATCAAAGCACCCGGGGGATTCCATCCACACTCCGGCCTTAAGGACCGCGGGTTCGCACCAGCATTGGCTGCTGCCCGAGTTCACTGAATCCGAGGACCTGCCCAGATTTATCCAAAAACCGGAAAAATCCGCAGGGGAAACAGATTCGGCGGCCACCCCGGCAGAAGAGGGGCAATAAATATCTTCCACCCCGGAGAGTTCCAACGCGGCCAATATCCAGGGACTGATCCGTTTCCAGTCCGGGAGAAAGACGTGCATTTCCCGTACTCCGCAGCATTGGGCGGGGAGAATAGCCGCCACTAGCCGGGGAAAGGAGGCGTAATCCATTCCGATGCTTACATTTAGCTCCTGAACGGGTTGCCGGGATAAATCAAGAACCTGCCCGGTTTGCGGATCATATAACTGCCCGGTCTTTACCCCCCGCTTTGGGGAGAAAAAGGAAAAAAGCCGGGCGATCTCCCTTTTTATCAGGGCCCGGCCGTGTTCCCCGACTGCCTCGTACGCCCCGGCCATCACTTCATCTGGAATCTGCTGATACATTATATCCATACCAT
Organism: uncultured Desulfovibrionales bacterium; assembly: GCA_964614055.1. GTDB lineage: Bacteria > Desulfobacterota > Desulfovibrionia > Desulfovibrionales > Desulfonatronovibrionaceae > CAYNNQ01. Next base: position 3,709 of record CAZTKE010000030.1, on the reverse strand, counting down.
TTAATCAGTTAGGCGGCAAAATCAATAGTAACCCTGTTCCTGCCGATCCAGGCTGCGATAATTAATGGCTTCGGACAGATGCGTTGTCCGGATGTCCTTTTCCCCGGCCAAATCGGCAATGGTCCTGGATATGCGCAGAATCCGGGTATAGGCCCGGGCGGAAAGCCCTAGGCTTTTTACTGCCTTTTCCAGAAAATCGTGCTCCTTGTCTCCGATGTGGCAGAATTCGGACAACCACTTCCCGCTAAGATCGGTGTTGGTCATAAGCGGCAAGTCCTCATAACGCTTGGTCTGGATATGCCGGGCCTGTTCCACGCATTCCCTGATTTCCCTGGAACTACGCGTGCCTTTTTCCTGGCGCAAGTCTTTATAAGGGACTGCCGGGACCTCAATGTGCAGATCAATGCGGTCCAGAAGCGGGCCGGACAGGCGGGCCCGGTACCTTTGGATCTGGGTGGGGGTACAGGTGCAGGGATGGATTTCGCTGCCCAAGTATCCGCAGGGACACGGGTTCATGGCCGAAACCAGCATGAATGAAGCCGGATAGGAAAGCGAGGTTGCCGCCCGGGAGATGGTCACGCTACCATCCTCAAGGGGCTGGCGCATGACCTCCAGAACATGTTTTTTGAACTCCGGAAGTTCATCCAGGAAAAGAACCCCGCGATGGGCCAGGGAAACTTCGCCGGGCCGGGGATAATGCCCTCCGCCGATCAAACCGGCATCAGATATTGTATGGTGCGGAGCACGAAAGGGGCGGGACACCAGCATGGGGGTGCCCGGGTCAAGCATTCCGGAGACACTGTATATCTTGGTTACTTCCAGGGCCTCTTCAAAAACCAGCGGAGGCAGGACAGAGGGAATGCGCTTGGCCAGCATGGTCTTCCCGCTGCCCGGAGGTCCCAGGAAAAGGAGATTATGGTTCCCGGCGGAAGCGATTTCTATGGCCCGTTTGGCGTGGTCCTGACCTTTTACCTCGCTGAAATCGGCAAGAAAAGCCTCACCACAATTCCAGAGGGAATCGAGATCGGAGGAAGCCGGGGAGTGCTTTATCTCCCCCTTGAAAAACTTGATGGCCTGGGCAAGATTGGAAAAGGAATAGACTTCAGTACCCCGCACCACCGCAGCTTCAGTGGCGTTTTCCTCAGGCACGGCCAAGCTGTGATTCCCGCAGTCCCTGGCGCAAATGGCCATGGGCAGGGCGCCGTTAACCGGCTTCAGTTTCCCGGTAAGGGAGAGTTCTCCGGCCACGATGAATCCGGAAAAGGCCTTGGGGTCGAGCTCGCCGCTGGCAGCCAGAATGCCCAGGGCCAGAGGCAGATCGTACGCGCTACCCTCTTTGCGCACGTCAGCCGGGGCCAGATTTATGGTTATTCTGGCCGGGGGGAGCTTAAAACCATTGTTTTTTAAAGCGGAAAAGACCCGCTCTTTGCTTTCCCGGACCGCACCCTCGGGCAGACCGACCATGGTGAAGGCGGGCATCCCCGAGCGGGCGAAATCCACCTCAATATCCACGCGAAAAGCGTCAATACCCAATAATGCGGCAGTATTTATCCGGGAAACCATATCACTCTATTGCACGACATCCCCTATTCGGGACCAGCGTATGTCGTCAAACCCCCTCCATGACCAATAAATAATCCACGACCTCCCCAGGATCTTGTCCCGCTCCACGCAACCCCAGAAACGGGAGTCATAGGATTCATCCCGATTGTCCCCCATTACAAAATATTTGCCTTCCGGGACTTTCAGGGGCTCCATATTATCCCTTTTAGGCAGATTATGCGGATCCGTATGCTGGACATAAGGCTCATCCAGTTTCTTTCCGTTGCGGTACACTTGTTTGTCTTTGATTTCAATCGTATCCCCGGGCAGGCCGATCACCCGCTTTATAAAATCCTTGGATTCATCTTCGGGAAATTCAAAAACGATTATATCCTGAAACTGCGGATCATCGAACTGGACAAGAAACGAGTTCGTAAAGGGAACGCGCAGACCATAGCAAAATTTGTTCACCAGCAGATGGTCCCCGATCTTTAAGGTTTCCAGCATGGATCCGGAGGGGATCTTAAAGGCCTGGACCACGAATGAACGGATAAAAAAGGCCAGGACAAGAGCAATCAAAAGGGCCTCGCCGTATTCCTTGAGCACTTTGTGCCAGCGTGGATTCATTTTATATTCCTTGACTGATTTTTTATTTACCTAATTCACTTGTCATCTGTCTGCAAGGCGGCAAAAAATGCTTCCTGGGGTATTTCCACACTACCCATCCTCTTCATTCTTTTTTTGCCCTGCTTTTGTTTTTCCAGGAGTTTTCTTTTCCGGGTTATATCCCCGCCGTAGCATTTAGCGGTGACATTTTTTCTGAGCGGCGGGACCCGGTCCCGGGCAACGATCTTATTCCCGATCGAAGCCTGGATCACGACCTCAAAAAGTTGCCTGGGAATGAGCTTGCGCAACTTCCCTGCCAGGGACCTGCCCTTGAAATAGGCTTTTTCCCTGTGCACAATGGCGGACATGGCATCCACCGGATCGCCGTTTATGAGGATATCCAGCTTTACCAGGTCCGATTCCCGAAATTCCAAAACTTCATAGTCCAGAGAGGCAAATCCCCGGGTCACCGATTTCAGCCGGTCAAAGAAGTCAAATACTATCTCCGCAAAAGGCAGTTCATAGGTTATTATTACCCGGGTCGAGGTCAGATACTGCATATCCTTCTGAATGCCTCTCTTTTCCTCGCAAAGCCCGAGCACATTGCCCACAAAATCATTGGGCACGTGGATCTCCAGACGCACATAGGGCTCGTAAACAGCTTCAATATCCTCCGGCACAGGGAGCATGGACGGATTGTCTATCTCCAGCATCTCCCCGTCCACTTTCAGGACCTGGAAGACAACAGTGGGGGCTGTGGCTATAAGCTCCACCTGGAATTCGCGCTCCAAACGTTCCTGGATGATTTCCATATGCAAAAGCCCCAGAAAGCCGCATCTGAATCCGAATCCAAGGGCCTGGGAACTCTCGGCCTCAAAGTAAAGAGCCGAATCATTGAGCTGCAGTTTTTCCAGAGCTCCGCGCAGGGAATCAAATTCCGAGGATTCAATGGGGTAAAGGCCGCAAAAGACCATGGGCTTTACCTTTTTGAAATCCGGATACGGGGTTTCCGTGGGGCGCAAGGGATGGGTAATAGTATCCCCGACCCGGGCGTCCTTGATCTCTTTTAACCCGGCGCAAAGGAAGCCCACATCCCCGGCGCGCAAAGTACGGGTGTCCTTGGGCTCTGGGGCAAACACCCCCAGCTTGGTCACTTCGTACTTTTTCTTGTTCGAATACATCATAATCGGTTGTCCCATCTCCAGCTCCCCTTCCAGAATGCGAAAAAGGACAACCACTCCCATGTAGGGATCATACCAGGAATCGAATATAAGCGCCTTCAACGGGGCATCTTTCGATCCCTGCGGCGGGGGGACAAAATTTATCAGCTTCTCCATAAGCTCGGGTACCCCCTCTCCGCTCTTGGCGCTGACCAAAGCGATATCCGAACAATCCAGCCCGATAACTTCCTCTATCTCCAACATTATCTTCTCCGGCTCGGCGCTGGGGAGATCGATCTTGTTCAAGACCGGGATTACTTCCAGGTCATTGTCCAGGGCCAGAAAAACATTGGCCAGGGTCTGGGCCTCTACTCCCTGAGTGGCGTCCACGACCAGAAGTG
>CAZTKE010000029.1:0-15147 GCA_964614055.1 uncultured Desulfovibrionales bacterium | reverse complement strand
CCAAGGTCCCCCACACCCGGGATTATATGCGGGGGATCATAAATGTGCGCGGGCACGCGGTTCCGGTGGTGGACCTACGCCTCAAGTTCGGGCTGGAGGCGGGGGAGATGACCGTTGATACCTGCATAATCATAGTCGAGGTGAAAGTAGACGGGGAATCCCTGGTCTTGGGGCTCTTGGTGGACGGAGTAGAGGAGGTCCTGGGACTCGGGGAGGAGAGCATTGAGCCCCCTCCGCGTTTCGGAACCAGCATAAACGCCCGTTTCATGCGGGGTATCGGCAAGCAGGAGGAGAAATTCATCATTATCCTGGATATCCAGGAAGTGTTTTCCGACGATGAATTATCGGATATTGCCGCGGCCCCGGAGAAGTCCACGGGTGAGGAACTGGATATGAGTTGAGCATTAATATATAAACCGTTTCCCCAAAAAAGCGGGCCGGAATTTCTGGATTTCGGTCCGCTTCATGTTTGGAGACTGTGCCCGGAGTATGCTGGAAAATATAAGAATCGTCTCCAGAACTTGTTGACCTGAACACTGTATTTTTTTGCTTGAAATTTCCGCGAGCATGGTTTCAAATCCGTTATAAATATAAAAAAAGTCGGGTGTCTTCCCGGCCTTTTCGCCGGATTGATTTTTAATAGGCAAACTCTATGCAAGATCTGGATCAAAAAGAATATATAGAGCGCTTGAAAGGGATTCAGGTAGAGCTGCCCCATCTCCTGGATGCGGTGGCGGAAAAGGAAAGGCGGTTTTTCGAGGCCGTCTCCAGTCTGGAAGACAGACTGGACAAGAGCGTCCATTCCCTGGCTGCAAGCGGGACGGATAAATCCGGGGTCGGGGTATGGGTCATCGGATGCGGTCCGGGTGAGGAAGCCTATACAGCGGGCATTTTATTGCAGGAGAACCCGGATGTTGGGGATTTTTACGTCCTGGGCTCGGATATTTCCGAGAATTCCCTGGAGGTCGCCCGCAGAGCGGTTTATCCGGCGGAAAAAACCGCCAATGTCCCCTTGGAGCTCAAGAAAAAATATTTTTTAAAGAGTAAACAACAGGGAGAGAGCCTGGTCCGGGTGATTCCGGAGCTGCGCCGCAGATTTTCCTTCCGGCAGATAAACTACGCCCGGGATTTTGCTCTGCGGGAGGAAATGGATATTATTATCTGCCGGGATACCCTGGCCTATTTCCAGCCACCGGTGCAGGAAGTTTTGATTCGTAAATTCTGTTCTTTTCTTACATGCGGCGGATTTTTCCTGAGCGGAATGCATGACGACCTCTCCCGGATGCGGGTGCCGCTTGATCGGGTGGGAGCCGGAATCTACCGCAGGCAAGAGGTAGACGGACAATGAAAAAAAGTGGCTTTAAAATTAGACAAATTCCCTTGTCATGAAATCTTTAAACAGATAAATTGTATTTGACTCTTTAATTCTCTTGGTTCGGGTGTATACTGTTTTTTAGATAGCCGGAAAATGTAAGGAGAAAGATGTATTTCCCCGCCCGATGCGGCCTATCCACCGTAAAGATTCTTGTCTCCATCCTTTTCGGGGTAATCGGCTTCTGGCTGAATTTCCTAGATATCCAGCTTTTGGATGTTCCGAACTTCAAGATAAGCATATTGCCCGGCCTGTTTTTCCCCCTTTTCATAGCCCTGGCCTGGGGATGGCGCTACGGTCTTATATCCGCCCTGGCCGGGGGCTGCCAGTCCATGTGGTGGCTGTGGGCGAATGACGGCTACGGCATTTTTTACAGTGTGCCCATATATACCGCCTGGATCGTCTGGCACGGGGTTTGGGCGGATATCCGGGCTAAAAAGGAAAATTACCGCTGGTACAGGTCTTCCTTTGCCGTGGAAATCCCGGCCAGGGTGTTTATTGAGTTGGGTTTTCTCACAGTCTTTTCCTGGCTGGTGTCGCTTAACCCCCCACCTTGGAATCCGGGTATCACCTGGGACCATGTCGGTTTCTACTGGCTGTATACCGTGGCAGTAAAACACGTCCTGACCGTGTATATCCTGCTCCTTGTCTCCCAGATGCTTTTGTCCCTGACTCCGGTGCGCCGCCTTTTCGGACTCGCGGCCACCCCGGCCGAGAGGGACGTAACCGCCATATACTCCGGAGCGGTCCTGACCGCTATTATCCTCTGGACCCTGGACGCGGTATATGACTACCTGTTTTTCGCTCCGGACAAAACCTTCTGGGAAGCGGCCGTTCTCCAGGTGGACGCACATAATTTTTTCATGCGTTTCTTGTATTTTGTGGTCGCACTTTTGGCCGCGGCGATTATCGCCGGGTTGGCCCGGCATCGTATTTTCCTGCACAAGAGGTTGCGGCATCTAAACCGGGTATTGGCGGCCATCAGGAACGTAAATCAGCTAATAACCCATGAAAGGGACAAATCGGTCCTTTTGAGCGAGGCCTGCCGCATGCTCACGGAAACCGGGGGCTTCAAACAATCCTGGATCGTTTTGCTCCGGGGAGACCGGCCCGGGGAGTATTTTTACTCCGGGTTCAATCATTATTTTACCCCCATGGCCAGGAGCCTGGAAGAGGGGGAGATTCCCTTTTGCGCCTGGGAAGCCATGCACTCGGATAAAATCCATGTGGTGGAGACTCCGGAAAGAGAATGCCCGGGCTGTCCCCTGTCCGGAAAATACGCCGGGATTTCCGCTTTGATAATGCCCCTGAAGTATGAAAAGCGGGTTTTCGGCTGGCTGTGCGTGTCTTTGCCCCGGGAACTGGTTCATGACCGGGAGGAGCAGACCCTTTTTCAGGAGGTGGGAACGGATCTAGGCTATGCCCTATGGGCCCTGGAGACGGAGTACGAAAAAGAGGCGGTGACCCGGGAATACCGGGCCGTTCTGGATTCCACCCCCAATGCGGTCCTGGCCCTGGATCTGCAGGAGCGGATAACCCTTTTCAATCCCGGAGCGGAAAAACTCTATGAGTGTCCCGAAAAGGAGGCCCTGGGTGAGCCGATTTCCAGTTTCTGCCCCACTGAGCTTTTGCAGGAGCAGAGGGAAAAATTAAGGATCGTCCGGGAACAGGGGGAACAAAAAAATTATGAAACCGAACGCCTGACCCGGCAGGGCAGAAGAATTCCGGTGGAGGTCGCTTTGGGGCTTATCCGGGATGGGCAGGGCAATCCGATCGGATACAGCGCCATCCTCCGGGATATAAGCGAGCGCAAAAAACATGAACAGGAGCTTGCCCGGCTGAACGCGGATCTTAAAGCCAAGAATTCCGAGCTGGAACAGGTGGTATACGTTGCCTCGCACGATCTGCGCACCCCGCTGGTAAATATCGACGGATACAGCCGGGAACTTAGCTACTGCCTGCGGGATTTGTCCCGGGAACTGGAGGAGGGTTTTCCCGCGGTCATGTCCTCGGAAACGGTTAAAAACACTGTCCGGGAAGATATCCCCGAGGCCCTGCGTTTTATTCAGACCAGCGCGGCCAAGATGGACAAGCTCTTGAGCGGGTTGCTCCGGCTTTCCCGCACCGGCCGGGCCGCCCTGGAGATAAAACCTTTGGACATGAATGGGCTTTTGGCCAATGTGATTGATTCCACTGAATTTAAGATCCGGGAGGCCGGGGCAAAAGTGGAGGTGGCTGATCTGCCCTCGTGTGTCGGGGACGCGGTTCAGGTCAACCAGGTCTTTTCCAATCTGATAGACAACGCCCTTAAGTATCTGGACCCGGAGCGGCCGGGACTGATCCGGGTTTCCGGATGGAGGAAAAACGGGTTTTGTGTTTATTGCGTGCAGGACAATGGCATGGGCATAAAAACGGATCATTTAAAGAAGATATTCGAGATATTCCACAGGTTGGATCCCGGGCAGGGAACAGGAGAGGGCCTGGGTCTGACCATTGTCCGCAGGATAATGGACCGCCTGGGCGGAACGGTATGGGCGGAATCTTCTGCGGGCGAGGGCAGTTGTTTTTATTTGACTCTGCCCGCTGCACATGGGACTGATAATAAAGAATCAATACCGGATTCCGGGTAAGGTTTTTGGGGTAAATAAGGTTTTCTCCCGGGAGTTTAAAATAAACCGCCCGGCACTCAGTTGATTTTCGCATTCTAATTTGGTTCGTCTCAAAGCTCTGCACAAAAGATTTCAGTAAAAAAATAAAAATGCGTTTATCAACTGAGTGCCGGGCGGGCGGTTCTAATTATTAAAGGTTAATATGGCCGAACCCATTTTGGGGAATGGCTGATTCCGGGTTTAAAATAAATCCGTGGTCCGGTATAGAACGAACAAACTAAAGGATAATTCATGCATGAGGATGTGGTCATACTCGTGGCCGAGGACGACGAGGGGCACGCCGGGCTGATCAAGAAAAATCTGAAAAGGGCCGGAATCATAAACCAGGTCCTTTTGTTCGGGGACGGCCAGGAGATACTGGATTTTCTGCTCGGGGAAGGGTCGGGGGAACACATGCGGCAGAATACCGCGTATGTCCTTTTATTGGATATCCGCATGCCCAAGATGGACGGCACCCAGGTCTTGAAAAGGTTAAAGGACCATCCGGAGCTGCACAAAATGCCGGTGGTCATGATCACCACCACCGACGATCCCCGGGAAGTGGAGAAATGCCATGAACTGGGCTGCAACAATTACATCACCAAGCCCATAGACTATGATAGTTTTGTAAATACCATCCGGCAGCTGGGCCTGTTTCTGGCCGTGGTCAGGGTTCCGGAGATAAACGCGGAGTAGTTGCATGACCGAAGTCCTTGATTCTTTTATTTCCGCAGCCGCCCTGGGAGGCAATACCGAGGGCCGGGTTTTGGTGGTGGACGATGATGAGGGATTCAACAACCTGCTGGCCAAGGCCCTGGGCCGGGCCGGATTCAAGCCCAAATCCGCGTTCACCGGCCGGGAGGCCGGAAAAGCCCTGCAAGCCGATCCGGATCTGGTCTTGATCCTGGATAACAGGCTGCCGGATACTTCCGGAACCGAGCTGATAAAATCCCTGCATGCCCACGGATACAATCCGCCTTTTGTGGCCATTACCGGACACGGGGACGAACAGATAGCAGTGGAGCTGATGAAGCTTGGGGCCAGGGATTATCTGGTCAAGGGGTTTGACATCCACAATCTGCTTCCGGAAGTGCTCCGCCGTGTTTTCCGGGAGACTGAAACGGAAAAGAAACTGGCCCTGGCCGAAAAAAAATTCCTGCAGAGCGAGCGGGAAAAGGCCCTTATCCTGGAGAGCATATCCAATCTGGTTGTGTTTTACGACTCCCCGGAGCTGCGGATAAAATGGGCCAATCAGGCGGCCGCGGATTCGGCCGGGATATCCTCCGGGGATCTTGCTGGCAGGCATTGCTACGAGATATGGGGAATGCGCGATGCCCCCTGCCCCGGATGTCCGGTCTTTCAATGCTTTGAAACGGGGAAGCCGACGCAGGACAGGGAACAGACCACCCCGGACGACCGGATATGGAGGGTAAACGCCTTTCCCGTACGGGATCATGAAGGCGAATTTCTGGGAGTGGTGGAGGTAACCCGGGATATAACCCAGCAGGAAAGGACCAGGGAAAATCTTATCCAGGCCAAAAAGGAGGCCGAGGCCGCGAACAAGGCCAAGTCCGATTTTCTGGCCAATATGAGCCACGAGCTGCGTACCCCGATGAACGGGATTAAGGGGATGCTTCAGCTCCTTGAGGATTCCGAACTGGATGCGGATCAGGAAGATTTCGTCCAAAACGCGCTCATGTCCTCGGACCGCCTGGTGAATCTTCTAAGTGATATAGTGGACATCTCCCGCATAGAATCGGGCAATATCCACATAGTCGAGGAACCGGTAAAGCCCCGGGTGGTAACGCAAGTTGCCGAGCATCTTTTCCGTCCCGCATGCGAGCAAAAGGGCCTGGAACTTGAATTTATTGTCCACCCCGGTGTCCCGGATACCGTGTTGGGCGACTCCACCCGGGTGCAGCAGGTACTGAACAATCTGGTGGGCAATGCGCTCAAATATACGGACAAGGGCCGGATCGAGGTTGAAGTATGTCCGGCGGGCAAGGAGGAAAACGGGACCCGGCGGCTCCTTTTTTCCGTATCCGATACCGGCATGGGCATTGAGGACGACAAATTGAGCTATCTGTTCAAGCCCTTTACCCAGGCGGACGAGGGCTACACCCGAAAATTCCAGGGGGCCGGCCTGGGGCTTTCCATTGTCAGCGAACTTGTTTCGGCAATGGGCGGAACCATTGCCGTGGACAGCGAATACGGCCGGGGGAGCACTTTTTACTTTTCCCTGCCGTTTAAAACACTGCGGGAAGAAAAAAGGGCGGACAAGGAACCGGATATGCAAGAAGCCGCCGCTCCTTCCGGACATAAAGTGCTGGTGGCCGAGGACGACCATATAAACCGCACCGCCCTTACCAAGATTCTGGAAAAGCATGATTGCACGGTCCGGACGGTGGAAAACGGCAGAGAGGTCCTGGAGGCACTGCAGGAAGATGTCTTTGATCTGGTGCTTATGGATGTGCAGATGCCCATAATGGACGGGGTGGAGGCCACCCAGGCCATCCGCAGCGGACAACCCGGGATTGATCCCGGTATCCCGGTCATCGCGGTTACCGCTCATGCCATGTCCGGGGACGAAGATAAATTTTTGCAGGCGGGGATGGACGGATACCTGTCCAAGCCGGTGAATATGGACGAATTTTACCGGGTAGTGGACCGGGTGGTGAAGTAGACACCATCCATCATCCCGGCACTCAAATCGCCGATTTGAGTGCCGGATCCAGGAAACGACAATAATTGGTCAACTCAAGGTGTTTCTAAAAGCCGTTAAATTTAGTTGGTTCAGAATTTTTTGCCGGATTTTGACAACAAGATTTTGCACAGATTTGTGCGAGGAACCAAAAATTTAAAAAAATCCACAAGCTGTGTCCGAGAGCCGAAATCAAGATGTTTTGCCCGGATTATTTAGACGAACCTAATCTATTAATGAGAACTCCATGTCCAATAAAATAAAGGTCATGGCCGTTGATGATTCGGCCCTGGTCCGGCAGACGATGCAGGATATCCTGTCCGCTGATCCCGGGATAGAATTTATCGGTGCCGCTTCCGATCCCTTCGCGGCCGCGGAAAAAATGAAGGAAAAGGCCCCGGATGTTTTGATCCTGGATGTGGAAATGCCGCGCATGGACGGCATTACCTTCCTGCGCAAGATCATGACCCAAAGCCCCATCCCGGTGATCATCTGCTCCACTCTTACCCAGAAGGGAGCGGAGACCACGCTCAAGGCCATGGAATACGGGGCGGTGGACATAATTGAAAAGCCGAAGCTGGGGACCAAGAAGTTCCTGCAGGAATCCAGCATACTCCTTTTGGACGCGGTCAAGGCAGCGGCCAGGGTCAAGGTGAGCAAGATACGCACCCTGCGCCCCATGCAGGTGGAAAAAAAATTGTCCGCGGACGCGGTCATACCTTCGGCAAAAAGCCGGGCCATGGCCGAGACCACGGAAAAAGTGGTTCTTATCGGGGCCTCCACCGGGGGAACCGAGGCCCTGCAGAAATATCTCTTGAATATGCCCCTGGATGCCCCGGGCACGGTCATTGTCCAGCACATGCCGGAAATGTTCACTGCCGCTTTTGCCCAGAGGCTGAACCAAGTCTGCCATATGGAGGTCAAGGAGGCCAAAGACGGGGACGCGGTCCTGCGGGGACGGGCGCTTATCGCCCCCGGGAACAGGCATCTCATGCTCAAGAGAAGCGGGGCCAAATATTATGTGCAGGTAAAAGAAGGTCCGCTGGTTTCCCGGCACAGGCCATCCGTGGATGTCCTGTTTCGCTCCGGGGCCAGATATTCCGGGAAAAACACGGTGGCGGTGATCATGACCGGGATGGGGGACGACGGGGCCAAGGGCATGCAGGAACTGCACAAGACCGGGGCCTTTTGCATCGCCCAGGATGAAAAGACAAGCGTGGTTTTCGGCATGCCCCAGGAGGCGATCAAGCTGGACGCGGTGGACAAGGTCGTCGGCCTGGACCAGATACCTTTTGCAGTCCTGGAAAAGGCCAGATAGGGAAAAGCTTGTCCTGTGCGAACCGCTTTGTCCTTCTAGATCAGTTCCATGTCCTTGAGTACCTGCAAAAGCTTTTTGTTGTCGTAGGGCTTGGCCAGGTACCCGTTGGCGCCGCCTTCATAATAGGCCTGGACCACGTTTTTGGGATCGTCCAGGGCGGTGGTCATAACCACTTTCGCCCCTTCGACCTCTTTCAGGCCCCGTTCTTTTTCCCGTTTCCGGATAGCCAGAAGGGCTTGCTGCCCGTCCACCTTGGGCATCATGATGTCCAGAAGGATCAGATCGTAAGGCTCGTTTTCCTCCCAGGCCAGGTCAAAGGCGTTCAGGGCTTCCTGTCCGTCCACGGCCACATGACATTCCGCGTAGGATGCCAGGGCCTTTTGCAGTACCTTGCGGCTGGCGAAATCGTCCTCGACAATTAGGCATTTCATATGTATATTTCTCCTACAAAATTTATAGTTAAATCCCAATCATATCCAAAAAATGTAAGAATAAATTAAGCTTAATGAATGATTCAGTCAAGAATATAAAAGATTTTGTGGACAAGCACCTTCCCAATCTGTCCGCCCTGGGTGAAAAGGCGGCCAACGTGGTTCGGGACAAGGAAGATGACTTTCTGAGTCTTGGCCAAGCCATGCAGGATGTCAAGCAGAAATGTACTTCCTGCCAGGACACGGTGGTCAAGCTGACCGATGTTTTGAGCGGGGAAAGGATGGGGGAGTGTTCCTCCCGCATGTCCCGGGAGATGGAGCAGATGCGGGAGATATTCTCCCAGCGCAAGTTTTCCCGGTTGATGGAACAGATTGAAAAGCAGGGGGAAAGGGTTTCCTCCCTGGTTGCATCCGAACAGGAATTCAAGAGGATAGTCAAGCGCCTGGGCATGCTGGGTATCTCCACCCGCATCGAGAGCGCCAGGCTCGGGGAGGAAGGCCGTAACTTCGGTTCCCTGGCTGTGGACGTGGAAGGATTGGCGGAAAAGATTATTGCCGATGCCAAGCAAATAAAAAGTACCGGATTGCATCTGCGCGGCCAGATAGATCATGTCCTGGAAGAGGTCCGGGAAATCGACAGCACGCGATCCCGGCTCCTGGAGGAGCTTTTTTCCGGGATCAGGCAAAATCTGGACGAAATGGAAAATATGCGTCTTGAGAGCCTGCGTATGGCCGAAAACATGCAGGAAACCGCCCGGCGGATAACCGAGGACGTAAGCGCCATAGTCTCCTCAATGCAGTTTCATGACATCACCAGGCAGCAACTGGAGCATGTGCAACATGTCCTGGAGGAGTCCCGGGAAGAGGCGCAATCGGCTTTGGGGGACAAGGATGGAGAAGAAGAATCTTTTTTAAAGGATCTGGCCACCTACATAGGCGATGTCTGTCAGCTTCAGGCCGGGCAGATGCGCAATTCGCACAAGGAGCTTGATAAGGCCTTTAACGTTCTCCAAGACAAGTTCACTTCCATCGAGGACATGGTCCGGGAGATTGTGAAAGAAATCGGCAAAGAGGACAAGGGGAAGGATGATTCCGCTTCCCGCACCGTAGTGGGGAATATAGTCCATGGTTTGAACCGGGTCCGGGACAACGTGGAGCAGACCGGGAGGCAGAATGAGCGGATCACCTCCTTTATGGACGATATGCGGCGGAATATGTCCGAAATAGAGGGTTTTGTGGATGAAATCGAGGAAGTCGGGTCCGAGGTGGAGCTTTTGGCCCTGAACGCCAGCGTGAAGGCCGCCCGTACCGGGGAAAACGGCCAGGCCCTGGGGGTAATCGCGGTGGCCATTCAGCATCTCTCTTATGAGGCCCGGGACCAGAGCGGAAATATAGTCGGCATCCTGCAAGAGTCCCTACAGGCTTCGGATAGGATGGCCCGGGAGGCACAGGAGAGCTTTGACCTCCAGGAAGTAAACAAGGTCAATGAAACCCTTGAGTCCCTGATTTCGGACATGCAGAGCCTGGACGAGCAGGCCTCCGGGCTGCAGTCGGATGTCCATTCCTACGCGGACCAGGTGCTGGGATATGTGCATACGGTTTTTAACGTCCTGGAGGAAAACAGGTCCATCCTCTCCGAACTTGAGGATCTGTACCTGCAACTGGAGGATATAGCCGCGGAATCCGCGGAAATAGCTCCCAACGGCTCGGCAGAGCACAGTCCCCGCCTGCAGAAGCTTCTTTCCCGGTATACCATGGAAAGCGAGCGCATGGTCCATGACATGATCTCCGGCCTGGAAAGGATCGGGGAACAGGATTCCGGGGAGGAACAGGATTCCGCCTCCGAATCCGAGGACTGGGACAATGTGGAGCTGTTTTAACCCTGTTTGCTCGGACTCTCGAGATTTTATGCGGACTTAAAAAGCGGCGAAAGTTGAACAGCGGAGGTTTTTATGCTTGAATATGAATTAGAGAATGAAAAAGAGGGAGTCCGGCTGCTTTTGACCGGGGACGGGAGCATTGAAAACGGGGAGAAGCTGAAAGAGGCATTTCAGACCGCCCTGGATCGGGGCGGGAATATAATAGTGGATACCAGTGGACTGGAGAGCATGGATCTGTGCCTGGTGCAAACCTATATCGCGGCCGGAAAAGAGGCCGAGGACAGGGGCGTCCATCTGGAATTAAGGGGGAAAAACGTCCAGGACTACATGCAAAGGGTCGGTTATCAAGGGTAATCTCAGTTTAATGAATACAATGCCGGCCCGGAAAATATTATGGGAAAAATTTTTAAGGGGTTTACATGTCTAAAAAAATCATGACCGTTGATGATTCGGCCAGTGTACGCCAGATGGTCGCTTTTACCCTAAAGGAAGAGGGGTTTGAAGTCGTGGAGGCCAAGGACGGCCAGGACGCCCTCTCCAAGCTGAACAGTCCCGTGGATATGATCGTTACTGACCTGAATATGCCCAATATGGACGGTATTGAGCTCATAAAAAACGTCCGGGCCAAATCGGACATGAAATTTATTCCGATTATAATGCTGACCACCGAATCCCAGGCGGAGAAAAAGACCGAAGGGAAAAAAGCCGGGGCCACGGGATGGATTGTCAAGCCGTTCAAGCCGGAACAGCTGATGTCGGTGGTTAAAAAGGTGCTCAAATAGGCCGGGTTATTCCGGTTTGAATCGGAGGATACTATGTCGGCAAGCGAGGACAGGGGGGGACAGGCCTTTCGTGAAGAGGCCCTGGAACTTTTGGATGATCTGGAGAATTCCCTTTTGGAGCTGGAGGAAAACCCCCAGGACGAGGATCTTATAAACCGCGTGTTCCGGGCTATGCATACCATAAAGGGGTCCGGGGCCATGTTCGGGTTTGACGATATTTCCACGTTTACCCATGAGGTGGAAACGGTTTTTGATCTGGTCCGGGGAGGGCAGATGTCCGCCGGATCGGATCTCATCAATCTTACCTTTTCCGCCCGGGACCTGATTCTGGCCATGCTGGAGGGCCGGGAGGAGGAAAGCGAAGTACAGGCGGAGGAGATCATTTCCTCCCTGCGGGAACTCTCCGGAGCAGTCTCCGGGGAGGCGGAAGAAGAGGAAAAGGCAGAAGAGGCGCCCGAAGGAGAAAAAAGGGCTCCCCGGCCGGAAGACAAAATATACCGCGTTCGTCTTTGTCCTTCCCCGGAGATTTTCCTTTCCGGGACGGACCCGGTGTCCCTTCTGGAGGAACTTTTTGAGCTCGGACAGTGCCGGGTGCTTATGTATGAAAAGGTTCCTCCTCTCTCGGAATTCAATCCGGATATGTGCTACCTTTCCTGGGATATAATCCTGACCACGGATCAGGACGCGGATACGGTCCGGGATGTATTTATATTCTTTGAGGAGGACGAGGCCTCGGTGCAGGAGATATCCGAGGATGAATCCGGGGACGACTACAAGAAAATAGGTGAAATCCTTATTGAACGCGGGGACATAAGCGCCGAGGAAGTACAGACCATACTCAAGGCGCAAAAGCCTTTGGGCAAGATGTTGGTGGAAGCCGGGGTAATAAGCGAAAGACAGGTCCAGGCCGCACTGGAGGAACAGAAAGTGGGCCGGGAGCTTAGCCAGGTCCGGAAGAAGTCGGAAGCCGTATCCACCACTTCCAATATCCGTGTTGCCGCGGACAAACTGGATGATCTGGTGGATCTGGCCGGGCAGCTGGTTATTATCCAGTCCAGGCTCAGCCAGGTGGCCAGGCAGGAACAGGGACAGATACTGGGAAACATAGCCGAGGAGCTGGAGCGATTGAGCGACGAACTGCGGGACAGCACCCTGGGCATCCGCATGCTGCCCATAGGAACCACTTTCGGCAAGTTCAGGCGTTTGGTCCGGGATCTATCCCAGGACATGGGCAAAGAAATCGAGCTACAGACCGAGGGCGCGGAAACCGAACTGGACAAAACGGTTATCGAGAAACTGAACGATCCCCTGGTACATCTTTTGCGCAACAGTATTGATCATGGGGTGGAACAGCCCGCCGAACGCAGGGCCGCGGGCAAGCCCGCCTGTGGGACGGTGACCCTGCGGGCCACTCAGGCCGGGGGAAACGTCCTGGTGGAGATAGAGGATGACGGCAAGGGCATGGACCCGAATAAGCTGCGGGAAAAGGCGGAAGGCATGGGTCTTGTTTCCTCCGGGCAAGAACTCGGGGACAGGGAGGCCCTGAATCTAATATTCCATCCCGGGTTTTCCACGGCCGGCCAGGTCAGCGATGTTTCCGGGCGTGGAGTGGGCATGGACGTAGTCAAGAAAAATATAGAATCCCTGCGCGGGCAGATAAATATCGAGAGCCAACCGGGCAAGGGAACCCGGATATCAGTCAAGCTGCCTCTGACTCTGGCCATTATCGACGGCTTGCAGGTCCGGGTGCAGGATGAATTCTATATACTTCCCCTGTCCAATGTTGAGGAATGCGTGGAGATCCGGCGGGGAGAAGAAGAGAACAGGGGCAAGGAAGTGGTCCGGATCAGGGAGGAGCTGGTTCCGTTTATCTCCCTGCGGGACTCTTTCCGTATTTCCGGGGATACTCCGGCAATAGAACAGGTGGTGGTTACCAACACCGACGCCGGCCGGGTGGGCGTGGTTGTGGATACGGTAATCGGCGAGCACCAGACGGTGATAAAGAGCCTGGGCCGGATGTACAAGGACGTGCCCGGCATTTCCGGGGCGACAGTCAAGGGTGACGGAACCCTGGCCCTGATTCTGGATATTTCTCATCTGATAAAGAGCATGCATCAAAAGGCGGTGTAATGACCACTACCCGAGGCCATTCGCAAAGAACTTATCAGCGCCAGCACAAGGATATGACCGCGCGGGAATTCAATGAATTGCGCGATTTTATCCATTCCGAGCTGGGTCTGCGTATAACCTCGGCCAAAAAGGGCATGCTCCAGGCCCGGCTGCAGAAACGGCTGCGCGCCCTGGGGCTGGATTCCTTTACCAACTATAAGGAATACCTGTTCAGTCTCCAGGGTTTGGAAGTGGAGATGCCCCATTTCATGAATGTGGTCACCACCAACACCACGGAATTCTTCCGCGAGCCCAAGCATTTTGAATTCCTGCACAACAAGGTGCTTCCGGATTGGGTGGCCAAAAACGATTTTTCCCGCAAGTTTTCCGCCTGGAGCTGCGCCTGTTCTTCCGGGGAGGAACCGTACACCCTGGCCATAGTCTTAAAGGAGTTTTTCAGCGCCTATTCCCGGGCCCAATGCGAGATTTTGGCCACGGACATAAGCTCCGCGGTTCTGGAAAAGGCGGTTCGGGCCGTATATCCGGAGGACAAGCTGAACAAGGTTTCCCTTAATCTGAAGCGCAAATATTTTTTAAGGAGTCGGGACCGCCAGAAAAACCTGGTCCGGGTGGCCCCGGAAATCAGGAAGCTGGTTCGTTTTCGCCAGTTGAACATAATGCAGAATTTTGATTTCCGGGAAGAGTTCGACGTTATTTTCTGCCGCAACATGCTTATTTATTTCGAACGCACCGATCAGGAGCATATTCTGCGCAAGCTGTGCAGGTATCTGGCCCGGGACGGTTATCTTTGTATTGGACATTCGGAAAGCCTGACCGGCATGAAACTCCCCTTGAAGCAGGTGGCCCCGGCCACCTACAGATTCACCGGCTAGCTACGGCCGGGGTTGGCGGAATAATTTCCCCTCCAATAAGTAAGATATAGCCCGAGTCTTTGAAATGCACCAAACCGCCAGGTAGGGTATGAATTGATCCAGAGCAGCTATTCCCAGGGACTTGATACGATCTATCTGCACATCGGGGATGGAGGGATTTTTGAGCGTCCCTGTTTGGTGCAGACAGTGCTTGGTTCATGTGTGTCGGTCATGCTTATAAACGAGGAGCTGATGATCGGGGGGACTTTTCACGCCATGCTTCCGGATTATCGGCTGCATGAAAGGGAAGGCAGCACTTACTCCGTATACAAGTACGTTAATTCCGCCCTGGATTATCTCCTGGAGTTGTATTCCAAGAAGGGGGTAACTCCCCGGGCCCTTAAGGCCAAGGTCTTCGGCGGGGCGGATCAGATCGGGATGCGCAGTATCGGGGCCGGCCATACCAATGTACAAATGGCCTATGCCTACCTCAAGGACAAGCGAATTCGGGTGGTCGCCGAAGACGTGGGCGGGAAGCAGGGGCGCAAGGTTTTGTTTTTTCCGCACAACGGACAGGTGTGGATCAAGAAAATCGACAACTCCATTACTTTTGCTTGACCGGGATGTGCTGGTGTTCGATAAAGGATATCCGTGGATAAAATGCTTATCCAATCCGGATAGTCCGGTAGGCGAAAAAGGTCACGCTGTTAGTAATCGCACCGGGATGAACTCGACTTGAATGCAGTGCACTTATAAAAGTCGCCAATGTTTGATTTTACAACCTTGGGTTTGTATCTTTTTATTTCGTATAAAACCACGCCGAACCTGCCGTCCTTGTCCCAATCCTCGCAGGCACAATAATTTGCATTTTCATTGCATAAGGAAAGACTGGCTTTAGTGGAAGCGCAATCCCCATAGTCTCCTATATTGGATTTGAGCACTTTTTTATTTATTTCCAATTTATGCACAACTGCTCCAAAGCGTCCATCATTGTCCCAGTCCTCGCATGTGCAATAATTAATGCTTTTTTCGGC
>CAZTKE010000028.1:0-15236 GCA_964614055.1 uncultured Desulfovibrionales bacterium | reverse complement strand
CCTTTTGATCCTCATCCTTTTGTTCAAACCCACAGGCCTTTTGGGCCGTAAAAAAATTGACTCAAACTGATTGCCCATCCAGCCTATCCCAAAACAATCCAGAACATATAGTAGCCCTTTTGTATACAATTTAAGAGACAGATAAAATATTTCCCCCTCCTAACTCATCATCCTATTTTCTCTACGATTTATTCAAATATTGTTAAATTATAAAATCAAGGTATTACTTTGATTTTTACTTTCAGCATATATTACTATGTTATTTCTAGCCTATTGTTCTTTTTAATTTGTTTTGACAGCTCTATTTGGATTTTATATCAAATAAGACATAAATAAAATCCAAGGAGCATGACATGAAAAACATCAAAAATGTCGCTGCGCAAACAAATTGGAAAGTTGGAAGTTATACGATCGACGAATACGCGGAACTGGCCAGAAACTTTCACGGCTATCCTGCTCCGGGGATCCTTATTGGCGGCTTCATGGTCGAGGAAGCCAAGCGTCACCTCCCGAAAGATATACTCTATGATGCGATCTCGGAGACTTCCTGGTGCCTGCCAGACGCCATCCAAATACTAACTCCCTGTAAAATCGGGAACGGTTGGCTCAAGATTGTGGACATGGGGATATACGCCCTCAGCCTTTATGACAAATCCAATGGATACGGAATAAGAATATTTTTGGATGTAGAAAAAATAAAACACTGGTCGGAAATTGAGACTTGGTATCTGAAGCTCAAGCCCAAACCCCAGCAGGACTCGGATCTTTTATATTTCCAAATTAGAGAAGCCGGACCGCAGATATGCTCCAGCGAAAAGATCGAGGTTAAAAAAAATCTCCTGCAAAAACGCAGCAAGGGTAAAATTGCTGTTTGTCCCCTCTGTGGAGAGGCCTACCCTTTGAATCATGGCGGCACTTGCAAGTCCTGCCAGGGGAATTCACCCTACAACCGACAACACCCCCAAAAACAGGACCACATCCTATACAGCGATTCCGTCCGGGCTATCCCCGTGGAAAAGGCAGTCGGGCATAAGCTGCTGCATGACATGACCAAAATCGAACCCGGCAGGAACAAGGGAGCGGAATTCAAGGCCGGTCAGGAAATAACAGTCGGCGATGTATGCCGACTCCAGCAAATGGGCCGCAACCGCGTATACATAGATGAAGAAAAAGGGACTGATCCGAATTGGGTGCACGAAGACACAGTTGCCGAATGCTTCAGTCAAATGATGGCCGGGGAGGGAATTATCCCGGAAGGAAAACCCAGTGAGGGAAAAATAAATTTAAAGGCGGAGCGGGACGGGCTCTTGCTGGTCGAGGAAGAGGCGCTCAACCACTTCAACATGCTTCCTGGCGTAATGTGCGCCTGCAAACATTCTGACACAGTGGTTTCCAAAGATACTCGTGTAGCCGGCACTCGAGCCATACCTTTGTATCTTGACCGCGAAACATTTGAAGCCTCCCTGACCCTTCTCGAGAACGGACCGCTCTTCAGGATAAAGCCCATGCGGCAGGCAAAAGTGGGTATCCAGATTACTGGAACGGAAGTTTTCAAGGGCCTGATTAAAGACAAGTTCGGGAGCATTATCTCGCGCAAAGTCAAGAAATTCGGCTGCGAAGTCCGGAAAAGCATTATTGTTCCAGATGAAACAAGAGAAATTAAAAAAGGCATCAAAGACCTTATCGCCGAGGGGTGTGACCTGATAATAACCACAGCCGGACTTTCAGTGGACCCCGAGGATATGACCAGACAGGGAATTGCCGAAGCCGGAGCCCGGGACATACTTTACGGCGCCCCGATTCTTCCCGGAGCCATGACCCTGCTGGCCCGGATCGATTCGGTCCAGATATTCGGGGTTCCCGCCTGTGCACTGTACTTCAATACCACAAGTTTTGACCTTATTCTCCCCCGCCTGCTTGCCGGGGAAGAAATCAGTCGGAGCGATCTCGCCAAAATGGGACACGGAGGTATGTGCCATGAATGTGAAACCTGCATGTTTCCTAAATGCCCATTCGGAAAATAGTGTTCAACATTCTGAGAAAAAGTTGAATAATACAGTCCCCACTGTCAGACTGCACATTTGGTTGGAAGCGGCGGAGGGCGTTTTTTTCGGCATGGGACGGGAATTTCTTTTGCAGGGCATAGAAGAATACGGTTCGCTAAAAAAAGCGGCCGAGGCCATGGGCATGTCCTATCGGGCCGCTTGGGGAAAAATAAAAAGCACAGAAAAAATACTTAATATCAGCCTTATTGAAAAACGTGGAGGGAACCGCAGCGGATACCAAGTTACCCCGGAAGGACGAAAGCTAATGGAAAAATTCGATTTTTGGTTTAATTGTGTAGAATCCGAAGCAATTAAACTGGCGGAAGAAATTTTTCCCTTTGAAGTAAAAAACTTCTGGGAGCGAAACAACACCTTTTGACTGCTACAGATCAAGCGTGAGTTCGACCGCCGCTTATTTAGTATAATGCCATTTCACATGCTTGGCTCATCTGCTTTCTTGCCCATCCTTTCGAAGATTCCAGTCTGGAAATGTCACATTCTTTCCCAAACCGAGACCTAAAGGAAACGCCTATGTGTTTTTTCTAACATATTAAAATAATTAATTTTTTATTGACGTACTCCTCGAACGATGTCAGGTATAAATTAACGATTAGTGGGGAGGAAAAAATAAATAGCCTCCAAAAGTCAGTTTATCTCTCAACAAGGAGGGAGCTATGAAGTTTAGCAGACGAAAATTTATCAAACTCACCGGCGCCGGAGTGGCCAGTATCCCGTTGGTCAAACTGGGATTTGATCTCGGCGGAGTCAAGGCCTATGCGGCCGGGCTTAAGATGGAAGGGGCCAAGGAGGTGATTTCGGTCTGTCCGTTCTGTTCCGTGGGCTGCCATATCCTGGTGCACGTCAAGAACGGGGAAATGGTTAACACAGAAGGTGATCCGGATTATCCGGTAAGCGAAGGAGCGCTATGCGCCAAGGGCGCGGCAATGCTGTCAATGCATGAACCTGACCACCGCGTGACCAAACCGCTTTACCGGGCACCTTACAGTGACCATTGGGAAGAAAAATCATGGGACTGGATGCTTAAAACCATCGCCAACCGCGTCAAGTCCACCCGGGACAGTGATTTCAAACGTTATAACAACAAAGGTCAGGAAGTGAACCGGGTCGAGTCCATTTTCCAACTGGGGACTTCCCAAATGGACAACGAGGAATGCGCGCTCTCCCACCAGTTCCTGAGAGGTTTGGGGGTGGTCCACATGGACCATCAGGCGCGTATCTGACACAGCGCGACTGTAGCGGCTCTGGCAGAGTCGTTCGGGCGCGGTGCGATGACCAACCACTGGATTGACATCAAAAACGCCAATGCCATCCTCATAATGGGCAGCAATGCCGCCGAGCATCATCCGATATCCTTCAAATGGGTTCTGAAGGCCAAGGACAAGGGGGCCGAAGTAATTCATGTAGATCCCAAATTCTCCAGGACCTCGGCCAGGAGCGATTTTCATGTCCCCTTGAGAAGCGGTACGGATATCGCCTTCATGGGCGGGATGGTCAAATACATGTTGGACAATGATCTTATCCAGAAGGAATATGTAACGGAATACACCAACGCTTCTTTTATTGTCAGTGAATCCTACAGTTTTAATGACGGACTTTTCTCCGGATACAATCCGAAAAAGAACAGTTACGACAACAATAAATGGGCCTTTGAGACCGATGCCGAAGGAGTACCCAAGCAGGACAAGACTCTTAAGCATCCAAGGTGCGTCTACAACCTACTCAAGAAGCACTACTCGCGATACAACCTGGACAAGGTTTCCAGCACCACCGGAGTATCCAAAGAAAATCTGCTCCGGACCTACAAATCATTTGCAACTACCCATAAACCTGACAAATCCGGGACGATAATGTATGCCTTGGGTTGGACGCAGCATACTGTGGGCGTGCAGAATATCCGTCTGGCCGCCATAATCCAGCTCCTTCTCGGAAATATAGGAGTCGCCGGCGGCGGCATAAACGCCCTTCGAGGAGAGCCCAATGTCCAGGGATCCACGGATCACTGTCTGCTCTGGCATATCCTGCCCGGCTACCTGGGAGTTCCCAGCGCCGACTGGCAGACTTTTGAAGACTACAACAAGGCCAATACTCCGGTCAGCAATGACCCTTTGAGTGCCAATTGGTGGGAGAATAAGCCCAAATATCTGGCCAGCCTGCTCAAGGGTTGGTACGGGGAAAACGCTACTCCGGAAAACGGCTTTTGCTACCAATACCTTCCCAAGGTGGAACCCGGGAATGACTACTCCTACATTCCGCTCTTCAACCGCATGTACAAGGGGAGGATAAAGGGCGGCTTCGTATTCGGAACCAATCCATTGCAAAGCGCCCCGAACTCAAACAAAAACAGGGCAGCAGCCGATAATCTGGATTGGCTCGTGGTCGGTGAACTGCACCACACGGAAACAGCCGAAAATTGGCATAGGCCCGGAGTCGAGCCGAACAAGGTCAAGACCGAAGTTTTCCTCTTGCCTTCCGCTCATCGTGTGGAAAAAGACGGATCCGTAACCAACAGCGGACGTTGGCTCATCTGGCATCACAAGGCCAAGCAGCCTTTAGGCAAATGCCGGACCATGGGCGAAATGATCGTGGGGATAATGAACGAGGTCAGAAAACTATACAATAACGAAAACGGGGCCTATCCGGATCCGTTGCGCAAAATGGATTGGCCCACGTTTTACGATGCCGAGGAAATGGCCCGTCGAAACAACGGAAAATTCGTCCGGGATACTGTCTACAAAGGCACCAAATACAAGGCCGGGGATCAGGTCCCCAGCTTTGCGGCGCTCGCAGATGACGGCTCGACCACATCCCTGAACTGGTTATATTGCGGAAGCTACACCAAAGAAGAAGGAAACAAGGGCAAACGCAGAAACCTGAACCAAACCGAAATGCAGAAAAATATCGGCCTGTACCCCAATTACTCCTGGTGCTGGCCGGTCAACCGACGTATCCTCTATAACCGGGCATCGGTCAACCGTCAGGGCAAACCCTTCGCTCCGCAGAAAGCAGTCATCGAATGGACCGGCTCCGGCTGGAAAGGAGATGTCCCGGACGGCGGATGGCCGCCCATGGCAAGCGGCAAAGGTCGCTATCCCTTCATCATGCGCCAGCACGGACACGGTCAGATATTCGGACCGGGCCGTCCTGATGGACCTTTCCCGGAACATTATGAACCCATTGAATCCCCGCTAAAAAGAAATCCTTTTTCTGATCAATTCAACAACCCCTGCTTCAAGCGGCATTGGGGCGAAAGCGTGGACCCACTGGCAAAACCCGGGGACCAACGTTTTCCAATCGTCCTTACCACCTATTCCGTGACAGAAATGTGGTGCGGTGGAGGAGAAACGCGTAACACGCCCAACCTGCTGGAAGCGGAACCGCAACAGTATGTTGAAATGAGCCACGAATTGGCCGAGGAAAAAGGTATCAAGAACGGTGACCCGGTGGCCATAACCAGTGCCCGAGGGCGGGTAGAAGCCATAGCTATGGTCACTATCCGGATGACCCCCCTGAAGGTAGAAGGCAAAACCGTCCACGAAATTGGGATGCCTTTCTGCTACGGCTGGACCACCAAAGGGGCCGGGGATGCTTCAAACAGGCTTACTGCCTCCGTGGGTGACCCCAATACAAACATCCCTGAATACAAGGCCCTTATGGTCGACGTTAACAAGATTGAAAAAGTGACCGAACTGGAGCTGTAAAATATGCGGGCGGCTTTTGTCGCCCGTCATAAACAGAAGGAGAAATACGATGTCCAAGACATTCGTTATCGACACTTCCCGTTGCACGGCCTGCAGAGGATGCCAAGTTGCCTGCAAGGAATGGCATGGACTGCCGGCCAATGAAACCAAACAGCGGGGTACGCATCAAAATCCTGCAGATTTGAATCCTTATACATACAAACTCGTCCGCTTCAGCGAACACAAAGAAGACGGCCGAGTGGTATGGAATTTTTTCCCGGATCAATGCCGGCATTGCATTGATCCCCCATGCAAATTTGTTGCCGACACATACGTAAAGGATGCAATAATAAAAGATGAAGCAACCGGAGCGGTCCTTTATACGGACAGAACCAGATATCTGGATAGTTACGCCGTCCAGGAAGTGGTCAACTCCTGTCCTTATAATATCCCCCGCCTGAATACCGGTACAGGCATACTGACTAAATGCGACATGTGTTACGGCAGGATTAGGAACAATATGCTGCCCGCCTGTGTCAAAGCCTGTCCCACCGGGGCCATGAACTTCGGAGACAGAAAAGACATGCTGGACTTTGCCCAGGCCAGGCTGAGCAAAGTGAAGAAAGACCATCCCCAAGCGCGAATGATTGATGCGGATTCCACCAACGTGATCTATATTATCACCGACAAACCGAATAATTACTGGAAATATGCCGTGGCCAGCGCCTCCGCATACAATCCGCAAAGCCGATTGGGAAAATTGATAGCCGAACGGGTCAGCAAAAGATCCAAACGAATAGCCTAATCAATATAAAGGGCCGCTGAGCTCGCAGCGGCCCTTACCTAGTAGCTGCTGTATACAGGAGGGAAAGACATGCTCAATCAAGGACTGACCACAGAACAATTACATACAAACATACAGCGGGTAAAAGAACGCAACCCCGATTTGGAGAATATAATCGGCTCTTTTGAAGAATTAATCCTGGCTAAAAATTCCCTCAAAGAAGAATTGTCGAGCACGATGCGCGAAATAAAGGCGCCGGATATGGATCGTCTGGCAAGTGGAGTTCCCGCATTGTCCGACCTGGACGCCGGAAGCCGTTTCCCGGAAATGGACACGGGATTTCAACGTATGCTTGAAGCGCTTGAAGCCGGCTTTCCCAATCTAAAGCGGGAGACCGCAGCCTTGCGTTTATATATTAAAAATAACCCGGACATAAGCCCAAAATGGCTCGACTCAATCATTTTCGGGGATGATCAGACCATTTCGGACACGGCCGATGAGCTAAACATAGATATGGAAATTACAAACTTCATGCTTGAGCAATGTCTGAAGCCCTATTTGGAAACGCTCTCCGGCAAAATGTCCCCCTACATTGAAAAGATGCGCTGGGATCAGGGTTATTGTCCAATATGCGGTGCCTATCCGGATACAACGTATCTGCGTCAGAAGCAGGATAACCAAGAATATCTGAGGGCTCACGGCGGCCAAAGATGGCTGCATTGCTCTCTTTGTTCGTATGAATGGCGGCTGCGTAGAATAGTCTGTCCTTATTGCGGCAACGAAGAAAACGACTCCCTGGAATACTTCCACGAAAAAAATAATCAACACGAACGTATTTATGTCTGCCATAAGTGCAAAAAGTACATAACGTGCCTTGATACCTCCCAGCTGGTGGACATTCCGTTGATGGACCTTTTACCCTTCGAAATGCTCCCGCTGGATATTGTCGCTCAGGACATGGGTTATCATCCCATCGTCCCCAAATTATGGTCCAAAGCATAAAAACGGAAGGACTGAAATGAAAAAATCATCCGGCATATTAGCAATATTATTAATTAGCGGTCTTTTTTTAGGCGGCTGCTCCGGAATGCTTAAAAGCAGCGCAGAAAAAAGAAAGGACGCCCTGTTTGACTGCCACACCCAAGCGGACCGGAAATACAAGGCCAGATACACAGGAGACTGGAATAAATACGTAAACAGATGCATGGAGAACAGAGGCTTTGAAGGGCCGTATTAACAAAACGATAAGTCCACCGGAATCTGCTTCCGGCTAAAAAGGCGATCTTCCAAAAACATAAAAACTTTTCCCAACAAAATACCAGTTCCTCTAGGCCAACCCTTAGGTCGGGTATTTCATGTTCGTATCCCGATCCGGATTAAGCGGCTTTTATACTGCTCCTGACAGTTAAAGTTCAATAAGCCCCGGATCGGGATAATTTTTTCGGTGGCTTATTTTAATCTTCTTCAATCCCGCGACGTGCAAAAATTCTAACCCGGACCACCCACCGCGGTATTCAGACAATCACACCCTCGCGTATGTCCCTCGAACAAATTTTCAGAAGCAGGGGACACGGTTTTCAGCACATGGTGCAACTGTGCATAACCGATTACTTTTATATAGGTCTACTTCCTTCCAGCCTACTTTCCCATTATAATTTCAAACACATTAAGTCACCATTGACATAAAAAATTCTCATTGTTAAATATAAAATATTTAAATTTCAAAATACAACAATTTTATAATCAAGGGGGATGCAGACCATGTTCAAAAAAATCACCATGCTTCTCGTTTTAGTCTTTTTCGCCTCCAGCGCCTTTGCCGCCGATCTGATGGTCTTTTCCGGTGCGGGATTGATGAAGCCCATGGATGAAATGATCGCCAATTTCGAAAAAAAACACGGGGCTCAAGTGGATACACACTATGGGAGTTCCGGAGAACTATTCGGGATGCTCAAGATGGGCCAGAAATGCGACGTGCTCATTCCCGGAGCTGCCAAATACACTTACGACGCGCTTAAAAACGGCTGGATCGTGGAAGACTCCATCCACAAAATAGTCAAACATGTCCCGGTAATAGCCGTGCCCAAGGGCAACCCCGGGAATGTCTCCGGACTGAAGGACTTTGCCAATCCGGACATTTCCACGGCCATAGGCGATCCCAAATCCCCGGCGATCGGGCGGGTGGCCAGAAAGATATTCAAGCAGAACGGTTTGTGGGAAAAGGTACACCCCAATATTGACGTTTACGCCCCCACGGTAAATCAGCTCTTGGTCTACGTGGCCATGGAACAGGTGGATGCGGCCGTGATCTGGGCCGATTTGACCACCTGGTCCGAAGGCCGGGGCAAAATGGATGTTTTAAGGATTGATCCGGAGAAGAATATCATTAAAACCATCCCCACCGCGGTGACCAGTTACGGGCGGGAAAACCCGCTGGCAAAAAAATTCAATGCCTACATAAGCTCCAAGGAAGGCCTGGCCATTTGGAAAAAATGGGGCTTTGAACCGTGTTCCGCAGAATAGATTTCTTTCGCGGCGGAGTAATAGCCGTTTCCGTGGGAGTTACGGCCATACTGCTGATGGCCATCGGCTCCTTTCTCATCGTTCCTTCCTGGGGTGCGGTGTGGGAAAACATGCACTCCAGTGAACTGCTGTTTTCCCTGCGTCTTTCCTTGTGGACCGCGGCTGTCTCTTCTCTTTTGGTCATGCTTTTGGCCCTGCCCATCGGTTATGCTTTGTCCCGGTTCTCTTTCCGGGGCAAAGCCGTGGTCAAAACCATAATGGATCTTCCGGTGGCCTTCCCCGAGCTGGTTCTGGGTCTGTGCCTGCTCCTTTTGTTCGGCAAAACCCCCTTTGGAAAGTTTCTGCAGCAATCCGGGCTGAATTTTGTTTTCACCCAAAAAGGAGTAGTCGCCGCCCAATTTTTTACCGCCCTGCCCTATGCCATACGCATCATGAAATCCAGCTTCGACTTCATCAACCCCCGCATAGAATTCGTTTCCCGCAGTCTGGGTTACTCGCAATGGGAAACTTTCCTCAACGTAACCCTGCCCCTGACCAAGAGCGGAATCACTGCGGCCGGAGTCATTTCCTTTGCCCGCTGCATCGGCACCTTCGGGACCATCCTCATTCTGGCCGGGGGCAGCGCGGGCAAGACAGACACCCTGCCCATACACCTCTATTTGAATATCTCCTACGGAAACATGGATATGGCCGTAACCAGCGGGATCATACTCATAATCGTGTCCTTCATGGCCATATTCATCTTTGAAAAAACGGAAGCCGACTTATGAGTTTTCTTGAAATCCGGGGACTTTACAAAAATCTGCGCGAATTCAGCCTGAAAGGCATTAACCTCGATCTGGAGCAAGGAAGATACCTGACCCTGGTCGGCCCTACGGGCGCGGGTAAAACCATTCTCCTGGAATGCATAATCGGCTTTTACCTGCCGGACCGGGGCAACGTCATTCTCAACGGAGAGGATATCACCCGAAAAAAACCGGAAAAAAGAAATATCGGCATCGTCTATCAGGATTATGCCCTGATGCCGCACATGAATGTATATAAAAATATCGCCTACGGCCTGCGCAAGAAAACAAAACAAAATATCCCGGAGAAGGTCCAGGAAATCTCCGAGTCCCTGCATATCGACCATCTCCTGCACCGTATGCCGAAGACCCTGTCCGGTGGAGAACAACAAAGGGCCGCCCTGGCCAGATCCCTGGTGGTTCGTCCCCGCCTGCTTCTGATGGACGAACCCCTGTCCGCCCTGGACCCATCCACCAAAAAGGATCTGCGCCGAATGCTGCGCCGGGCAATAAAAAAATACGGAACCACTGTCATCCATGTAACCCACGACATGGACGACGTATGGACGCTCGGAGACGAGGCCGCGGTGATGCACGAAGGGCACATCGAGCAAAAGGGCCTGCTGGGCGATGTCCTGGAAAAACCCTGTACCGATTTTGTGGCCGAATTCGTGGGCTGTACCGTTCTGGAAGGAAAGGTCCTGAGCCGGGAAAACGGCCTGACCGAGGTGGATATATCCGGGACCAGACTGATCAGCTACGACCAGGCCGAACCAGGAGAAAAAATCCGGGCGATTATCCGTCCGGAAAACATTATCCTTTCCCGGACAACCCCGGAAAAAGTTTCGGCCAGAAACGTACTCGCCATGCGGGTGCTGGAGATAGAACCGGAAAACGGCCTAAATATTGTCCGGCTGGTATGCGAGGACCTGACGTTAAATGTGGTAATCACCAACAACGGTCTGCATGATCTGGAACTGAGGCCGGGCGAAGAAATCTGCGCCATGATCAAATGCATACACGTACGCCTGGCCTGATCATACTTCCCTACACGCCAGATCACTTTTTCCTTGCCAAGCCGGGGAATTCTTATTAAAAATCAATAATGCGAGTCACGCGTCTTTCGTGAACTCGCATTATTTTTGTCTTGAAAGTCGACTTTAAAGGCCCACTTTAAAGCAATAATCTTTGCCCATTAAGGAAAAGCAAATGCCTGAAAAATACGACACGGTAATCGTTGGCGGCGGACCGGCCGGCCTTTTTTCCGCCTATTATCTAGCGGAAAATACAAACAAGAAAGTCCTTCTCCTGGAAAAGGGAAGACACCCCCGAAAAAGGAAATGCCCGATCAAGGAAGATCAGGAATGCCTCAAATGCAATCCGTGCAATATACTTTCCGGCATCGGCGGGGCCGGCCTTTTTTCCGACGGGAAACTGAACTACATCCACAAACTGGGCAAGACCGACCTTACCCAGTTCCTGCCCAAATCAGAAGCCATGACCCTTATCAACGAAACCGAGGAAATATTCAACCGCTTCGACATGGACGGCAAGGTCTATCCCACGGACATGGACTCGGCCAAGGAAATGCGCAAACAGGCCCGAAAATACGGCATTGAACTGCTTTTAATCCGGCAAAAGCATCTGGGCAGCGACTGCCTCCCCCGGCATATCGCGGCCATGGCCGAACACATTGAAAATAAAGGCGTGCACATCGCCTGCAACGAGGAAGTCCGCGAGGTACTCACGGAAAACGGTCATGTTACCGGCGTTGCAACCGACAAGCAGGAATATCTCACGGATAGTCTTATCCTCGCTCCCGGCCGGGTGGGCGCGGACTGGATGAGCGAATTGGCCGGAAAAATGGGGCTGGAAGTAACCCAGAGAGGCATAGAAGTAGGAGTCCGGGTGGAAGTGCATAACGAGATAATGCAGGATATAACGGATATAATCTATGATCCGACCTTTTTCATCCAGACTCAGAAATACGACGACCAGACCCGCACCTTTTGCACCAACCGCGGCGGTTTTGTCAGCCTGGAGAATTATCAGGACTTTGTCTGCGTGAACGGTCACGCCTACATGAACACCAAGTCGGAAAACACCAACTTTGCCTTTTTGTCCAAGGTGGTCCTGACCGATCCGGTCACGGACAACCATTCTTACGGGGAGGCCATTGGACGGCTGGCCACGTTAATAGGCGGGGGAAAACCCCTTTTGCAGAGGTACGGCGATCTCAAGAGAGGCAGGCGCAGTACCTGGAACCGGGTCAAGAAGGGATATATCGAGCCGAGCATGAAAAATGTGGTCTGCGGGGATATCGCCATGGCCCTTCCGGAAAGGATCCTGACCAATGTGAGTGAGGGACTGGAACAGCTTAACTGCGTCATTCCCGGGGTTTCCAACTCCGAAACCCTGCTCTATGCCCCGGAAATAAAATTCTTTGCCACCCAGGTGATAACGGACAAAAGCCTGCAAACCGAAATAAAAGGACTGTTCGTGGCCGGAGACGGCCCGGGTGTGGCCGGAAATATTGTTTCCGCTGCGGCCACCGGTCTGCTGGCGGCCAAGGGACTAGCTGAAATATAGAGGATTATAGATACTTCAAATCTTCCGGGTGGTTAACATTAAAAAAACGCGGTTTTTTTCCCGGGAATAAGGTATATGATGCCTGCAGTTCTCGGGTATAAGCCGGCTCAGCTTGAATTCTCCCCTTTCCAGACCGGGATAAAGCAAGTCAAAGGCCGCGGGTTCATAGACAGCCACCAGGGATTCAATATACCCGGTTTCATTTTGTCTGAAAGTGGTCATAACCGCATTGTCGCCGCAC
The DNA here is from genome assembly GCA_964614055.1 of uncultured Desulfovibrionales bacterium. Taxonomy (GTDB): domain Bacteria; phylum Desulfobacterota; class Desulfovibrionia; order Desulfovibrionales; family Desulfonatronovibrionaceae; genus CAYNNQ01. Next base: position 2,571 of record CAZTKE010000028.1, on the reverse strand, counting down.
AGATCCCTTTCTTTTATGAGTACGGACAATGTTTCCCGATCCAGGAAAGGCAGATCGCAAGCCAATACCAGGCATGCTTTGCTCCCGGATCGCTTGAGGGCGGTTAAAATCCCCCCAAGCGGACCTATACCCGGAAATTCGTCCCGGCAGCTGGGAATATCAAGGCCGTGCTCCGAGGCGTACCTGCCTACAAGCCGGACATCGGGGCAGAAATTTTTTAGCAGGCGCACCGTCCGGGTCACCAGATCCTCTTCCCCCACTTCGATCCGGCATTTGTCCCGCCCCAATCTGCGGCTGCCGCCTCCGGCCAGGACAACCCCGATTAGATCTCCGCGTAAACGGTCATTCAATTTTCAATCCCGGTTTTAAGAAAGAAATCACTGTATAACTCCCGGTACCTGGGGATGCTCTCCTCATCTATCCAGCGTTCATAGGCCTTTCTATAGGACTCAAGCGGACGCACCTTGCGCAGGACCCGATTTATATTCTTGATTGTCTTTGCGCCCCACTCGGTCTTGGGGCAGGCTACATAACCCAGCCAGGAGGAAAATTCGCCCTGATTCTCCTTTAAATGAATGATCTTGACCCGGTCCCGGACCCCGTTTTTTTCCGCCCAATACATGACTTCCTCCGGAAGGGCCAGCGTATAATCAATCCTGCCTTTAATAACCATCTTAAGCGGCTTTTCCCCGATATCATCGCCTACATACCAATGCACATTATCCGTGTGCCCGTATTTGTTCAGGACTTTATCCAAAGCCGCCCCGTAGGACCGATCCTTGACCAGGGAGACGCTCAGTTCCTTATTCTTCAAAACCTCCTTCAAGCTTACCTCCTTTTGGCCCTCAAAAAGGCCTACTTTTTCTTTGCTGGTCACCAGAACTACAGGAAAGGTAATCGTGTTCGGTACGGAGAAATGCATAAACTTCTCCCTTTCCTGATTGCGATAAAAGGCCACGTGACACACCTTGCGCCCGGCTTTGAATTCCTTATACATTCTGGAAACATTGGCCCTTCTGGTCTTGAACTTATAACCATCAAGCCTCTTTTGTATAATATCCGTAATCACGTCTTCATATCCCAAACCCTCATAAGGTCCGCTGTGAACGAAACAAGGAGGAAAATCGGGCTCGAGCCAGGTAATGGTATCCTTCTCTCCCTGGGCAAACGCCCCGGATATGGATACGGAGAAAATAAAAATGAGCATGCCGGAGAAAAGAATAAATCTTTTAAGAATATCCGAAAACATCAAACACCGCCGTGCTTTTTTAAAGATTTACAGATAAAAAAGATATACACATTAAAATAGTTAGCATGCTAAAATAAGTAAGTAAAGACTAGCATAACAACCCCTAGTTCCGGCACTTAATTTCCGGGATCAACGATAAGAACCTCTGGAAAAACAAGCAATAATGGGCGAAAAAGACCGCTCAAGTCAGTGTGGGAATTTGTTGACGCAGATAAATTTTCACTTTGAATAATAACGTTGATTATTTCGTTTATCAAAAATAAAAAGATATTCTGCAGGGGGGTAAATGATGGAAGAAAGACAGACCGTGGTGGTTCTCGGGGCCAGCCCCAAGCCGGAGCGCTATTCGAACAAGGCAGTACGAATGCTGGTGGAAGCCGGGCACAAGGTTATTCCGGTGCATCCGGCAATAAACACTATTGAAGGGCTTCAAACCGCAAAATCCCTGGAGGACATAAAAGAAAAAGTGGACACCCTGACCCTGTACGTGTCCCCAAAAATATCCACCGATCTTGCCGGGCAGATATTAGCCCTAAACCCGCAACGGGTCATATTCAACCCGGGGACGGAAAATCCCGATTTGCAGAAAAAATTGCAAGAAAAGCAAATTAAAACCGAAACGGCCTGTACCCTGGTCCTTTTGCGCACAGGACAATTCTGATTTTATAAAATGCGTGCTTTACCTGGATCTTGTCGCGGGATGGATAATCCCGGGTTACCTGAGCCCGGACTTGAGACTCGGCCCGGGCTTGGGTTTAAACCAAAAGCGAAGGATACAGTGTCCATTTAATCAGCCACATCCCGCTTTCCACATCCCGGTCCAGGCAAAGCACTCCGCCGTTTTCAAACTGGACCACCGGTTTTTCCGGATCATTAAAAACAAGACAGGAAGCCAGTTTGGACATAAACGGCAAATGTCCCACAAGCATTACATCCTTTTTTGAATCCAGCTCTTCAGCCACGGGCCGGGGGTCATCCAGGGCCTTGATCCCGCTGCGCTCCCGGGACTGCACATCTCCGCCCAGCATATCCCGAAATATCTCCGCGGTCTGCCTGGCACGCAGTTTGGGGCTATGCTCTATAAGAGAAAGAGTTGGGCCCATTTTGCGCATCTGACCGGCCACGGCCTCCACCCCGGACTTGCCCTCCGGGGACAGCGCCTGCTCCGGATCCTGTTCCTTGGGCAGATTCTTACCGTGCTGTACAAGATAAACAGACATATTTTACCTCCCTTGAACGTCAAAAAGACCTTGATAACCTGCTACTATAACAGCACTTTCACCTTTTGCTACTGATTTTCCGGATATAAGCAACAATAACAG
>CAZTKE010000027.1:0-15573 GCA_964614055.1 uncultured Desulfovibrionales bacterium | reverse complement strand
GCCTGAGCCGCTACCCCGGAAGCGGCAAGAACGGAATGGAGAAAATCCCTTTTAGCCCTGCTCGGAAAGCGCCCGGCGGATTACCACGTAAGCCCGCCAGTAATTAAAGATCCCGCCCATGAAAAACAGGATGCTCCCCAGCAGGTATTGCCAGGCCATGAACTTGTTCAGGGTCAGATAGTCCGCGGAAGACTCAAAATCCCACAGATAAGGCACTGAAGCCAGGGTAAAAAGCACCGACCCCACCACAAAGGCCACCGCGGTCAGATTCATAAGATGCAGGGTAAGCATGGAATCCGCCCTGGCAATCTGCAAAACGTTTATGCACGCCCCGACCACGAAAAGAAAGCTGCCCCAAACAAAAAACCAGGCCCCGGCAAGATCCCTGGCCACAAAGGAGAGAAAAAAAACGCTGCCCACGGTAAAAAGGACCGTGCCCAGGACATAACTCACAGCAGCCGCGTACTCCAGTTTGGCCCAGCGATCGTGCATACCCGAACTCTTCCAGTTGCGCCGCACCTCGGCCAGGTCATGCACCGTGACCACAAGGTAGAGCACGGAACCAACAAAAAATATCCAGCAGCCCAGATCACGGTGCGCGTCCAGAGCGGGGAAGAAAAGGATGCTTCCGGCTATAAAGACCGCTCCCCCCAGCTTGTAGATGACCGCGTTTATGGTCTCCCAGCGAAATTGCCTTTTAAGGTCCTCCCGGTCCCCGGTCAGATCATGCAGACGGCGCCGGTTGGTGAAAATATGGGGCATGGACTTCCTCTTTCCTGGCCGAATGCAGACCGACAAGGTTTATATTCAGTCTAATGCAAAACTTTAAAACTCAAATCCCAAAATCCTTTCCCTCTTTTTCCCCGGGGCAAAAAAGGCCCTATTCCCGAAGCTCCCCGGTTTCAAGTAAAGCCACCAGACCGGTGCGGCAAATGCCCTCCACTATAGAGGCAAAATCCGGGCGGTAGCCGTATTGGGCAAATATGGTCCCCGGTCCCCTGTAAAATTTATAGCCATCCACGTTTATAAACTCATTCGTTACCCGAATATCAATTCCCCAGCCGTTTTCAGCCAGTTTATTCACCACTTCCCAGGCCTCATGCAAATTTTCATCCTTGAGTCCCTGAATACGGGTGGCAAAATTTTTGTTCACCAGCCCGAGAAGGTCCTCTTCGGAAAGCCCCATGATATGGTTTCTATCCATGACTCAGTCCTTTAGGTATCAATTAAGAATATTTTGTGCCCGACTAAAAAACTCGTACCTTGAGGTAGGACAACTTCGGGGCGGGGTGCAAGCAAAATTCTTGCTTTTTCTTGGAGTCGTTTTTTAATTTACAAACCGGCAAACAAATCCTAAAGCCTGTTGTTGCGCTATTGGCCGGCTCCGCATTTTTACCCGGCATACCGCCCATAACTATCTGGAAAACATAACTAAATCATGCTAACCGCTTGCAATTTATAGCGGGAGCAAATTCAATTAGGCATATAATTCAAATGGTGTTATAAACAGGACTGAATGAATTTCAACCGATATGTAATCTTTATGATGTTTAAAAAATTCTTGCTTTTTACCTCATGCATTCTGCTTTTACTACTTGCCGCCTCTCCTGCTGCCGCTTCTCCGGAAGGAAACAAAACAGGCCAAAACGCTCGGGAAATCGCCTCCCGGGAAGATTTGGACCTGACCCGGGAAGAACTGGACTTCCTGCGGGAAAACCCGGTCATCCGGGTGGGAAACGAGGAAGACTGGGCCCCGTTCGACTTCAGCAGACACGGCAAGCCCTCCGGATACGCCATCGACCATCTGGAGCTGCTGGGGCGCAAGCTGGGCATCTCCTTTGAATACATAAACGGCTACACCTGGGCCGAACTTTTGGAGCTCTTTAAAAAGGGCGAAATAGACCTTCTGCCCTCCCTGTGGATATCCGAGAGCCGCAAAGAATACATGCTCTTCACCAAGCCCTTTTTGGAGCTGCCGTATATCCTGGTCACGGAAAAGGACAACCCGGAGATCCGCGACTTTCAGGATCTAACGGGCAAAATCGTGGCCGTGCCCGAAAGCTACAAGCAGGAGGAGGTCCTGGAAAGCGACTACCCGGGGATTGAACTGCACAAGGTCAAAGGGGTGCTGGACGGACTGAAGGCGGTGAACTACGGCCGGGCGGACGCCTATATCGGCTACCGGGGCACTGTGGACTTCCTCATTGCCACCAAGTTTTTGACCGACCTGGAGATAAGAGGCGAAGTCAACGTACCTCAGCTCGGACCGCAGGGGCTGTATATCGCGGTGCAAAAGGACATGGACCCGCTTAGAAGCGCGCTGCAGAAGGCCATGGACCGGGTTCCGAACCGGGAGAAGGTCCGCCTGGCCCAAAAATGGATCACCATAGACAGATCCCCGGCCCCGGCCCTGACGGAAAAGGAAAAAGCGTTTCTGGAAAAGAATCCGGTCCTGCGCGTGGACAGCATGAGCTGGTGGCCGCCGTTCAACTTCCGGGAAGAGGGCAAGGCCAAAGGATTCAGCATCGACTATATGCGGCTTTTGGCGGAAAAGCTGGACATCAGTCTGGAGTTTGTCACCGCCGACTCCTGGCGCGACTATCTGGGTATGCTCCAAAACGAAGACCTGGATGTCCTCTGCGACGTGGTGGAAACAACGCAGCGCAGGAAGGATATCGACTTTACCCGCCCCTATTTCATGGTCTTTACCGGAATAGTCACCAAAAAGGAAAACAATGACATCCGCGATCTTGACTCTTTGAGCGGGGAAAAGGTGGCCGTACCGGAGAGCTTTTATCACGAGGAGATACTCAAAAGAGAGTACCCGGAAATAGAGGTGGTAACCCGCAAAAACACCCTGGGGTGCCTGAGAAGCGTTTCCTCCGGGCAAACAGCGGCCGCGCTCGCGGAAAAACCCGTATTCGATTATCTCATAAACAAGCATTTCCTGATGGACCTGCAGACCATGCCCATCATGGACAGCCCGCATTTCGAGAACACCCCGGTGTCCATGGGGGTTAAAAAGGGCCGGAGCACCCTCAAAAACATCCTGCAAAAGACCATGAACACGGTCACTGAAGAGGAGGTGGGCAAGCTCAAGGGTAAGTGGCTGGGCTCGGAAACAGAACGGGACAGGGATTCGCAAATAACCTTTAACGCCCGGGAAAGACAGTATCTGGCGGAAAACAAGGACATCCGGCTTTGCGTGCAGTCCTCGCGGATGCCTCTGGAAGACATGGATGAAAACGGCCGATACCGGGGAATCATAGCCGATGTTGTCTCTCTTCTGAGCCGGCGCAGCGGAATCGATTTCACTCCGGTCCCGGGGGAAAGCCGCAAGGAATGCAGGGAAAAGATCGCCGCCGGGGAATGCGTCGCAATCTCGGATTTGGCCAAGAACCCGGACAATGCCCAGGATTTCCTGTTCACCAACCCGTATATGGATTCCACCCGGGTTATTATTGTTCCGGACAGGGAAAACTATATCCCGGACCTGGCTTCCTTGCAGGACAAAAAGATAGCCGTGGTCCGGGATGATCCGGTAATCGAGTATATACAAAGCAATTATCCGGGAATTGACATGGCCTTAGCCGACAGCACCGAACAGATGCTGCGGGACATAGAGAATGGCCGCGTGGACGCGGGAATAGGCGGTCTGCAGACCACCGGATACAAAATCCATGAACTGGGGCTGTACAACCTGAAAATCGCCGGACAGACTCCGTACAAGAGGTTCTTCCGCATGGGAGTGGCCAGGGATAACCCCAGGCTGCAATCCATATTGAACAGGGCCATGGACTCCATGTCCGAGCGGGATATAAACCGCATCAAACAGGACTGGCTGAGCGTCAAATACGATCCCGGCTTCGACTATCAGCTGTTTTGGAAAATCGCGGCCGCTGTGGTGGCCATCTTCATCGGAATTTTACTCTGGAACCGCAAACTGTCCAGGTTAAACACGGAAATCGCCCGGGCCCACGAGGAACTGGCCGTGAAAAACAAGGAACTGGAAAGGCTGTCCACCACGGACAAACTGACCGGGACCTGCAACCGCCTGCGCCTGGAGGAGGTCCTGGAAAACGAATGCGAGAGGAGCAAGCGCTACGGGGAGACTTTATCCATAATTCTGGCCGACATAGACGACTTCAAGGACGTAAACGATATGCACGGACATCAGCGCGGGGATCAGGTCCTGCGCGAAGTCGCCTCCTGTCTGTGCTCCAACCTGCGCCAGTCGGACACTGCCGGGCGCTGGGGCGGAGAGGAATTTCTGATCGTGTGCCCGGAAACCGGGTGCTCCGGGGCCTCAAGGCTTGCGGAAAAGCTCCGGGAAAGAGTGCAGGATATGGATCTGCGGGAAGTGAGCGAAGTGACCTGCAGTTTCGGGGTGGTGCAGATACGGGAAAATGAAAGCCCGGACAGCCTTATGAGCCGGGTGGACAGGCTTTTATACAAGGCCAAGGACCAGGGCAAAAACAAAGTGATCCGCGAAGAATAGAAATGCCGGGTAAGGCTTGTGCCGACGGATCAGCCGGGGCCGCCGGATAAAAATTCCGGCCCCGGCCGACGGGTGCGAAGACCCGCAGCAAATCCGCCCCGCCGTCTAAGTAACCCGGCAGGTTATATAGTGGATCTTGATCTCGTCCGCATATTCCTGGTTCTCCGGGAGATAGGGCTGGGGTTCGCTGACCTCCAAGACCTCCCATTTTCCGCTGCGTGCGACTTCATCCAGGGTCGTGGAAAAGTCGCGCTCCGCAAAAATATCGTTTCTCTGGGTGAGGACTATGGTCCCGCCCGGACGGATCACGCGACAGAACTCGTGCAGCACATCCCGGCTCTCCGGGAGATAGGTAAGCACCCCGATGCACTCCAGTCCGTCGTAGGCATTGTCTTCAGCCGGCAGGGGCAGCTCCTTCATGTTCACCTGTTTGAGGGAGCGGTAAACCCCGTGCTCCCGGGCGGTGTGAAGCGATTTTCGGGACAGGTCCATGCCGTCGAAAACCTTGAACCCGGCAGCGGACAGGGCCTTGCCGGTCAATCCGGTGCCGCATCCCGCGTCCAGGATTACCGAATCCGGACCCAGATGGCGGGTCAATATATCCGCCGCCCTCTCCGGGGCCCGGTATTCCCATTCCTCCAGATTGCGGTCATAATCATCCGCCCATTCGTCGTAATACTTTTCAATCTCGCTGGTGTCCCCAGCGGCCAACCGGCTCAAACCCTGATGTTCCGGCTGCTGCTGCGTACTCATACACACGCCTCCAGTTAAAAGTTGAACATATGCAGGCCAAAATCCCGGCCCGCGCTCACCACTCACCACTCACCGGGATGAACAAAATCCCGGGGCAAGAAAAATAAAGCGTAGAGAACATCGCGCCGAAAAGCAAACCGCATACACGGATGGGTCCATGGGGAGGGTCAAGGTCGTTGCTGACTTTCTCCCACCTTCGTAAGACTATGCTTTCCAGAGCAGATAACGTGTTGATTTTTCGAGAAAGAAGTTAAAAGCATAATACGCAATAGCAGAAAATAATCCGTAGATTTGTGGATGAATATGCTGCCCGGCAATCGCAGTAAAGCCGGACCCCATTCCCCTTCGGGAAAATTAATGGTTTTAAATTATGGGCGGGTCAAACGGCTCAAGAGGCAGAATTCAGCCAAAGTATTGAAATGCGGGATTCCAGGGCCTTGAACTCGGGATCGCCTGTGACAAGTACAGCGGAAAATTCCAAAGCGCTCGCCGCTGCAAATGCATCGGCATAAGAAACCGGATAGAGTGATTTTAAAGATGCAGCATGCAGTACCCGTTTTTCATCCGCTTCAAGCAGGGTAAGCGGCAATTTGGATATGTCCTCCATAGTGGACTTGGCTGTTGCTCCCCCTATTTTACGGGCGATTATATAGTAAATCTCACCGAGATTGATGACTGAAAGAAAAACCTCGGCTTTACCGGCTAAAGCCTTTTTTAGTATTTCCCGAGTCTTTTCTCCCCCGGATTCGGCCTGAAAAAAGGCAAGCAAAGCATAGCTATCAAGAACAAATCTTTGTTTCTTCACTGTTTTTGTCCCTGCTTCTTTCTTCTATCAGTGCTCTGGTCAAAGATTCCCCGCCTGCCAGCTTACCATATAAAGAGAGTACGGGGTCCTCGGATTGAGGCGTGAGAACAATCTTCCCTTCCACTTCCTCGGCGTTCATTTTCATTCCCGGCTTTAGATTTATTTTTTTGCGCAAGGATGCAGGAATGACCACCCAACCTTTTGAAGAAACGGTCACTGTTTTTAAATGTGGACAAGACATATTAACTCCTAATGTTATACTTTTATAGAAGAAATGTATAACAAAAATGCAAAATGTCAAGTTGCTACCCTGACTCACTGCCCACAGTTTTTGGAGAAATTCCTCTTATGAAAGTTCGGCTTGAGATAAAAGCAGGCCAGCTCGGGCGGCCTCGGCAGGAGAGAGGTATTAGCGGAAAACCACTTGCATATCCAGCCGATCACTGATCAGACCGGCAAGCTCATTGAGGCGGCTCACGATTTGTGCCCGTTTGGGAAGGAGATCTTCCTCGCGCATATATGCATAGGTGGCATTCTTGAACTGCGAGCGCAGTTCCGCCTTTTGATCGCGATCCATTGCCCAGTCGGTCAGGGCCTGAAGACCGGAGCGCTTGGTCAAATAGCGCATGGAATCGATATCAACTGAAAAATCCAGCTCTTCGGGTTCTGGAATGGTAATCACCACCCTTGTCCCCTCCCGGCTTATCCTGTCCCGGGATAGCTTATTTAAGTCCACGCCATAATAGAGCTTGGCTTTTGCAATCAGATATCCTTTCCGGTTGCCCAGGAACAAGTTGTTTTCATGCGACTCCACCACGACCTGGGTCACCACGCGATCAGTAGCCAAAAAAAGCAACTCTTCGCGCTGCAAGACCTCAAGTGTCTGAGTCTGTACCTGGCGCCAGGCAAAGAAACTCTTGGTTACTGAATAGATGCGCGGCCCGACAGCAAACAAAACAATGCCGATAAGTATGAAAACAAAGTAGCGTATTGCCCTCCGCACCTTGATTCTACCCAAATCAAATTTCCCCATGGCTTGGTTGCCCCTTTCCCCTGCACATTAAGATCAGCAGGATGTGACGCGCAGAACCAGGTAAGCAAGCACAATCACGACAAGGGCGATACCGATTGCCTTTTTCATGGTCATCCCTTCCTATATTGCATTTTTACTATATATTTTTTCTAAATACCGGGCTAATCGATAATTTCCCCGACAGATGCCGCTTTTAAGTCCGTTTTCTCTTTGTTTTAAAACCAGTTTCCTTGCCAAATCCATCTTACAATAGGATATAGCAAAAACATGTACATACGACCATAAATAAATCACAGCACCAATGTCCAGTTCCCGGTCGTCCTACGAACGGAAAGAAAATGGGACGGGCTAATTGCTTATTAAAAACGCCGGAGTTAACGGGGGCAAAGCTTTCGTCCAGGATACATTCGATCGCTTCAAGCATGTGCTTGATTCCAAGGAAGATAGGCGATTTACCCGATTGGGCGGGCTTGATGGGGTTTATTCCATGAAGAGGCTTGGTTCTTGATCAGCAGGGCTTCGCAATACGGGAGTCGGATCAAGTCAGGATCAATACACATAAAAAAAGGGCCCGGCAATTAATGCCAAGCCCTTTGGAAAATCTTTGGTAGCGGGGAGAGGATTTGAACCTCTGACCTTCGGGTTATGAGACCTTTCATATCATTTTCACATTACGCCATTAAAAAAAACAAAAGACCTTGACACATAAGGGTTAAAGAGACATAATGCTTTCACTTTAAGACATAAAAAAACACCCCTTTTAAGCTAATTATTGGGGACAGATTGGGGACAAATTTTTAGGTTAGGGGGACAGCATGTCAAAATGGAAGGGAACAAAGTTTCCAGGTGTAAGATACCGAGAGCATTCGACTCGAAAACACGGAGTTCAATTCGATCGTTATTTTGCCGTTAGATATACCTTGGACGGTAAACGGCACGAAGAATCTTTGGGATGGGCAAGCCAAGGCTGGACACCGGGAAATGCAGCTGAAGAACTGGCAAGGCTAAAACGGGCTCAACGCACAGGCGAAGGTGCTTATACCCTGGCCGAGCGTAGGCAGCAGGAAGAGGCTCGGCGAGAAGCAGAACTTAAGCGTAAAGAACAGGAAGAGCGCGACGCCCTTACCTTTGGCCAGTTCTGGAAGGAAACCTATAAGCCCTATGCGGAAGGGCACAAAACAAAACAAACCTTCGGCACGGAAAAAAGTTACTATAAATTGTGGATTGCCCCAGAGCTAGCCGGAAAACCCCTGCGCGATATTGCACCCCTGGATCTGGAACGGGCTAAAAAGACAATGATGGAAGCAGGGAAAAGCCCTAAAACGATTTCCCATGCCTTGGCTATTGTTCGGCAAGTTATCAACCATGCTGCAAACCTTGGACTACATCACGGTGAAAATCCGACTAAAAAAGTAAAAAAGCCCACCGCCGATAATAGACGAATTCGGTTTTTGTCCCATGATGAAGCTGAAAAACTTTTAAAAGAACTTGCACCAAGCTCTCCGGATTTGCATGACATGGCCCTGCTTGCATTGCATTGCGGACCTCGAGCCGGTGAGATTTTTGGCTTAACCTGGAAGGATATTAACTTTGACCGTGGGCTAATCTCTTTCCGGAATACAAAGAATGGCCATGTTAGACATATACCCATGACTGACCGGGTACGCGAAATGCTCAAAAATAGAGACCTTGTTCAGGACAGCCCGCTTGTATTTCCTGCACGCACCGGAAAGAAGCGAAAGGAAGTCAGCAACAGTTTTGAGCGAATTGTCAAAAGGGCCGGATGGAATAAAGGAATTGACGATCCAAGACAAAAATTAGTTTTCCATTCCCTCCGCCATACTTGTGCTTCATGGCTAGTGATGGCTGGAGTTCCTCTTTACACCGTAAAGGAGTACCTGGGTCACAGGCAAATCAATCAGACGGAACGCTACGCCCACCTTGCTCCGGACAGCTTACAGCAGGCTACGATAGCCTTAAACGACATCCAAGACAAAGTAGATAAAGAAAAAAATCATGATTTACAAAGCAACATAACCTTCGTTGAAGGCTAATGTTTCATAACGATAATTAGTAACGGTTTCATATAGACATCTTTAGGAGTTAAAAATATGGATGAACAGCGAAAATGGTTGTCTTTGGATGAGGTCTGGAGCAATATGATGGATGATCCTTATTATGGCATTGAACCAGACCTCATCACTCCCGAACAACTTTTGTCCAGACTTAAAAAATCAAAATTATGGACCGAGTCTAGTAAAGAAGATCTAGACCACTTAGGAAGATATACCTGGATAGGTCTATTCTGTCCTTTATGTAAAAAGCTTGGGGCTTGGACATTTGTCGAGTCACCTTGGAGACTTGCGTGCAAAGAGTGTAAAGAAACATTTCGTATCGAAGACCATATTGAAATCCGAGATCACGATAATAGTTATTTTCCTTTCCAGGAAATAGAAAATAAATGCAAGGAGCAAGATTACAAAGTACCTTTCCCTTATGATGATTCACCGCAACAAAGATTGCTTCATATATGGCACGGCTTTTATGGATTGCCTTTATACAAAAAAAATATGGATGGAGAATATCATAGAATAGAATCTTTCGGGTTAGACTACATTAACATACTTAAGAATCAAGAAATACGTACCGATTGTTCTTATTTCCAGCGAGATGATTTTGAGAACTTCCTTCTGAGTCATAGGCTTCCTCTTCCCTACTTTTGGTTTCCAAACTATAGCGTGTCTACTGTGCAATATGTAAATCATAATTGCATTGAATCTGACTACGATTCTCTCAAGGAAATGAACCGGATTGAGAATAAAAGGCAAGAGTGGATGCATGCAAAGGCATATACGTGTTCAGATATGGATAAGAAAGAATCCGAGATTAAAAAATTATCTACTAGGTACCAAGACATTAAGTCTAAACTTAGCGCTAACAATGATGACCAGCTTGACGAAAAAGAGAAAGAAAGAGTTCTTTGTGCTTTAGTCAAGAGAAGACAGAATGAACATAACAGTATCTGGAATTTTACTAATCATGAAGCAGGGTATCATATGTTTGAATTCTCTGAAAGGACATTTATGCGAAGAGTAGAAGATGGAGAAGCAATACTTGAAGATAAGAATATCGATGAAGATATATTCGAGCAAAAAGTAGATGAATGGGTTTCAAAGCTTAAAGCCATACATTATCAGAGTTGAGCTCCTCCGATTGATCTATCACCCTCCAAGAGCCTTCTAGCCCCCCGGCAAAATAAACCTCCAGGGACTAAGCTTTTCGCTTGGGTCTTATTCCCCAATACCGGAATCGTGGACATATGAAATCCAACTTAACTCGTTGTCCAATTTTCGGTTGTCACTACGAACTTCATTTCTCCTATTCACTGGCTTTATAAAAAGCCCCCCCCCTGACAACCAACTTGGCAAGGGAGAGTCAGGTTTTACACTTAAAATCAATTACTTACAGTACTACGATTTTGGATTTGTCATACCGTGTCATCCTGACTGGCAAGCCAACAGTGTCCTACATTTCTCCTCACAAAGATTCTTTATGAAGGAGGAGTAAACATCTATGAAGCAAGTCCACTACACAAATGAACAACTAATAAAATGGTTAGAAACTCGCTGGCCTGATGTTAGGTGGGATAAAATTGCAAAGGACCTACCACCGATCATATGGCGGTCTAGATGGGACAAGCTCGCTGAAAAATTTGGTTTGCCCTATTCGCGAAAATACGTCCAAAACTTGGACTGTCGGGGTGAAGGCCCGGCCAGCGTGAAGGTTTAGGTGGTGATGGTGATGCAAAACCCAAAAAAAGCCCGCCCCGAGCTGGAGAGAGCACACGACGGGCAAGAAAAAAATAATGACGGCAAAGAAAACATACGCCCGGCCGTCGAAGATGTCAAGTGCGAGATTCGGCTTACCTATTGGCAAGATGTGAGCGGATTTGAGAAAAAAGACGTCACTCTTGCTTGGCCGGCTTTCTGCAGAAAAGTCAAAAACCTACCCCGACAGCACACCAAGGAAAAATCTCCGCTTATTAAGCTCGCAACCTTCGGGGATTCCCGGACGGAAAAAGGCTGCCTGCGGCATGACGACAATGTAAAGGAAATCTACGGCGTAGAGGGTGATATAGACAGTGGGAAAATATCCTTTGATGAAACCATTGCCCGGCTAGAGCAAGCCAATATCCGAGCAATGGTGGTGACGACGCACAGCCACACCCCGGAGGAACCCCGGCTTAGAATCTTGGCTCCGCTGTCAGGTGTAAATTCACCTTTGTCCCGGCGAGTCTTGGTTGCCCGGATAAACGGAGTCTTAGGTGGACACCTCGCGGGCGAATCTTTCAATCTGTCGCAATCCTTCTTTATTGGTGGCAAGCCGGGCGGAGAATACCGTGCGGAGTGCACTTTCGATGATCCGGAGGACGGCTGGTGTGTAGATGAGATGCCCGAACTTGACGCGATCTTAGACTTTGGCAAGGCGACGGAGCAAGAACCCGACAGGCCCGAGGTGGGCGAGCTGAACGAGGACCTGAAAGCCGCAGTCAAAGCCGGCCTGGAGCCGGAGCACATAGGCGGCGGCAAATGGATCTTGCATTGTCCCTGGAGGGATGAACACACCAAGGACACGGTTAAATCCTCAACAATCTATTTTGAACCCCACACAAACGGCTTTAAGGGCGGCGGGTTTAAGTGCCTGCATGACCATTGTTCCCACCGTACAATAAAAGACTTCCGCGACACGCTGGGAATTAACCAGCCCGAAACCGCAATCGACCCCACAATATGGGACAACCCTGTGGACGTAGCGTCTATGCTAGGTGTAGAGCCACCACCCCTCCAGTGGTTTATAGCAAATAATATCTTGCGTAAACGTGGTTTTGTCCTAACGGGAGTTGGCGGTTCATCCAAAACGCGGCTAATTTACCAGTTGGCCATAGCAGCGGCTACCGGGGTTTTACCCTGGAGTTGGGAAGTTAAAGAAACAGGAAAATCATTACTGGTCCTCACGGAAGATGTGGTCGAGGATGTGCACCGTTGTCTATATTATACTTGCCAAAGCTTGGGGTTGTCCCCCGAACAACAACAAGAATTATATCAATCCGTTACTATATATTCCTTAGCTGGTCAGGATATTCGGCTACTCAAATCAGCCCGCGATAATACCCTAGTTAAAACAGACCTGTTTTATTCCCTACAACAAAAAATCAAAGACCTTGGCGATGTGGTGTTTGTTGGCCTTGATCCGGCTTTGTCACTGACTGATGGTGATGAACTCGACCAGGGCCATCAAAGAGCATTGGGGAAAATGGCCGATGATATGGCAGTCAATACGGGTGCGACCGTTGTGCTTGTGACGCATGCGAGCAAAAGCAGCCTAGGGCAAGATGAAGTATCTAGCCATACCTCCAGGGGGGCTGGGGCCATCACTGATGCAGCACGGGGAGAGTTTGCCTTAAGGACTATGACCGCACAAGAGGCCAAAAAAGCCGGGATTGAAGATATAGAGGAACGTAAACGCCATGTGCAGTTGGTCGGGACAAAAGGTAACGCATTACCTCCGGCGGCCTATGTGCCAGTATGGTTGCGCCGGGATAACTTCGGGACACTGCTTGAGGCGGATATAACCTTTGATGAGGGGGGGCATATTACTGAAAACGATACCCGAGCTTTAAATATTCTAAAAGAAATGTCCCTAACGTGTACTCCGACCTTGGGAGATTGGCGAACTAATTGCCTAAAAAATGGGCTTATATCTGATGCATCCAAGGATGCTACCAAAAAAGCGATGGATAGAATTGTTAGAAAATTAAGCACGTTAGGACTAATTAAGAAGGGCCACGGGCGCGGGATATGGTTACCCAACACTTAGGGACATGTCTTAGACAAGTATTAGGGACAAGGGACACACCTAAGGGTGTGTGTCCCTGTCCCTTACTCTGTCATTGTCCCCCCTGTCCCTTGTTTGTCCCTAAAGTGTCCCTAGAGTGTCCCTAAAAGGATAACCCCCGGAAAGGAGTAAGTATGGAAATTTCATTAAGATACAAGAATATAAAATGCGGAAGATTTAACCAGCAATCCAACCGGATGGAATATGCCGAGTGGGTAAAAGATGAGAACCCGGCAGGTAAGTGTCCGTTATGCGGAAAGTACCTTGTGCCAGACGCGTTGCCGGGGGAAATGAATGGCGGAAAATCTAAGCAACCCGCGCACTTCCGAGCCTAAAAAAAGAACACGATATAAGACCAAAGGACAAGTAATCCTATGGATAGCATGATAAAATAACATAAAATCAAATAGTTACGCTAGGCAGTAAAAGACTTGTAAGCACATAGTAAGCATGGAGCAATAAAAAACGGCCTTTGGGGGAGACTGGCCGAAAGTGAGGCAAAAAATATGACGGCAAAAATGACGGTTGGCAGACAGATCGAACTTGTGGACGTATCCCCGGACGTGTGCCGGGAAATAGCAGACAAATTGACCCTGGACAATCCCGAATACGTCCAGGCCGTAAAGCATGGGCGGTATGCTGGCCACCTAAGCAAGCACATAGAGTTGTGGGAGAAGATCCCCGGCGGCATAGCCTTTCCGCGAGGCTGGGGGATGCAGTGTCTTGACTTGCTTAAGCGGCACGGCATTAAGCCCGAGCTTGTGGACCTGAAACGGGCATTGCCACCGATTGACATTGTGTTCTGCGGGGATCTCCGAGGTTATCAGATCCGGGCAGTGCGTGACTTGATACAGCGGCCCTTCGGCGTCCTGGAGGCGGCAACGGGCAGCGGGAAAACTATAATTGCCCTGGCCGTGATTGCGGACCGGCGGCAACCCACCTTGATATTAGTCCACAACAAAGAGCTTCTCCACCAGTGGGCGGAGCGTATCCGGTCTTTCCTCGGGATTGAGCCGGGCTTGATTGGTGACGGCAAGCACGACATCCGGCCGGTCAGCGTGGGGATCGTGAACACTGCCCGTAAGCACCTGGATACACTGCCCCAGCACTTCGGGCATATCGTTGTAGATGAAGCGCACCGGACACCGGCAACCATGTTTACCGAGGTGGTCCGGGCCTTTGATTCCAAATACCTGATGGGCCTGACTGCGACACCCTACCGGCGGGACGGACTGACCAAGCTCATTTACATAACCCTTGGGGACCGGACGCACAGAGTGGACCCGGACCTACTCCGGGAGCAAGGCGCGGTCATGGCTCCCAGGGTGATCCGGCGCGAGACAGCCTTTAGGTACGCCTACGCGGATGACTACCCCCGCATGATTTCCAGCCTGACCGAGGACCCGGACCGAAACCGGCTAATTGCTCGGGATATAATGCAGCATTGCTCCAAGTGCCCCGGCACTGCCCTGGTGGTGAGTGACAGGGTTGACCATTGCGAGGCCCTGGCAAGCCTTGTGAGCAAATCCGGGGTTGTTGTTGAAGTTCTAACCGGCAAGGCGTCCGCGAACGAGCGGCAGCGGGTTGTGGAGCGTGTGCGCTCTGGCGGGGTGGAGGTATTGGTCAGCACCGTCCAGCTTATCGGAGAAGGATTCGACTGCCCCGGACTGAGCAGCTTGTTTCTGGCAACCCCGATAAGGTTTAAGGGGCGGCTCCTCCAGGTGGTGGGCCGGATACTGAGGCCACAGGATGGCAAGCGTCCGGTTGTGTTTGATTATGTGGACAAGTGCGTGGGCGTCCTGGAGGCCCAGGCAGTTGCACGGGATAGAGCATTACAGGAGGTAAGCGCATGAGGACAACGCTTTTATCAGTTTTTGATAAACCCTTCATTCCCCGCGCGTGGTTCGGTCTGTTTATTTGACGCTGGTGGGCGAGTTTGAGGACGCAATATAAAAGCCGGGGGTAATTTTTAACTTTATAACCTAAAAAAGGATGGTTTGGTAAAAACATCTGATGGATGACCCCCCGGCAAATCACCCAAGCAATTATTACCAAAGGATTTGACTATGTTCAAGACAAGATCGGCATGGATTGGAATAAAACCTGACAAGTCCGGGCGGTCGCGTGCTTATGCAAGGGCCCGCTTGTTTATGATTGGCCTGGTGACCCATGAGCTGCAGCAGACCTTATCAGAAATATGTCCTTGGAGTATGAGATCAAGGTGATGGCCCTGGAGAAGGTTTACAGTATGCCCAAACAGGGCGTGAAGGGCGTGTTCTCTTTCGGGATGAACTTTGGAGTCTGGCAAGGCATCCTTGCAGCCCTTGGAACACCCTACTTTCTGCCCGGTCCGCGTGACTGGCAGAAGGGCTTGATCCCCGCCTCTGATGGCCCAGACCCCAAGGCGCGGATTGTCTTAAAATATTCACTAAACAGGGCACAGGGGGCGAGCATACAGTTCTTAAACCCCGAACACTCCCAAAATTACAAAGCATTAATCGCAGGGCAATTTACCGTCTTCTGCAAGATGGAGCATTGCCAGACCTAGGAGCATAGTAAATGAGAGATACACCGCTTAAGGCAATAAGA
>CAZTKE010000026.1:0-15677 GCA_964614055.1 uncultured Desulfovibrionales bacterium | reverse complement strand
ACCCGCATGGTCAATTTTTCCTTGTCCATGAACTCCAAAAGGGGAATGGCGAATTTACGGGAAAGACCGGTGAGCTCCTTGAAGTCCACCGGTCCCATCTCCTCGTTTCGGGAAAAATAATCCCGGAGCATGCCCTTTAGTTTGTCCACCGCCTGCGGAGAGAAATAAAAATCCGCGTTTATCTTTATAAGCTCCCTTTTTTCCGCGAGCAGACGCAGGACCGGCTCCGCCTCTTTGGGCTTTAGATCCAGCTTTTCCAGGAGCTGTTTAACGGTCGGGGGCTCCAGCCCGGAACTTGTGTACTCCTCAAGTATTCTGGAGCGCAGCTTCTCCTGATCCGCGGCCAGGGACACCTTGTGCTCCGGCAGGCGCAAAACCTGCTGCTCGTTTATAAGCTCTCCGGATTTTAAGAGTCTTTCCAAAAGAAAATGCACCAACTTGTCCGGAAGCCCCTGGGCCCAGGCCGAAGTCAATTCTCCCCGGGAAACTCCGTGGCGAAGGGGATTTTGCCTATGGTAATTCGCCACATATTCCAGAAGCTTCGCACACAGCTCCCGAACAACCTCCCCGCTTACGTAAACCCGGCTCTCCCGGTCATAAACCAGGGCCTCCTGACGGCCGCCCATGGCCTGCAGGGCCTTTTCCAGGGCCTTGCCCTCCATGTCGGTCATTATTTTCAGCTGAGCGAAACCAAGACCGTGGGGACCGGCCCACTTGAGCTGCATGGCAATAAGTTCCTCGCCAGTGGCATGGGCCATCCTTTCCAGTTCCTCCACCTGCGGGGAAAATCTTTTCACCTTGCCGGCCACGGGATTTATTATCCGCGCCCCGGCAATGGTCCTAAGCGGAGAAAAGGAGCGCAAAACGCACCTGTCCCCGTAAACCCCGGCCATGGGAGTTTGGAAACGGACCTGGGCCATGCATGTTTCCCCGGCCTCCAACTTGTCCCTGTCCAAAAGATATATCCTGGCCATTATCTCCTTGGAGCCGTGATGGAAATGCACTTCCGTTCGATGGCGCAGAGGCTTGGCAGCTGATTTGAGGTAAGTAAGCTCCAGATCCCATACCGGACTGGGGAACAAGGTCCCGGGATGGGCCAGAACAAATCCCCTTTCCAGGGCCTCCACATCCACGGAATGCAAGTTAATGGCCGTGCGCATCCCGGCCGAGCTTTCCTGGCGCTGCTCTCCGTGCACCTGAATGGAGCGCACCTTGGTCTTCAGCCCCTCCGGATAGACCATGATCTCATCACCCACCCCGACCTTGCCGGACACGGTGGTCCCGGTAATAACCGTGCCGTGCCCGCGCATGCTGAACACCCGGTCAATGGGCAGGCGGAACAGATCAGCCCGCCTGTGGATTGCAAAGCTTTCCGCAGTCCGGGTAAGCGCTTCCTTGAGTTCGTCCATACCGGCCCCTGTATGAGCGGAAACCGGTATAATGGGCGCTTCTTCCAGAAACGTGCCCTTAAGATAATCCTGAACATCATCCAGGACCAACTCCAGAAGCTCGTCATCAACCATGTCCAGTTTGGTTATGGCCACCAGACCGTGCTCTATGCCCAAGAGGGAACATATCTCCAGATGCTCCCTGGTCTGGGGCATGACCCCTTCGTCCGCGGCGACCACCAAAAGAACGAAATCAATGCCCGCCGCACCGGAAACCATGTTTTTCACGAATTTCTCGTGCCCCGGGACATCGACTATACCCAGCTTCTGCTCTCCGAACCCGTCCAGAAAGGCAAAACCCAGCTCAATGGTAATGCCCCTTTTTTTCTCCTCGGAAAGCCTGTCGCAGTCTATTCCGCTGAGAGCGCGGATCAAGGCGGTCTTGCCGTGATCGATATGTCCAGCGGTACCCATTATAACCGGCATAGTTCACCCTTGGTATTAAAAGCCTTAAATCATTCAAAGATTTGTTTCAAAAAATATGTAAATAAAGCATCTTGAACCGCAAGGTCACGAAGTACACGAAGTTTAAAACGCGAAGCTTAAGTACTGTCCAAAGCCGGGTAACGGCTTTAAACAAGGCAGCTTTTTAAATTTTCCGCCTGCCCCGTTAAAGGCCAAACTTTTTCAACTGGGGTTTCTCGGCAAATTTCCGTCCACTCAAATCATCAATTTGAGTACCGCTAATTCGGCATCCCCAAAAATTAGATGGAGGCTCCCGTCAAACGACGTGCCCACTGCTTTCGGATCAATCTAGTCCGCCCCGGCTTCGTAAAAGGCCTTGTACGCCTGATAAGTGCCGTAGACATCCGCCTTGCTCGCGATCTCGAAGGGGGAGTGCATCCCCAGCACTCCGGGACCGAAGTCGATTATGTCCATGCCGTATATGGCCAGGTGTTTGGCCACTGTTCCCCCGCCGCCCTGGTCCACTTTTCCCAGCTCGGCCATCTGCCAGGGGATATCCCTGTCATTCAGGATCCGGCGCCACCAAGCGACATACTCGGCATGGGCGTCATTGGCCCCGATCTTGCCCCGATGGCCGGTGAACTTGCAAAACACCGGTCCGTGCCCGATAAGCGAGGCGTTCAATTTCTCATGCACATCCTGATAATCCGGATCCATCGCCCCGTGCACATCCGCGGAAACCGCCCGCGTCTTTTGAAACAAGGTGCGGATATTTGTTTCCGGTTCCCAGGACTGCAGAAGATCCTCCAGGCAATATTCCATGAAAAGGGACTTGGCACCGGTGGACCCGTCCGATCCGATTTCCTCCTTGTCCCAGAAAATGGCCACACAGGTGTATTCCGGATCCTCGGCCTGCAAAAAGGCATTCAGGCCGGTATAAACGCAGATTCGGTCATCATGGCCGTAGGCGCCGATCAAAGCCCCGTCCAGTCCGGCGAATCTGGCCGGACCGGCCGGGACCACCTGCATTTCCGAGCTGTAAAGGTCTTCCTCCACTATTCCGAATCTGGCGTTCAAGACCTTTAAAAGGTTCTTGTACACCTTGTTTTTTTCCTCTTCTCCCAATTCAAGATCCGGTTTGTGCCCGAGCATGACATTCAGTTTTTCCGCTTCAAAGGCATCGGAGAGTTTCTTGTCCATTTGCTTTGAAGCCAGGTGGGGCAAAAGATCGGATATGCAAAGTACCGGGTCCTCCGGCTTTTCCCCGATCTCCACCGGTATCACGCTCCCGTCCGTTTTAACGATGGTCCCGTGCAGGGCCAGAGGGCGGGAGAGCCAGTGATACTTGCGGATGCCGCCGTAATAATGGGTCTTGCCCAAAGCCACCTCGCACTCCTCGGTAAGCGGCCTCTGCTTCAGATCCAGATGCGGGGTGTCCGCATGGGCCCCTAGAAGACGGATCCCCTCGGAAAGGGGCCTGCGGCCGCGCCGGGCCAGAAAAACCGTCTTGTTCTTGTGCGCCCGATACACCCGGTCCGCTGAAAATTCTTCCTTGAAACCGGCCTTTGCAAGCTGATCAGTCACATAGGACACGGTTTCCCGCTCGGTCTTGCACCGGCTCAAAAAATCCACATAAGAAAGAGCAAATTTTTGAACCTCATCTTCTGCGGAGGCGTATGTCTCCCAGCAACTCTTATTCTTGTACTCCAACTGCATTTTTTCTCCTTTTAAGCAAATCCTCGAAATAGGATATGGTTTCCTTCAATCCGTCTTCCAGAGCGCAAACCGGCTCCCATCCGAATTTGTCCCGGGCCAGGGAGATGTCCGGGCGGCGGCGTTTGGGATCGTTTACCGGAAGGGGTTTTTCAATGATCTCCGAGGCCGAGCCGGTCAGTTCAATCACCTTTTGGGCCAGTTCCTTTATGCTTGTCTCCTTAGGATTACCCAGATTGAGCGGCCCGGTAAACTCGGGCTCGGACTGCATGAACTTGAGCATCCCCTCCACCAGATCCCGGACATAACAAAACGACCTGGTCTGGCTGCCGTCTCCGTAGATGGTCAGCGGCCTATTCTGAAGGGCCTGCAGGATAAAATTGCTGACCACCCGGCCGTCGTTGGGATGCATGTTCGGGCCGTAGGTATTAAATATCCGGGCCACCTTTATCTCCAGACCATGCTGGCGGTAATAATCGAAAAACAGGGTCTCGGCGCAGCGTTTGCCTTCGTCGTAGCAGGAACGCGGCCCGATGGGATTGACCTTTCCCCAGTAGGACTCATCCTGAGGGTGGATCTCCGGATCCCCGTAGACCTCGCTGGTCGAGGCCTGAAATATCCGGGCCTTGACCCGCTTGGCCAGACCGAGGACGTTTATGCTGCCGTGCACGCAGGTCTTGGTGGTCTGCACCGGATCAACCTGATAGTGTATGGGCGAGGCCGGACAGGCCAGGTTGTAGATCTCGTCCACTTCCACGTACAGGGGAAAAGTTATGTCGTGGCGCAGGATCTCAAAACGGGGATGGTCCTGGATGTCCTGGATATGCTCTTTTTGCCCGGTAAAATAATTATCGCAGCAAAGGACTTCCGCGCCCAGATCCAATAGACGGCGGCACAGATAGGAACCGATAAACCCCGCCCCGCCGGTTACCAAGACCCGCTTGCGCACCAGCCCCTTGAATTCGCCCTGCAGCATACCCGCCTCCCAGGTTATAGATAAGATGTTCGCTTTACCCTAACTCACTGCCTACAAATCCTTTATTACGCAGGCCGCACCCGCGATCCGGATAAGAAAATACTTGAACCGCCCGCTTCGCTCATGACACAGAGGCCGCCAAGGAAAAGCGTATTTCAATTTGCCGGGTAACGGCAAATTGAAAGGCAGCCTTGTCCAAAACCGTTTCCCGGTTTTGGACAATAACTTGGCTTCCCGCCTTCTTAGCGTACTTGGCGCCTTGGCGGTTCAACTATCTTGTTTTTATAATAAGTTTCCCGGCATAAGGCATCAACCACAGGCCAAAAACACTGACCAACAAAAAATGATGCTCTATTATTGGTCCAAATCCGTCATCGCCTGCCTCAAAGACTGCACAACAAGAGAAAATTCCTCATCTTGCAATGTACGCACATCCAGGCAGAACCAGTCCTCCTCCACCCGTCCGACAAGCGGCGGATCGCAGCGTAAAAGCCCGTCCTTTAGTTCCGAGATGCCCATGTCTTTAGGTCGCAGGCCAAGCATGTATGTAGGCAGGTCCTGTTCCGGGAAGGCTCCGCCCCCGACACGGGAGCTGCCCTGCATGATCACGGTGTTCACCTTTTGCCCCCCGATTTTTTTCTGCACAAGGCGCTGCAGACGCCGGACCTTTCTCTTCAAATCCGACTTGTCCGCGCAGATCATGTTCAGGGTGGGTATTTCCTCCTTTGCCCTGTCCATGTCCAGATACAGACGCAGGGTGGACTCCAGGGCGGCCAGGGTCATCTTGTCGATACGCAGGGCCCTGTTCAGGGGGTTCACCTTTATCTTATCTATATATTCCCGGCGACCCAGAATTATTCCCGCCTGCGGCCCGCCCAGAAGCTTGTCCCCGCTAAAGGAGACCACGGACACCCCGGCCTTTATCACCTGCTGTACCGTGGGCTCGTGCATAAAGGAATGCCCGGCAGCATTAAAATCAAAAAAATTGCCGCTGCCCATGTCCTCTATTACCGGAAGACCGTGATTTTCCCCGAGCTGCACCAGCTCCTCCAGGGGGACTTCCTTGTGAAAACCGATTATCCGGTAATTTGAGGTGTGCACCTTGAGCAAAGCGGCGGTGTCCTCGCCCACCGCGCTTTCATAATCATGCAGGTGAGTGCGGTTAGTGGCCCCCACCTCGCGCAGAACAGCCCCGCTCTTGGCCATTACTTCCGGGATGCGAAACGACCCGCCTATTTCCACCAATTGTCCGCGGGAAACAATCACTTCCCGTCCCTTGGCCAGGGTATCCAGAACAAGCAGAACCGCGGCCGCGTTGTTGTTCACCACCAATCCGGCCTCGGCCCCGGTGAGTCTGCATAAAAGATCCTCCACGTGGCTGTAGCGCGAGCCCCTTTTCCCGGTTTCCAGGGAGAACTCCAGGTTGGAATAATTTCTACATGCGTCCTGCACCGCTCTGGTCGCGGACTCGGCCAAAAGGGAGCGCCCCAGGTTGGTGTGGATAACCACGCCGGTTGCGTTTAGGACCCGGCGAAAATGGGGACGGGATTTCAAGCGGACAAAGGCGAAAAGACGGGGAAGCAAAGCCTCCTGCTGCACGTGCGTGGATTCGGTAATCGCCCCGCTTTTTATTTCCTCCCGGCAGACATCCAGAAATTCATTGACCAAATCCCGGAGCATGGCCCGGGGCAATGCGCCGAGGTCCTTGTCTTCTTGCAGTCCCTGCAACAGGCCGTCCACAGCGGGCAAGGCCCGGAATAGATTATTCAAACCGCTCTCCCTTGAAAATTTAAAAAGCTGCGTTAAAACCCTGAAAAGGACCTATACTGCCAATCCCGGGCACAAGTCAAAACCCGGATATTGTGAACATCACTGGCGCGAGGTGCGAACGTCCAGTGCACCTTTCTTGTTCGCATTCCGTATCCTATTCACCACGAAGGACACGAAGAGCACGAAGAAAGGTCTAAAGAACAATACGTTTAATCCAATATCTTGAATTTCGTAACTTCGAGCAAGCCCGTTTTATGCTTATGACAAACCTTGACCGCACATAAGTCACCGCTTCCACAGCTCATCAAACTCCATCCTTCGTGTTCCTTGGTGCTCTTCGTGGTAAAGTACGCCCGGTCCTTATCCGTTGCGAATCATATGCCGGCAAACATTGCCCGATCAAATGGAAGACACCTTCTGATGCGGTTAAAACATAAAAATCCATACCCTATACCGGCAAGCCTCAGAGGTTCTCTCCGCTTTCCAGCCAGTGCGGAAAACTGGAATAAACCCGGCCCAAAAGATACAAAGACCCGCAGACCAGGGTCTTTGCTTTTGTTTTTTCCAGACTTGCGGCAAGGACCGAAAAATCATCCTCCAACCTGGCCCGGTCCCCGAGCCGGTGCATGATCTTGTCCGCGGCATCCGCCCTTTGCCGCTCACCCAGCAAACAGACAACTACTGGACAGGAAAACCTCTCAAGCACCTCGCACATCCCATCCACATCCTTGTCCGCGAAGCAGCCGAAGATTATACGCCCGGGCTGAAAACCCTTTTTCTCAAGGGCGGTGTTAAGCGCGTTTAAGGCGTGCGGATTGTGCGCCCCGTCCAGGACAATCTCCGGGTCGGGGCATACCCGGTGTAGCCGCCCGGGAACGAGAAAGCCGGACTGCCTGCGATTCGGGGGCAAAGAGCCTTTCATACCCTTTTTTCCCCGGTATTTTATCCACGCCTCCCGGGCCAGACGAAAGTTCAAATCCAGAAAGTCCTCCCCCGCGTCCATGCCGGGAAGAAAGAAAATGGGAACTCCCCGGCTCCGGGCCGCTTTCTTAAGAACCTGTTTCACCTCTTCGGCCTGGGGGGCGCAAACAACGGGTGCGGACTTTATCGCCCCGGCCTTGTCCCCGGCTATTTCCCCGGCGGTTATCCCCAGCACCCGGCAATGATCCCGGTCCACAGAAGTAAAGACGGTCAAGGCGGGATCAAATACGCTGGTGGCGTCGAATCTCCCCCCCAAGCCGGCCTCGAGCACGGCCAGATCCACCTTTTCCCGAACAAAAACAAGGATGGCGAGAAGGGTTAAAAACTCAAAATAGGTCAGCCCCAGATCCTCACACTCTCCGACAATCTCATTTCCGGCCTTAAGCCATTTTGCATCACCAAGTTTCTCCCCGTTAACCCGGATGCGCTCGCGCACATCCACCAGATGGGGAGAAGTAAAAAGGCCGACTGAAAGCCCCTGTTTTGCGGCAAAACCCTGAAGAAAAAGCGAGGTACTGCCCTTGCCGTTGGTCCCCAGGACATGAATGACGGGAAACGGTTCCGGCGGCAAATCCAGCCGGGCAAGGGCCTTTTCCATCCGGGAAAGTCCCAGCTGCATGTGGAAAAGCCCCAGGTTTTGCAGATACTCCCGCAGATCTGCGAAACAATCAAAACATATGCTCACTTAAAATTACCTGCCGGCGTATCTATGTTCACCATACTCATAAAGTGGATCAAGCCCACTTATAAAATATGTTTTTTTAACCAATCCCAAGGCATTAAAATTAGATTTTTTTCTCTTCCGGCCAATAATCGTGCTAACCGGCAGGCAGGGGCCGAAAATAATCCTCCCAATCCGGCCTTGCCTAGCAAAAATTATGGAACTATACATACTGACTTTGGACAACAAAGGCCAAGCAAACAAGGAGACGAAAATGAGTCTTGTAAGCAGGGAAGAAGCATTAATATACCACTCCCGGGAAAGAAAGGGCAAGCTGGAGACAATGCCCAGCAAGCCCTGCAGCACGCAAAAGGAATTGTCCATGGCCTATACTCCGGGTGTGGCCGAAGCCTGCCGGGAGATACAAAAATCCCCGGAAGATGTCTACAAATACACGAACAAAGCCAACCTAGTGGCGGTAGTTTCCAACGGCACCGCGGTGCTGGGCCTGGGCAATATCGGCCCGGCCGCCGGTAAACCGGTTATGGAAGGCAAGGGGGTGTTGTTCAAGGCCTTTGCGGACGTGGACACCTATGATTTGAACATTGACGCCGCTGATCCGGAAAAGGTCATGGAATTCGTGCGCATGCTCGAGCCCACCTTCGGGGGCATTAACCTGGAGGACATAAAGGCCCCGGAATGTTTCCGCATAGAGGAAACCCTTATCCGGGATATGGACATACCCGTGTTCCACGACGACCAGCACGGAACAGCAATCATCTCCGGAGCAGGACTGATAAACGCCCTGAGGATTAACGGCAAAAAACCCGGGGATTTGAAGATGGTTGTCTCCGGGGCCGGAGCAGCAGCCGTAGCCTGCTCCAGATTCTACGAATCCCTGGGCGTGGACCGGGATAACATATTCATGTTCGACTCCAAGGGCCTTATCCACAAAAAAAGAAACGACCTCAATCCGGAAAAGATGCGCTTCGCCCAGGCCGAGGACCGCGGGGACATGGCCAAAGTAATCAAGGGCGCGGACATTTTTCTCGGTCTGTCCGTAAAGGGGATCCTGACCCCGGAAATGGTCAAATCAATGAACAGGGAGCCTATAATCTTTGCCATGGCCAATCCGGACCCGGAGATATCCTATTCCGATGCCAAATCGGCCCGCCCGGACTGCATAATGGCCACCGGACGCTCCGACTTTCCCAACCAGATCAACAATGTCTCCGGATTTCCCTTTATTTTCCGCGGCGCCCTGGACGTGCGGGCCCGGAAAATAAATGAAGAGATGAAAGTTGCTGCCGCCACCGCCCTGGCCGACCTGGCCCGGGAACCGGTTCCCGAGGATGTCCTTGGGGCCTACCAGATTGACGGCCTTAAATTCGGTCCGGATTATATTCTGCCCAAGCCCCTGGATCACAGGATCGCCCTTTACGAATCCCCGGCCGTGGCCGAGGCGGCAGTTAAATCCGGAGTGGCCCGCATCTCCGTTGATCTTGAGCACTACAGGGAAAATCTGGAAAAGCGTTTGCGAAAACTGGAGAAAAAAATTAAGGGTCACCTAACAGAAACAGGCTGATCCTGAAAACAGCATCCCACGTTAAAACCTTAATCCGGAGCAGCGGATATGCATGAAATGTCCATAGCCCAGAACCTGATTCAGATCATAGATGAAGAAATGCAAAAGCACGAAGTGCACAAACTAAACAAGGTAAAAGTCGTGCACGGCCAGCTCTCGCATATCGTTCCCGAGGCCCTGGAGACCGCATTTGAGGTCCTGACCCAGGGAACACGGATGCAGGGGGCGGCCATAGCCCTGGAGGAAAAGCCGCTTAGGGCCAAGTGCCGAGAATGCGGCCGGGAGTTCTCTCCGGAAGGAGATGACCTTATGATCATGACCTGTCCCTATTGTCAGACCGAATTCGGACATGAGATCCTGTCCGGAAAGGAACTTTTTATAGAAGAAATCGAAGCCGAATAATGGAGGTATAAATAAATGGAACAGCAGATAAGCGTTGCCCGGGATATCCTGGAAAAAAACGACCGCATGGCCGAGAAGCTGAGAGAGATTTTCCACTCCAAAAAGGTCCTGGTCTTGAATCTCATGAGCTCTCCGGGCGCGGGCAAGACCACACTTTTGGAAAACACCCTAAAGGCCCTCAAGGACAAATACCGCATGGCGGTTATCGAGGGGGACGTGCAGACCAACAACGACGCCCGGCGCATAGAAGCCACCGGGGCCCAGGCCATGCAAATAAACACGGACGGGGGCTGCCATCTGGACAGTTCCATGATCCAGAAGGTCCTAAATGAATTCGACCTGGACAAGATAGACATCCTGTTCGTGGAAAACGTGGGCAATCTGGTCTGTCCGGCGGAGTTCACCGTGGGCGAGGATCACAAGGTGACCATCCTGAGTGTTCCCGAGGGCGACGACAAGCCGGAAAAATATCCGCTCATGTTTGCCGAATCCACTGCGGTCCTATTGAACAAGACCGATCTTTTGCCATATGTAGAATTCAACATGGATCGGGCCGCAAATTTCGCCCGCAGTCTGAAGGAAGGGGTCCGGATCTTTCCGGTTTCGGCCAAGACCGGGGAAGGACTTCAGGATTGGTACGCATGGCTTACCGAACAGGTGCAAGCCAAAAAATGACCCTGCCTGCTGATGTTTCCCTGTCCTCCATTCTGGACAGCGTGGCCGACGGCGTATTCACCGTGGACCTGGACTGGAACGTGACCTATTTCAATGCCGCGGCCCGGGACATCACCGGAATCCCGGAAGGCGAGGCCTTGGGCCGCAAATGCTGGGAGGTGTTCAAATCCAGCATCTGCGACAGCGAATGCGCCCTGAAGGCCTGCCTGGAACAAAGGGAATCCATATCCAACAAATCCATATACATCGTCCGCCCGGACGGGGAAAAGGTCCCGGTGAGCATAAGCGCGGCCCCGCTTAGAAACGAATCCGGGGAGACTATCGGCGGTGTGGAGACTTTCCGGGACCTGTCCGATCTGCAGATAATCCGCCAGCAGATCGAGGAGAATTATACTTTTGAGGACATAGTGGGCAAAAGCGAGGCCCTGAAAAAAGTATTCTCCATCCTCCCTCAGGTGGCCAAAAGCAGTTCCTCGGTGCTTATCACCGGAGAATCCGGGACAGGAAAGGAACTTTTCGCCAAAGCCATACACAATCTTAGCGAACGCAGGAACTCCCCTTTTATCGTGGTCAACTGCGGGGCGCTTCCGGAAAACCTTTTGGAATCCGAACTCTTCGGATACAAGGCCGGAGCGTTCACCGACGCCAGGAAAGACAAACCCGGCCGTTTCCAGGCCGCGGACAAGGGCACGATTTTCCTGGACGAAATCGGGGATATGGCTTTGTCCCTGCAGGTAAAGCTCCTCCGTTTCTTGCAGGAAAAGACATTCCAGCCCCTTGGGGCCAATGAAAGCGTGCATGTGGACACCCGGGTAATTGCCGCCACCCATCAGGCTCTTCCGCAAAAGGTAAGCGAGGGCAAATTCAGGCAAGACCTGTATTACAGACTGAACGTGGTCCCCATACATCTCCCTCCTCTGCGGGAAAGAACAGGGGACATCCCTCTTTTGGTCAACCACTTCATCCGCAAGCTAAACGCCCTGCAGGACAAAAATATCCAGGGGGTGTCCGAGGATGCTCTGGCCGTTCTCATGCGCCATAATTTTCCCGGCAATATCCGGGAACTGGAAAACATCCTGGAGTTCGCCTTTATCCTTTGTCCGGACGGATTCATTCGACTGGAACACCTGCCGGAACACCTGCAGCCTGAAAAGCCCGAGGATCCGGCCCGCCGACCGGGAAGATCGCTGACCCTGGAGGAAATTAAATGCCAGGCCGTTATGCAGGCCCTGGCCAAAAACGACAACAAGAAAATGCAGACCTGCCGGGAGTTGGGGATTTCCAAGGACACCCTGCGGCGGATGCTCAAACGCTGCTCATAAGTCGCCTACCTTTATTTTCTACAACACATGTAATCACCGCCTTTGCTGTTCTTCAGAGACAACCCTTCAATTGAAGGCGAAAAATCGTCCCGAAACTCCAATCAAAAGACGCATAATGCGCCCAATAATGTTTTTCATTTTATCTTATATTTTATAACTTACCATAATTACAATTTTTTTATTGTATGGCACGCCTAATGCTTTATTAAAGCGTAAAGGACGGAAATGATGACCGAAGAGATCAAGACAGATACTTTCGACTCTGGGGGCCGACTGGGGCTAGTTTGCCACGAAGAGCGTTTGGCGACTGTTTTTGATCAAGCCTCGGAAATAAAGCTCTTTGAAATCAAGGACAACAAAATTTACCCCGCAGGGCATCTCTCCCTCCCGTTTGGAGATCTGATGGGCAAGATCTCTTTTATACAATCCTGCGGGGTAGATATTTTAATATGCGGAGCGATAAGCTGCTACGCGCATAATCTGCTTAAAGAAAAAGATATCCTGCTCATCCCCTGGATAACCGGAGAACTGGACAAAGTGGTTGCCGCTTTTGAATCTCAACGTCTGCACGAATTTTCCATGCCCGGATGCAGCTACACTGCGGAGCCGGGAAGATGCCGTCGCAGGCGGCGGGGAAACGAACAAATCTGCACTTGGAGGAATAAATGAAAATAGCTATCAGCTCGCAGGGGGACAATTTAAAGGCCCCCATAGATTCCAGGTTCGGAAGGGCCCAGAGTTTTATTATCTATGATACTGAAACCGACACTTTCGAACACATTGAAAACACCCAAAACCTTAACCTGCCCCAGGGGGCGGGAATCCAGACCGCGCAAAACGTGGCCAACACCGGAGCAAAAGCGGTCATAAGCGGGCATGTCGGTCCGAAAGCCTTTTCCGCCCTCTCCCAGGGAGGAATTGAAATGTATTTCGCTTCCGCCGGAACCGTGGAAGAGGCCGTGGAAGCATATAAAAATGGCCTTTTGGAAAAGGCCCAGGACGCGGACAAGCCTGGACACTGGTAGTCAGAAAAATAAAGAGGAGATATTAGAAATGCCTAATTTAGATAAGACAGGACCGGCCGGCCGTGGTGCCGGAACCGGTCGTGGACGCGGAGGCTGCACCGGATCCGTTCCCGGACCTAGCGGCCGTGGAAGGAATCAGGAGACCGGCTCAGGCATGAGAACCGGCAGAGGCCGGGGTCAGGGCCGGGGGAAAAACAGCAATTAAACCAAACAAGTCATAAGAAAGGAGAATAATTATGCCCGGATTTAACGGAACAGGACCATTGGGACAGGGACCGGTAACCGGACGCGGTATGGGCCGGTGCACCGGAGCCGTGCCTGCGGGGGCTGTACCGGCCCGGGGATTCGGCTTCGGCATGGGCCGGGGCTTCGGTCGCGGTCGCGGCAGAGGCTTCGGGCCGGGACCGATGCCCGCAGGGTACGGCTATCCTCAGCCGGCAATGGAGACAGTTGACGAAAAGACTGCAATTGAAAACCAGATCAAAGGTCTGGAAAATCAGCTGGAGATGTTGAATAAAAGACTGAACGAAATCTCCTAAAATACAAAAACGGGGCGGAAAAAACGGCAATCGCCTTTTCCCCTAATTCCGCTCCGTTTTTTTACGTCTTCTCCCCCCGGGGAGATGGCCTAACCAGTTAAAAACCCGGTTTGAATCCGGAGGAAAAAATGCTGGACAATCGGAAAAAAGGCCGGGAAGGAATCAAAAGAAAAAACGCTCCGGCCGGGTCTACCTGCTACTGCCCGCAATGCGGGACCATAGCCCCGCACAAGCCCGGAACGCCGTGCGTGGACAGCAAATGTCCCAATTGCGGTGCTCCCATGACCCGGAAATTCTAGCCAATTCTTTCCTCCCGCCGCAAGCGGTAGGCAAACTGCGTGCTTAAAATCCGAACCAGCAAAAGGAGATCACGAATGCAAATAGCTGTTGCCAGTGGAAAGGGCGGCACCGGCAAGACCACGATAACGGTAAACCTGGCCACATACCTGATCGAGCAGGGTGAGAATGTCCAGCTGGTTGACTGCGACGTGGAGGAACCGAATTCCCATTTCTTTTTGGACACAATTTTTGAGGCGGAAGAAAAGCAATACGTCCAGGTCCCGGAAATAAACATGGACAAATGCTTGGGCGAATCATGCCAGAAATGCATCCGGGAATGCCGATTCAAGGCGCTTATCTGGATGGTGGATCAGGTAATGGTATTCCCCGAACTATGCCACAGTTGCGGCTTATGCAAGCTGGTCTGCCCTGCGGATGCCGTGGGAGACAGCCATAGGGAAATCGGGGCCATGCGCCAGGTAAAAAAGAATAATCTGCATATCTACGGGGGCCTGCTCCGAATAGGAGAAGCTATGGCTCCGCCGCTCATAGCCAGAGTCAAGGAGGCGGCCCGGGCCGAGCCCAAGGGGACAACCATCCTGGACTGCCCCCCGGGAACAACCTGTCCGGTTATAGAATCCCTAGAGGGAGCGGACTATGTAATCCTGGTCACTGAGCCCACCCCGTTCGGCCTGTATGACCTGCAATTGGCGGTTAAGCTCATGCAAAAACTCCACTATCCGTTCGGGGTAGTGGTTAATCGCCAGGGGATGGGCGGCGAAGAAGAGCTGGACAAATATCTTCGGGAAAACGATATAGAGGTGCTGGGCCGCCTGCCGCATACAAAGGAAGCCGCCGAGGCCTATTCCCGGGGTGAGCTCCTGGTGGATGCCTTTCCCGAATTCCGTAAAGTATACGCCGACATCTGGCAGCGAATCAAAAATAAAGTCTCCGCGGAGGTGCCCGTATGAAGGAAGTAGTAATCATCAGCGGAAAAGGCGGCACGGGCAAAACCAGCATTGTCTCCGCACTGGCCGGATTGGGCCCCAAAAAGGTGCTGGCCGACTGCGACGTGGATGCGGCTGATTTGCATCTTATCCTTAATCCGGAAGTTCGGGAAACAATGCAGTTCATCAGCGGTGAACTGCCGGAAATAGACAAGGACTTGTGCATAGAATGCGGTGAATGCCTTGAACACTGCAAGTTCGGAGCCATAAGCGAGGACTTTCAGGTAATAAAGGAAAACTGCGAAGGCTGCGGGGTATGCGCCTTTGTCTGCCCCACGGAAGCGGCCAGAATGTATCCCCGGCATTGCGGGGAGTGGTATATATCCGACACCCGCTTCGGGACAATGGTCCACGCAAGCTTGGGCATAGGAGAAGAGAATTCCGGTGTTCTGGTGACCACGGTACGCAAAAAGGCCGGAGCCCTGGCCGAGGAACAGGGAGTAAACCTTGTCCTGGTGGACGGTTCCCCGGGAGTGGGCTGTCCGGTAATTGCTTCCCTGACCAACGCGGATGCGGCGATTGTGGTGGCCGAGCCCACGGTTTCCGCGGAGCACGATCTGCACCGGGTCTGTGAACTCACCGAGCACTTCGGGATCCAGACCATGGCGGTAATCAACAAGTCGGATATAAACGAACACATTTCCGGAACAATAGAGAACTACTGCCAGGAAAGGAAAATTCCTGTATTGGGCAGGCTTCCCTATGACTCCAGATTCACTCAGGCCCAGATCAAAAAGCAGAACGTACTCGAATTCGATCCGAAAGGATTAGGGGTGAAGATGGAGAGCATCTGGGAAAAGATGCGCCAGGAACTCGAGCTTTAAATTACTATTTAAAAATTCATTATTTCCCAGGTCGTGCAATAATCGAAAAGGGCATGGCCTAAGCG
>CAZTKE010000025.1:0-16414 GCA_964614055.1 uncultured Desulfovibrionales bacterium | reverse complement strand
TCCGCGGATGACCACCTCAGGCAGCTCCGCCTTGAGTTGGTCCGGGGCCCATTTTCCCTCATCCAGATCAGCGGCGTATTCCACGAGATTGAGAAGGGTGCGGGCATCCCCGCCTGCGACAGAAGTAAGAAGTTCCAGACTTTCCCGGGGAAGGGCGGTCCCCAGGATCTTGGCGCCTTTTTCCGCTATTTCCAAAAGTTCGGCCTGATTCAGGGCGCGCAGGCGAAGAACGGTCATTCGGGAAAGGAGTTGCCGGGTGACGCTGAACGAGGGGTTTTCCGTGGTTGTGGCCAAAAGGATCAAATCCCCCTTTTCCAGGAGGGGAAGGAAGAAGTCCTGCTGGGCCTTGGAGTAGCGGTGTAGTTCGTCCAGGATGAGGATGTCCAGGCCGCTTATCTTTTTGCGCAGGGCGGAAATCCCGATCTCCGGGGCGCTGTACCGCTCGTGCTTGAGCCCGGAAGCCCGGGCCAGAAGCAGGCCCAGGGTGGACTTGCCGCAGCCGGGAGGGCCGAAGAAGAGCGTGCTCTGGACCTGCTTGCTCTGCAGCATGGCCCGCAGCCTGGACTTTAGATGGCTCTGACCGGTGAATTCGTCTATGTTTTCCGGTCGGATCCTTTCCGCTAGGGGTCTTTTTTCGGACAAAACATATCCCCTATTCGGAGGCCTCCTTAATGGCCCGGGTAAGCTTTTCCTGGTCTTCCTTGAACAGTTTGTAGTTCAGGGAATCCTCCAGGGCCTGCTTGCTGGCCTCGATGATATTGAAGGACACTCCCACTGTGATCCATTTATTCTTGTAGTCCCCGGATTCTATAAGCACCCGTACCCGGGAAGCCGTACCGGAGTAATCCTGGTTCTCGGCGGTGAACACCCGGACCTTAAAGTCCAGAAGATGCATTTCTGAAAGGGAGGGGTAGAATCTTTCCAGGGCCTTGCGCAGGGCGTTGTCCAGGGCGTTGACCGGTCCCTTGCCGTGGGCCGCGGTGTGTTCCAGCATTCCGCCCACCTTGACCAATACGGTTGCCTCGGAGATGGGTGCCTCGTCTTCTTCCCGTTCGGTTTCCAGGACCCTAAACTCCTTGAGGGTGAAATAGTGCCGGCACCGGCCCAGGGTGCGGTTCAGGAGCAGTTCAAAGGAGGCGTCCGCGGCCGCGAATTCGTAGCCCTTGCTTTCCAGGTCTTTCAGTTTGGACAAGAGGTCCAGGACAAAGGGATCGTCCTTGTCCAGATGGAAACCGTATTGTCTGGCCTTGAACAGGATGTTGCTCTGGCCGGCCAGGTCGGAAAGCAGGATGCGCTGTTTGTTGCCCACCAGTTCCGGCCGGATATGCTCGTAAGTGCGGGAGTTCTTGCGCACCGCGCTGACGTGGATCCCGCCCTTGTGGGCGAAAGCGGATTTTCCGGTAAAGGGCTGGCGGTGAAAGGAGCGCAGGTTGCATACCTCGGAGATGAAATGGGAAGTCGGGGTGAGCATGGCCAGCTGCTTTTCGTTTAGTACCTTTTTGTCCATTTTGAGCTGCAGGGTGGGGATTATGGAGCACAGATTGGCGTTGCCGCAGCGTTCCCCGTAGCCGTTTATGGTCCCCTGCACGTGTACTATGCCGTGTTCCACCGCAGCCAGGCTGTTGGCTACGGCCAGTTCGGAGTCGTTGTGGGCGTGAATACCCAGTCTGGCCTGGGGGATTTCCTTTTTTATTTCCTCTATTATTTGCAAAAGCTCCGAGGTCAGGGTCCCGCCGTTGGTGTCGCAGAGTACGAGCGCATCCGCGCCCGCTTCCCGCGCCCTTTTCAAACAGGCCAGGGCGTAGTCTCGGTTATCCTTGAATCCGTCAAAAAGGTGCTCGGCATCAAAAAAGACTTCCTGGACGTTTTCCTTTAAATAGGCCACGGATTGGGTGATCATGTCCAGGTTGTTCTCATTCGAGGTACGCAGGGCCTCCTTCACGTGCACGTCCCAGGTCTTCCCGAAAATGGTCAAGGTGTCCGTCCTGGCCTGGATCAGGGCCTGCAGGTTGGGGTCGGTTTCCGGC
Organism: uncultured Desulfovibrionales bacterium; assembly: GCA_964614055.1. GTDB lineage: Bacteria > Desulfobacterota > Desulfovibrionia > Desulfovibrionales > Desulfonatronovibrionaceae > CAYNNQ01. The sequence continues at coordinate 14,387 of CAZTKE010000025.1, read as the reverse complement.
TTTCCGTTCGGAGTGTGCGTGCTTCCAAAGGCGGTGATTCTGGAGTGCTTCAGCCGGTAGTGGCTGATTTCCTCGAAGAATCTCTGGTCCGTGGGATTGGAAAGGGGCCATCCCCCCTCGATGTAGTGGATGCCCAGCTCGTCCAGTTTATGCGTTATGCGCAGTTTATCCTGGGTGGACAGATTGACGTCCTCGGCCTGAGTCCCGTCGCGCAGAGTGGTGTCGTAGATACAGATTTTGTCCATGGCTATTTCGCATCCGTTGTTTGTGAGGCGTGGTTCAGCCCGAATGCCTCGTGCAAGGTACGTACAGCCAGTTCGGTGTATTTGGATTCGATCAGACAGGATATTTTGATCTCCGAAGTGCTTATGATCAGGATGTTTATATTTTCGTTTCGGAGCGCGGAAAAGGCGATCGAGGCCACTCCGGCATGATTGCGCATGCCCACGCCGATAACCGAAACCTTGGCCACCTGCCTGTCCTGGATGATTTCCCTGGCCCCGATTTCCTCCTGCAGGCCGTTTAAGATCTGGGCTGTTTCCTCCAGATTGCCCCGGGGCACGGTGAAAGTCATGTCCGTGCGCCCCTCGCGACTGGGATTCTGGACGATCATGTCCACCACGATATTTGCCCCGGAAAGGGGGCCGAATATGCGGGCGGCCACTCCGGGCTCGTCATAGACGTCCACCAGGGTGACCAAAGCCTGGTCCTTGTCATAGGCCACTCCGGAAACCATTGCGGATTCCATCTCTTCATCCTCCTGTGTGACTAATGTCCCCGAATTTTCACTGAAAGTGGATTTGACCATTACCGGGACATGATATTTTTTGGCGAATTCAACCGATCTTATCTGCAGGACTTTGGCTCCCATGCTGGCCATTTCCAGCATCTCGTCATAGGATATTTTGGATATTTTCCGGGCGTCCGGGCATATATTGGGATCGGTGGTGAATACCCCTTCCACATCCGTGTATATCTCGCACACATTGGCATTTATGGCTGATGCAATGGCCACGGCGGTAGTGTCCGATCCGCCCCGGCCCAATGTGGTCAGTCTGTCCTCGAAGTCCGCTCCCTGGAACCCGGCGACCACGAATACGTCGTAGTTTTCCAGGTGCTTTAAAAAGCATTCCCTGTTTATATCCAGGATTCTGGCCTTGCCGAAATCCCTGTCCGTGCGGATGGGGATCTGATGCCCCAGAAAGGAGCGGGCCTTTATACCGTGTTTGTGCAGAAGCATGGTAAAAAGGGCCACCGAGGTCTGCTCCCCGGTGTTCAGGAGCACATCCATTTCCGCTGCATCCGGACTTTCGTTCCAGGCCCGGGCCATATCCAAAAGGCGGTTTGTTTCCCCGGACATGGCCGAGAGGACGACAATTATCTTTTGTCCCTTGCCCAGGGCGGCGAGGACCTTTTCCCTGACTCTTTCCATGCATTCCAGATTGGCAACGGAGGTCCCTCCGTATTTCTGGACCACTATCTGCATTAACTTTCCTCCTGAACGGGTATGCCGGATTGCCGGGCCCGGGAATTTATGCAGGCTAACAGATCCGCCTGCTCACCTTCAATCGTCAATTCCCGGCCCAAAGGACAAATATTAAAAGTTAAACGGACGCTTGTTTCCGGCTGAAGGTCTGCCGGGAGAAGATTGCCCCATTCCACGAGTATTAGCCTGTCTTCCGCGTCCAGCAGCTCTTCTTCCACATCCGGACCGATCCCGCAGTGCTCCAGGCGGTACAGATCGAAATGAGATACCCGCGGAGTTGTGGGATAGTAGTTGACCAGATTGAAGCTCGGGCTGCAGATTTCCGCTTTTGATCCGCCCGGGAAGCGGGTCACCAGTTCCCGAATAAAGGTGGTTTTACCCGCCCCCAGTTCCCCGCGGAGCAGAAATACCGGGTACTTGGACATCTGCGAAAGGCAGTCGGCAAAGCAGGAGGCCATCCTTTGCGTCTGTTCCGGGTCGGGGAGGAAAAAGTTCAGAAGAGGCATTATTTATACAAGGTCCGCAGCACGTCTTCCTTGCCCACTACTCCCACCAGTTTATCACCTTCAACCACGGGCACTGTATGGAATTTGTTGTCCGCCATTATCTGGGCCACTTCCTCCACCGCGGTATCCGGAGCAACGTGGACGGGGTCCGGGGTCATGGCTTGCTCCACTTTGGATGCGGTCATCTTTTCCACTTCCTTTTCCACTCTGGACATGGAACTCAAGGGGAGTATCCCGTCCAGCACGGTAAAAATGGTGGGCAGGGGGAATTTCTTCTGCATGGCCACCAGATCGCTCTGGGTCAGTATGCCCACCAGGACATTGTCCTCATCCACCACCGGCAGGCCGTTTATGTGCTTTTCCAAAAGCATTTTGGCCGCCTGGCTGATATCTTCCTCCGGACGGGCTTTAAGCGGATTGCTGGTCATTATATCCCTTACTTTAAGCATTCTTGGCCTCCACTAGTGTTTCCGGCAGCATGTGCGCGATTTCCTGGGCGGTATTGCCCCTATAGGGATATTCTTCATTTAGTTTCTTTCCGGTCAGGCCGTGCCAGTATACGGCCATGCATGCGGACTCCAGGGCTTTGTAGCCGCGGGCCATGAGGCTGCCGGTCATGCCGGCCAGGATGTCTCCGGCTCCGCCCAGGGCCAGGTTGGGAACGGCGAACGGGGATATGAAAAAGGGGTGTCCGGGGGCGGCCACTATGGTCCCCGCACCTTTGAGAATCAGTTTGCACTTGAATTCGTTTATGAATTTCTGGACATACCCGGCCCGGTCCATGTTTATATTCTTGGAGGACACCCCGAAAAACCTGGCCATTTCCCCGGGATGAGGAGTGAAGATAATATCCGGATGATCCTTTATGTAATCAAAAAGACTGTGGTCCCGGGCGAAAAAGTACAGGGCGTCGGCATCAAACACGGTCTTGGGGTGCAGGTTTTTAAGATAAGCCGAAAGGGCCCGCCTGGAGTCTTCCGAACGTCCCAGGCCCGGACCGAAGACAATGGCGTCCGCCCGGGAAACCGCATCGGGTATTATTTCCGCGGTTTGCTCATTCCAGGTGTTTTCCTCTCCGGCGGGGAGAATCATTATATCCGGCCATCCGGCCTTTATTTCCGGGCTCAGCTTGCCCGGGCAGGCAATGGTGGTCAGTCCGGCCCCGGACCGTACAGCTCCCAGGGCGGAGAGCATCGGGGCACCGGTAAGGCCGGGCGATCCTCCGAATATCAATACATGCCCGGCATCCCCCTTGTGCATGGTCTTTTGCGGACGGTGGATGCGGTCCATTATTTTGCCGGTCAAAGCGAAATGGGTTGGAGGGTTATCCTGCTTTATCTTTCTGGGAATGCCGATCTTGCCTATGTGCAGGCGACCTATGTAATCGTTGGCCGGAGGCAGGGCCAGCCCCAGTTTGGTTTCCTCAAAGGTTACGGTGGCGTCGGCCTGAACAGCTATGTCCGAAGGTTCTCCGGTGATCCCGTTTATGCCCGAGGGGATGTCCAGGGAAAGGATGAAGCTCCTGGATTTCATTTTGTTTATGCTTTTGATCCAGGACCGGAATTGCGGGCGCAGCGTGCCGTTGAAGCCGGTGCCCAGAAGGCCGTCGATAATAATGTCCACATGCTTTAAGAAATCCAGATTGTAGTCCGGCAGATACATCCTGGTCACGCCCATCCTTTCCAGAAGGGAAAGGTGATAGGCGGAGGTTTTGCCGTAGCTGTCCTTCTCTTTGGCGTACAAAACCATGACCGTGACTTCGTGGTTGGCCAGGTGCCGGGCCAGGGCGAATGCGTCTCCGCCGTTGTTTCCGGAGCCGGCGAAAACCAGGGCGGACTTGTTTTTCAGGGACCCGAAACGGCCTTTTAGGAAATTAAGTGCTTCCCGGCTGGCATTTTCCATGAGGATTTCCGGGAGGATGCCGAATTCCTTGATGGCCTTTTTGTCCCAGAGAGACATTTCCCGGGGAGTGGGTAGGGGATCGTGCATTGCTTTTCAGTCTTGTGTTTTTTGCCGATTAAAATTGGTTTTTTCCAGAATGACAATGGCTATACTGCTGTCCCGGCCGTGCGAAATGGAAACGTGCGCGACGTCCGCCCCCATGGCCGTGAAAACATCTTTGGCCCTCCCGTAAAAAAACAGTTCCGGCTTGCCGGATGGGGTTGTTTTGGTTTCTATTTGCCTGCAGGAGATGCCCTGACTGAATCCGGTTCCCAGTGCCTTGACCGCGGCTTCCTTGACCGCGAATCTGGAGGCCAGAAAAATCGTATTGTCTTTTTTACGGTTTTTTAGTTCGTCCCTGCTCAGGATTTTTTCCGCGAATCTTAGGCCGAAGCGCTCAAAGGACCGGGCTATTCTCCGGTTCTCCACTATGTCGATGCCCACGCCGAGTATCATCTGCCGTCAATTTCTTTCGGTGGGTTTTTTAGTCAACAAACCCGGAGATTATCTCCGCCATGTCCGAAACAGCCTTGTCCATACCCATCATGGCCGCCCGGGATACGATGCTGTGCCCTATGGAGTATTCGCAGATCCCCGGAATTTTGGCAAACGCCTTGATGTTGTGGTAATTTAGGCCGTGGCCCAGGTTGACTTTTAGTCCCGCGTTTTGTGCGGTTCGGATGCCGGAGACGATTTTTTCCAGCTCCCGGGAGCGCTTCTCAGCATCCGGGGCGTCCGCGTAATGCCCGGTATGGATCTCGATGTATTCCGCGCCCGTTTCCGCGGCCGCTTCTATCTGCTGCGTTTCCGCGTCTATGAACAGGCTGGTTTTAATGCTTTTTTCCCCGAACGGTCGCATAAATTCCCGGAGCTGCTTTACCCGGGAGGCGCAGTCCAGCCCACCCTCGGTGGTCAGTTCCTCGCGTTTTTCCGGAACCAGGCAGACCATGTTCGGTTCGGTTTTCCGGGCGATTTCCCGCATCTCCTCGGTGGCGGCCATTTCCAGATGCAGCCCGGTTTTAAGGGACTCGCGCAGCATGCTTACATCCCGGTCTTGAATGTGCCTGCGGTCCTCGCGCAGATGAACTATTATGCCGTGCGCACCGGACATCTCGGCTATGTGCGCGGCGGTGACCGGGTCCGGTTCCCTGCCCAGTCTGGCCTGACGCAGTGTGGCTATATGATCGACATTGACTATGAGTACGGGCATTTTGTCCTCCAAATCCTTGAATCACCCCAATTTTCCTCACCGATTGTCAAAAGTCAAGGGAAACAGGAGTTGGGGATGGAAAACCCGGCATTAAAGCCGGTCCGGCCGGAGGGTCAAATCCGTTTGCCGTATTTCGGCTTTTTTCCTATTTTGTTTTTGGCCGACTTGCAGGCATAAAAGATTATTGAAATTTGCTTCCTGGTTTGCAATAAATATTTTATAATTGCGGATACGGGGGTACGAAAAGCCGATTTGGGTTTTTAAAAATAAGTACTCCGGATGCTTCCGAATTGCATTTGCAGGTAAGGCTAAAAGGCGGACCCTGGCCTTTGGCTTGCACTTTTCCTTGAAATCTGGGAAGTTGTCTTTATATGTATTTTAGGCTTTTTTAGTGGGATGATATCGTTTTAATCAGGCCGTGCTTCGTTTAAGTGGAGTGTTTTGGATATGGATAGTGCCGAACTCAGGAAATTTGTCGCCCCGGAATTTGTTTACGGAGCAAAGGCCCGTTTTTTGGTGGGCAATTATGTGCGCAAGCTCGGGGTGGAAAAGATCATGGTCGTTTCCGATCCCGGGGTTGTTGAAGCCGGATGGGCCGGGGATGTCCTGGACAATCTGCAAGAGGCGGGAATAAGCTGGGAGCTTTTTGACCGCGTGCAGCCCAACCCCCGGGAAAAACAGGTCATGCTCGGCGCGGACGTATTCAGGTCCGCCGGATGCGAGGCTATAGTGGCCGTGGGCGGCGGAAGCCCCATGGACTGTGCCAAGGGTATCGGCATAGTTGTGGCCAATGATCAGCATATACTGGATTTCGAGGGAGTGGACAACGTCAAGGTCCCTTCCCCTCCCCTGGTTTGCATCCCCACAACCGCCGGAAGCGCGGCTGATGTTTCCCAGTTCGCGATTGTCACCGATTCCCGGCGAAAGGTGAAAGTATCCATAGTCAGCAAGGCCCTGGTGCCGGATCTGGCCCTTATTGATCCGCAAACCACGCTAACCATGGATTCGGAACTGACCGCGGCCACGGCCATGGATGCCCTGACCCACGCCATAGAGGCCTATGTGTCCTCGGCCCATTTTTCCGTTACCGATGTGCATGCCTTGCGCGCGGTCCGTTTTGTGCGTGAATATCTGCCCCGGGTAATTGAAAGCCCCCGGGATGTTCAGTTGCGGGACAAGATCATGCTGGCCTGCCTGCATGCCGGCCTGGCCTTTTCCAACGCCATCCTCGGGGCGGTGCATGCCATGGCCCACAGTCTGGGGGGGTATTTTGATTTTGCCCACGGGGATTGCAACGCCCTTTTGCTGGATAGCGTTATTTATTACAATTTTGCGGCGGTTCCGGATCGCTACCGGGACATAGCCGCGCAGATGGGAGTCATTACGGAGGATAAGAGCGACAACCAGGTACGGGATGAGTTGACTAAAGCGATTGTGGATCTGCGCCAAAGCGCCGGCATGAATTATACTCTGTCCGGATTGGGCTTAAAGCGCGAGGACATACCGGTGTTGGCGGAGAGGGCGTCCAAGGACGCCTGTATGTTGACCAACCCCAGGGAGCTCAGCGTAGCCGAGGTGGAAGAGATATATGCCCGGGCGCTTTAAAAACAGACAAAAGGAGCTCCACGACCGGCTCATAGGACTGGGACCGGAGTCCATGCAGAAGAGCTATTATCCGGAGCTTATGTCCAAGGTCCAGGAACTGAAGCGTTTCCGGGATATGCTGGACCATATAAACGATTTGATTCTGCTTGTGGATCTCCCGGACGGCCGCATTTTCGACATGAACGAGACCGCGACTTCGATACTCGGCTATACCCGGGAAGAACTTCGCAAATCTTCACTTGCGGACATATTTGATCCGCAGATGTTGGAAGATGTCAACTCCTGTCTTTCCTCCCGGGAAAACCGGGGAAGAGTCCTGGAGGTGGAGCTTAGAACCAGGGAGCGGCAAAGGATATCCGCACAGCTTACCTGCTCCGTGGTCCGGGAAAAGGATGAGCATGTCGGCATTTTAATAGTCCGGGATGTGACCGAAGCGGTCCGGGCCAGGGATGCTTTTGTCCGGCAGCGTATTTATTTTTCCCAGCTCTTCGCCAACGCCCCGGTGGGGATTGTTCTTTTGGACAAGAAAAGTCTAGTCCTGGATGTAAACAAGTTCTTTGAAAAAATGTTCGGATACGGCCGGGAGGAGGTGGTGGGCAAGGACCTGGATTCCGTGCTTGCCCCGGATGAATTACACGAGCAGGCCCGTAAATTTACAAATAAGGTGGATTCCGGGGAGCGGGTGGCCGGAGAGGCGAAAAGAAAGTGCAAGGACGGCACTTCTCTTCAGGTCCGGATCCAGGGCTTTCCCATCTATATTCGGGACCGGGTCAGCGGAGTTATCGGTCTTTATGAGGATATAACCGAGAAAAAGCGCCTGGAGCAGGAGCTGGTCAAGAGCGAGAAGCTGGAATCCATCGCCCTTTTGGCCGGGGGAATAGCCCATGACTTTAACAATCTCCTGGCCGGTATCATGGCCAATATTTCTCTGGTCCGCTTTTATGAACAAAGCAACAAACAGGTCCTGTCCGTTTTGACCAAGGCGGAAAACGCCTGTCTGCGGGCCAGGGATATGACCCAGCAGCTTCTTACTTTTTCCAAGGGCGGGGAACCGGTGCGCAAGGTCTTTCACTTCGAGGAGCCCTTGCGCCAGACCGTGGAGTTTTCCCTTACCGGCTCGGATGTGAGCTGCAGCCTGGATATCGATGATAATCTGCGTCCCCTGCAGGCTGATCTGGGCCAGATAAACCAGGTGGTGCAGAATTTGGTTATAAACGCGGTCCAGGCCATGCCCGGAGGAGGGGAACTTATTGTCCGGGCTGAGAACGCGGATATCGGGGAGGACACGGTATTGCCCCTTGACCCGGGCCACTATGTCCTTCTTTGGGTCCGGGACAACGGCGTGGGCATTTCCGCCGAGGAGCAGGAGCGGATATTCGATCCCTATTTCTCCACCAAACAGGGGGGCAGCGGGCTGGGGCTGGCCATAGTCTTTTCCATCGTCAAGAAACACGGCGGCTGGGTGCAGGTCTTTTCCGAACGGGGCAGGGGTACTGATTTTTATGTGTATTTGCCCGCGGGGGAAACTGAGGAGGCCCTGGATGAGGAAGAGCGTTCCGAAGGGCTTACCTCGGAGTGGGAAAAGGCAAGTGTTCTTTTCATGGATGATGAACAGGAGCTGGCCGAAGTGACCACCAGTCTTTTGGATGAGATGGGATATGAAGTGGTTTCCGTGCCGGACGGGCAAAAGGCGATTGAGGAATATTGCCGGGCCTTTTTTAAAGGGGATAAATTCGACGTGCTGATTATGGATTTGACCATTCCGGGGAACATGGGCGGAAGGGAAGCCTTGCAGAAGATATTGGAGGTTGATCCCGAGGTGCAGGCGGTGGCCTCCAGCGGTTATTCCAGCGACCCGGTGATGTCCAGATTTTCGGATTTTGGCTTTAAGGCGGCTCTGGTCAAGCCGTACAAGATTGAGGAACTGGACGCGGTTATCCAGGAGCTTGTCCGCGGCAAAAAATGATCGGCCCGAAGGAAATATAAAAGTCCATACGCTGGTTTGGAAAGCCATCTTCAGGGGGTCCTTGATGCTTGATGTGGATTCCCACCGCCTGAACTTTTTTGTTGCCAAACTTCCGGCCCGGTGTTTTCTAAGCCCCGCCAAAGGGGGATGCTTCCCCCCTTCCGGCACTCAAATCAACGATTTGAGTGCCGGAGACCAAGAAAACGCGCGGGCCTCTCGTTAAAAGCATCCAAAAAGATCAGGCGGTGGAAATATAAAAATTTATACGTTATGTTGACCATTTTCAGGGGGGAGGCATGCAATACAGTTTGAAGATAGAAGGGATGTCCTGTGAGCACTGTGTCCGGGCCGTGACCCAGGCCCTTCAGTCAATTGACGGGATTGAGGACGTATCCGTGAGTCTGGAGGATAAGCAGGCGGTGTTTTCCGCCTCTGAGGAGCTGGATATGGAGCGGGTGAAAAAAGCTGTTCAGGAGAAAGGTTACACGGTTTGGGATTGATATTGCTTAAATGACGATTAAACCAAAAGGCCGGAAGTTTTCTTCCGGCCTTTTGGTTTTGTAGCGCTAAAAAGAGGTTTTAGTTTTCTTTTCCGGGCCGGGGGAGGACAAGGTTTAGGATGACCCCAATTATCCCGGCCAGGCCGATGCCCTCCAGGGTGAATTGTCCGGCGGAAAAATTCATTCCGCCTATCCCGAAGACCACGATGACCGAAGCGATGATCATGTTCCGGGAGTGCATGATATCTATTTTGGCCCGGATCATGTTGTTTATTCCCACCAGCATTATCGTCCCGAAAAGCAGGATCATAATCCCGCCCATGACCGGGGCGGGTATCGTCTGCAGCAGCGCTCCCACCTTGCCCACAAAGGCCAGGACAATGGCGCAGATCGCGGCCCAGGTCATTATGGCCGGGTTGAATATCTTGATCAGGGCCACCGCGCCGGTGACTTCCGAATAAGTAGTGTTCGGGGGGCCGCCCAAAAAGGAGGCCATGGATGTGGCCAGTCCGTCTCCGAGCATGGTCCGATGGATGCCCGGCTCATCCAGATAGTTCTTTCCGGTGACCGAGCTGATGGCCAGGACGTCTCCAAAGTGCTCGATGGCCGGGGCAATGGCCACCGGAACTATATACAGGATGGCCTGCAGGTTCCATTGGGGAAAGACAAAATCGGGCGTGGCAATCCAGGCTGCTTCCCGGACCGGAGTGAAATCCACTACTCCGGCTATAAGCGAGGCAATATAGCCGACTATGATTCCCAGAAGTATGGGAATGAGCCGGAAAATCCCCTTGCCGAACAAGGAGACCAAGATGGTGGTTAGAAGCGAGATCATGGACAAAATGATCGCGGTGGCTTCCGGGATCAGCACGGTTCCGCCGTCTCCGGTTTTGCCCAGGGCCATGTTCACTGCTACCGGGGCCAGGATCAGGCCGATAACCATGATTACCGGGCCGGTGACTATGGGCGGAAGGAGGCGGTTGACAATGTCCGTTCCCTTGACCGCTATCAGGCCGCTTAAAAGGATATAAAACACACCCGCGGCTGCAAGCCCGCACAATGTCGAGGGGATTCCCCATTGCTGCACTCCGTATATTATGGGAGCGATAAAGGCAAAGGACGAAGCCAGGAAAATCGGCACCTTGCGTTTGGTAACCAGTTGAAAGATGAGTGTGCCCGCGCCTGCGGTGAAAAGGGCCACGTTGGGGTCCAGGCCCGTGAGCAAAGGCACCAGGACCAGGGCCCCGAAGGCTACGAAAAGCATCTGCCCCCCGAGCAGGGCGTCCCGGAAACGGAAATGGTATTCCGTGCTTTGGGCGGAATCGGACATGTTTTTCCTCCTGTACCGTGCTGATGGTTTGGATTTGGTTTTAAAAAAGGACAATCTTTTTAACGAGCAGAAAACGTTTGTACACCTAAAAAAACGGGCAAAGGGCAAAAAAATAGGCACCGCTTGGTGCCTATTTGGTCCCGAAAATTCTGTCTCCGGCATCCCCGAGGCCGGGGATTATGTATCCGATATCGTTAAGTTTATCATCAATGCTGGCCGTATATATATCTATATCAGGGTGATCTTCGGTTATCCGTTTCAGGCCCTCGGGAGCGGAAACCAGAAAAAGACCGCGTATGCTTTTACATCCGGCTTTTTTCAGCATGTCTATGGTCGCGGATAGTGTTCCGCCGGTAGCCAGCATGGGATCGATTATAACCGCTATGCGTTTGTGCATGTTCGAGGCCAGCTTAACGTAATAAGTGACAGGTTCCAGGGTTTCCTCGTTTCTGTAAAGCCCGACCACGCTTATTTTGGCCCCGGGGATGAGATCGATAACCCCGTCCAGCATGCCCAATCCGGCTCGCAGGATGGGGACCACGGTTATTTTTTTGCCTTTAAGTTCCTCGATTTCCACTTCCCCGGCCCAGCCCTGGACAACCTTTTTGTCCATTTCCAGATCCTTGGTGGCTTCATAGGTCAAAAGTCGGGCCAGCTCTGCGGAAAGTTCGCGGAAGTTTTTCGTGCTTATGTCGTTTTTGCGCATAAGCCCCAGCTTGTGTCGGACCAGGGGATGATCAACCACATGTACGGACATAGATTTCTCCCGGGATGATTTTCAAAGCCCCTCAATCGTAGTAGACGCGGCTTTGGATTTTTCTCGCGGATTCGGGCCGTTAAAAGTCGATAAGCAAAAAATCCGAAACAGTTTATATGGTAAATGGAAACGGGTCAAGAAACATGGGAAGGGGCCTTGGGTAATAGCCTGCCCGGGACCGGTGGTCTTGACCGGGTGTGCGGTTTTTTTTGCTTTTAGAATCGAATAGGGTTTTTTTTAAAGTCAGCCACCTGGGAATTGTTTTGGGATGCTCCGTTTTTGGTTTATTGTTTATATTTTCATGCGCTACTTGAAATAAACATGATTTCAGGGTATTTTAAAATTGAATTTAAGAGGTCCCGGTGCGTGCTACGGGATGATTGGATACCAACAAGGAGGTGGGAGAATGGAGATCAAAAAGATTCTTTGCTGTGTGGATTTTTCCGAAATAAGTCCGAAATTGGCCCATTATGCCAAGTTTTTCGCCCAACAATTCGGGGCCAGGGTTATTTACCTGTATGTATCCCCGACAATGACTCAGTACGTGGGTATGCATGTTCCCGCGGTAACAGTGAATGAATTCGCCAAAGAGATCGAGGAAAACGCTTCCAAAAGCATGGATGAATTCGTGGATAAGAATAGCGGCGGAGTGCAAGCAGAGGGGGTTGTCCGCAGCGGCTATCCGACAGCCGAGATATTGAAGCTGGCCCATGAACGCGAGGTGGATATGATTATCATGGGCACGCATGGCCGGAAGGGAATCGACAAGATCGTCTTTGGTTCCGTGGCGGAGAAAGTAATCAAGACCGCGGAGATTCCCGTCTTTACGGTTCGGCCTTAGGTTTTTGGGAATCTAAGCGGATACAATGATTTTAGCCGGGGACCCGGGGACGATCCCCGGGTCCCTTGGTTTGTAAGCCGGGTTGCTCCGGGTTCTTGTCTAATAATGATTTTTAAAGTGCATATTGAGCAAAAGCCGCGGGCTTTTTCCCGCGGTTTTCTTTTTTTTGCCTCAACGGCCGATAGTTGCGTTTGCCCCGGGTTATGCTTATGTTTCTTTCTGGATTTAGCTGTATGGAGGTGTTGAGTATGCAGGGTTTTGTTTTCAGTCTGGAAAATGCGGAGAAGGAGTATCTGCGCAATCTGGCTTTGGATTCCATAGCCGATGGACTTGGGCTTGAATCCGGCAGGGCGGATTCCTCTCCAGTATCCGAGAGGATGCAGGAGAAGCTGGGGGCGTTTGTTACTTTGAAAAAAAACGGGCGGTTAAGAGGATGTATAGGCAATGTGGTCGGGGATGCTCCCCTGTGGAAGACAGTGGCCAAGATGGCCCGGTCCGCGGCCTTTGAGGACCCGCGTTTCCCGCCGGTGGCAAAAAAGGAATTCGGGGAACTGGAAATCGAGATCTCCATATTAAGTCCCCTGGAAGAGGTTGCGGACCTTGAAGCCATTGTCCCCGGGCGACACGGGCTTTTGATACGCAATGCCTGGCATTCCGGACTTCTTTTGCCCCAGGTAGCAAAGGAATGGGGATGGGACAGGGAGACCTTCCTGGCCCATACCTGCCAAAAGGCGGGATTGTCGGGTAACTGCTGGCAGGATCCGCAGACCCAGGTTTTCTGGTTTCAAGCCGAGGTCTTTTAGACATATTATGATCCGCATTACTGAAATACTGGATAAGGCCAAGGGATTTATAACCAATTCCGGGGATCTGGCCCTTATCCAGAAGGCTTATGTGTTTTCCGCGGCCGCGCATGCCGGACAGATCCGGCTGAACGGGGAACCGTACCTGTCCCATCCGCTGGAGGTGGCCAATCTCCTGGTAAACATGAATCTGGATACGGCCACCATTGTTGCCGGTCTGCTCCATGATACTGCCGAGGATACAAATACCCAGATAGAGGAGGTGGAAGAAAAATTCGGTCATGAAGTTGCCCATATTGTGGACGGGGTAACCAAGATCAGCAAGATGCGCTTTGATTCCAAGGAAGAGGCCCAGGCGGAGAATATACGCAAGATGATTCTGGCCATGGCCGACGATATCCGGGTGATCATGGTCAAGCTCGCGGACCGGCTGCATAATATGCGTACCCTGGAGTTTCAAAAGGAGATTAAACAAAAAACTGTTTCCCAGGAAACCCTGGATATCTACGCTCCGCTGGCCAACCGCCTGGGGTTGTACAAGATCAAGACCGAGCTGGAGGACTTGAGCCTGCGTTACACCATGCCGGATTTGTATTTCCAGATAAAAGAGGGAATAGAGAGATATCAGGAAGATGCCGAGGATTATATAAATAATGTCTGCGATTTTTTGCGTTCCATGCTGGAGGAAAACAATATTTCCGGGCGGGTAACGGGCCGGTCCAAGCATATATACAGTGTCTGGCACAAGATGCGCCAGCAGCAGCTTTCCCTGGAGGAAGTGCATGACCTGATCGCTTTTCGGGTTATAGTCAACAACATAAAGGATTGCTATTCGGTCCTGGGGTTGGTCCACTCCATGTGGAAGCCGGTTCCGGGACGGTTCAAGGACTATATATCCATGCCCAAGGCCAATATGTACCGCAGTCTGCATACAACAGTAATCGGTCCGGAGGGAGACCGAATAGAAATTCAGATCAGGACCGAGGAGATGCATCAGCTGGCGGAATACGGGGTGGCCGCGCATTGGAAGTACAAGGAATCCGGTCGGCTGAAAGAAAAGGACGCGGAGCGTTTTACCTGGCTGCGGCGGATTCTGGACTGGCAGGAGGAACTCAAGGATCCGCGGGAGTTTATGGCTTCCCTGCGTTTTGATCTTTTTGAGGATGAAGTCTATGTTTTCACCCCGCAGGGAGAGGTAAAGGAACTGCCCGAAGGGGCTACTCCGGTTGATTTTGCCTACATGATCCACTCCGAGGTTGGTGATCGTTGCGCCGGAGCCAAAGTCAACGGCAAGCTCGTTCCTCTGGATAGCCGGCTAAAAAACGGTGATACCGTACATATCATAACCGATTCCCACCGTCATCCCAGCCGCGACTGGTTGCGTTTTGTGAAGACGGCCAAGGCCAGAACTAGGATTAAGCATTGGATTCGCAATGAAGAGC
>CAZTKE010000024.1:0-16605 GCA_964614055.1 uncultured Desulfovibrionales bacterium | reverse complement strand
ATATCGCTGAAAAATCGTAACCCATTATTGTTTCCTTTTATTGCTGCAGCAAAGATAAGCGCTTTTGCCGCAGTTGTTTTCTTTTAAGGGGAAAACAACAACGCCAAGCAAAATTTTTTATTGCCGGAGCCGGGTGTTGGCCCGGCCCGGCAGCCTGCTTCGGTTCTCTTGGTCATCCGGGCCCGCCCGGCAGATCCGGGACGAGCCGCCACTATGCCAGTAAGTGCGAACCCAGGTCAGGCAGTATCTATTGTTCCTATTAAGTAGTCGGATTTATTTCTTGGTCACGTCCACATTCAGCCATTTCTTGCTGATCTGGGTGAGAGTTCCGTCCGAATGCATCTCCTCCAAGATGGAGTTGACCTTTTCCCGCAGGGTGTCCTCGCCCTTGCGAAAGGCAACGGCAATGTCTTCGCTGCGCAGCGGAGTGCCCAGGAGCTCAATGTTGAATTTTTCGCTGTTAATGGCGTTTACCCCGACCACGCGATCGGTGATCACCGCGTCCACAACCCCGTTGTTCAGCTCGGTAAGCGTCTGGGTGTCATCCTTGTACAGATTGACTTTGCCCGCGCCCAGCTTTTCCGCGTCGTTCTCAAAAGTGGTCCCGGTGACAACTCCGATGATTTTGCCTTCAAGGTCATCGGGAGAGGTGAAATCCGAGCTTTTCTGCACCACCAACTGCGCGCCGGAATAGTAATAGGGGGTGGAGAAGTCCACGACCTTCTGCCGGTCCGGGGTAACCGCCATACTGCCCAGTATGCCGTCGTAAGCTCCGGAACGCAGGCCTTCGATGATCCCGCTCCATTCGGTGGTTACCGGTTTGAATTCAACTCCGAGGCGCTTGGCCACGGTCTTGCCCACATCCACGTCAAAACCGACCAGTTCATTTTTTTCATTGTAGAAATTGAACGGTGGATAGCCTCCGCTCATGGCAAAACTGATCTCGCCCTGGTCCTTGACCCGTGTCAGGGAATCCTTTTCCTGTTCACTGCATCCCAGGATCAGCACCAGACTCATCATCATTACAGTCGCGGTTAAAAGTGTCAGTAGTCTCCTCATTTTCCCTCCTTGAGTTGAATTGAAATCGCCAAAATCATATTTAAAAGCACAATCCACGGAACATCATAGGTTCATTTCTGCTAAATATGCAGGACAGTGGTCCCAGTCGCACAGAAAATAATGCGGAAATTTTTTTAAAATTCGGTAGGTTCATTTCAGGTTAATACGAATAAGCTTGTCTTCATGGGAAGGGCGTAGTTGTTAGTATCATGGAATGATATAAATTTTATTCAATAATTTTTTGTGGATATCTCCAAAAAGCATTGATTTGCGTCTTTGACCGCATGCCTCTTCCAAACTGTACGGAATTATATTTCATAAAAAGCAAGAATTGTCAAGTCTGTATTGTGCTGCTTTTTGCTGTTTATTAAACTGGATATTTATATATTAAACCAATTGGTGCAGTTAAATCCATGCATTTTTGATCCTGCTGGGAAAATTATTTAAAAATGAACTGCAACTTTTTTATTGCAGTAAAGGAAAAATTGATTTTCGGTTGCGGGACTGAATTGACGCGGTGTTGGGCATTGGATATTCAATTTTTGAAAGCTAAGGGCCGCGAATGGGAAAGCGGAGTCAATATCCGGCAACCGTAAAAGCATCTTCAAAAATGAAATCCGGGGGAAAGACAGGCACAATCTTTTGGAAATAATTTGGGGCACGGTTTTCAAACCTTCGGGTCGGTGTTAAGGAAGGCCTTACTGTTGCCAGGTCGCGGCAGCAGGGAGTTCTGTTGGCCGGCCGGTATTTTGTTTTAAACATTGCCATAAGGAGGGGAATATGTCCGAGATCAGGATGACCACGGAGACGCGCACCGATTACGATGCCGAGGCCAGCGGGCTTCCTGCTGAACGCTGGGCCGAGGCGGTTTTCAATGTTCGGGGGCAGGAGATCGTGTTTGAAGTCAGTGTGGAGGACGATATCATAATCTCCATAATTCCCGGGGAGGAACAGGCCGCCTGGAAGGGCACCCTTGCCGGGCTGAAGCAGATGCTCAAAAAATGAGGGCCCGGGATTAGAATGCCCCGGATCGGCTCTTTTGAGCTGTTTCCGGGGCGTTTTTGCCCGTGGTCGGTTGATTTGCCTGCAAAAAATTGTTTTGCAGGCAAATCCTAACCGGCCTTACAAAAGAGGCAAGTATTTTTTGATTTCATATTCAGTGATCTGGGTGCGGTAATCGTCCCACTCGATTTTCTTGTTGGATATGAACTGGTTGAAGATGTGATCTCCCATGGCCTCGCGCATGGTTTCGCTGCCGGCGAACTCATCAATGGCTTCGACCAGGCTTCCGGGCAGGTTGTCGATCCCCAGGGAGGAACGCTCTTCCTCGTTCATTTCAAAGATGTCTTCCTCTACCGGATCGGGCAGTTCGTATTCGTCCTCTATGCCCTTCAGTCCGGCCGCGAGCATGGCCGCAAAGGCCAGGTACATGTTGCAGGCCGGGTCCGGGGAGCGCATCTCAACGCGTGTGGCTTCTTCCTTGCCCGGCTTGTACATGGGCACCCGGACCAGGGAGGATCTGTTGCGCCGGGCCCAGGCCACGTATACGGGTGCCTCGTATCCGGGAACAAGCCGTTTGTATGAGTTCACCCATTGGTTGCACAGGGCGGTTATTTCCTTGGCGTGCTTGAGCAGGCCGGCGATATAGCTCCTGCCTTCCTTGCTCAGGTGGAATTCTCCCTTGCCGTCATGGAATACGTTTTTCCCGTTTTTGAAAAGGGACTGGTGCACGTGCATGCCGCTGCCGTTCACCCCGGCCAGGGGCTTGGGCATGAAGGTGGCGTAGCAGCCGTGCTTGCGGGCCGCTTCCTTGACAATGACCCGGTAGGTGATGGCGGTGTCCGCCATTTTAAGCGCCTCCTGATAGCGCAGATCTATTTCGTGCTGGCTGGGGGCGACCTCGTGGTGACTGTATTCCACCTGGATGCCCATCCTGTTCAGGGAGAAAATGATGTCCCTGCGTATGTCGTTGGCCAGATCCAGGGGTGGGGCGTCGAAATATCCCCCGTAATCCAGGATCTTCGGTTCTTGGTTGTTTTCAAACAGGAAAAATTCCAGTTCCGGACCGGTGTAGAATGTGTATCCCTTTTCTGCTGCCTTGGAGAGCATTCTTTTCAGGGCGTAGCGGGTGTCTCCCTCATACGGGGTTCCGTCCGGGTTCTTGATGTCGCAGAACATCCTGGCTACCGGCCTTTCCGTGGGCCGCCAGGAAACTATCTGGAAAGACGCCGGATCAGGGAAAGCGACCATGTCGCTTTCATGTATGCGGGCAAACCCCTCAATGGATGAACCATCAAAGCCCATGCCTTCCTCAAAGGCATTCTCGAGTTCGTCCGGGGTGACCTGAAAGCTCTTCAGGGTGCCCAGAACGTCCACGAACCAGAATTGTATAAAGCTGATTTCATACTCCCGGACCGCCTTGATAACGTCGTCCGCGTTCTTGCAGTTAAAAGCCATGTCTAGTCCCATGTGTACTCCTCCTAAGATTGTTGTTTTTAATTAGGAGAATACAAGTTGCGTGCCTTTAGAATTTTGAGCTTAAAAAACAGGTACTTATGCCAAGATGTTTGCCCCGGGCAGTAAAAGCAGCAGCGTTTTTTTACAAAAATGTAGTATGCTGACGGGGTGTGACGGGTTGCTTTTTACAAAATTGAGTAAAACCATGTGTCCTCTTGGAGGGGCAAATGTTTTGCACAGACTCTTGGGATGAACCTGTTTTTATACCCGGCACTCAAATTTCAAATTTGAGTGCCGGGCCTCTCGTTAAAAGTATCCAAAAAGATCAGGAGGAGAAAATTATAAAAAATCCACACAATGTGTCGGAGAGCCTTTTATTCCCTCCAGGGGAGCATGAAATCCGCGGGTCGGCCTCCGGCATGTATATGCCGGATAAGGGCGCTCCCAAAGACCACCGCCTGAATGTCCACCCCCAATTTTTGTATCTGGGCTTTGTTTTCTATGCCGAAACCAAGGGCCAGGGGACAGGTAAAGATCTCTTGGGCCCGGGTCAATTGCTCGGTCAGGCGTTTGTTCGTCCCAACCTTTGTCCCGGTGGTGCCCATGACCGATACCGTGTACACAAAGGCCGGGTCCATTTGGGCATAGGCGGCCATCCTTTCCGCCGAGGTGTTCAGGCCGATCAGGGGAATATGGGTGGTTCCGGGTCCCTCGTTTAGCACCCGGAAAGTAGTGAATTCCTCCAGGGGGAGATCGGGAATGATGAATCCGGAAACTCCGCTTGCCTGTGCATCCGACGCCAGTTTGTCCAGGCCGTATTGAAAAAAGGGGTTGGTGTAGCCCATAAGGACCAGGGGAGCGGAAATTGAAGGGGCGTGCTCCCGCAGGCCGTTTAATATCCAGTTTAGATTTACTCCCTGGTTCAGGCATTCCATGGAGGCCTCCTCCACCACCGGACCGTCAGCCACCGGATCGGAAAACGGCACTCCGATTTCGATTATATCCGCGCCGCTTTGGTCCAGCTCGCGTATAAGATCCCAGAAGACATTTTTCTTGGGGTACCCCGCCGGAAGAAATGGGATCAGGGCCGGACGTCCTTCGCTATTGGCGTTGGTTATTGTCCGGCGCAGTGCTTCATGGCCGTTCATATGCTTCTCCTTGTTGTGTCCTGCATTTGTTTTGATTTGCCAAGTTTTTGTATTTCAAAGACATCCCGGAATATTTTGCGATTCAAGGGATAAAATCTACTTTCCCCTTGAGAAATCCGTTCCCCGCTAATCATCCCCGAAGACAATCCCCAGATCCTTGTCCCCCCGTCCGGAGAGATTGACCACCACGTGATCCTTTTCGCCCATCCGGCCCTGGAGAGTCAGGGCAAAGGCCAGGGCGTGCGAGCTTTCCAGGGCGGGGATTATACCTTCTTTCCTGGTCAGGCGGTAAAAGGCGTTAAGAGCGTCATGATCGGAGATTTTGGCGTACTCGGCCCGGTTGGAGGCCTTAAAAAAGGCGTGTTCCGGACCCACGCCGGGATAATCCAGTCCCGGTGCCACGGAGTGCGAGGGCAGAATCTGTCCCTTGTCCGTTTGCAGGAGAAGAGAATATGTTCCGTGCAGTATTCCCGGAGTGCCCTTGTTCAGGGTGGCGGAATGATAATCCTTTTCTCCTCCCCTGCCCGCGGCTTCCACGCCGATCAGCCGGACATCCGCCTCCTTTTCAAACGGGGAGAACATGCCGGCCGCGTTTGATCCCCCTCCGACGCAGGCGATAAGGGTGTGCGGCTTTGTCCCGGCCTGGGCCAGCATCTGTTCCCTTGTCTCCTCCCCGATCACGCTCTGCAGCTTTCGAACCAAAAGGGGAAAGGGATGCGGCCCGACAACCGAGCCCATGCAGTAGTGGCATTCTTCCTGCCGGGCGATCCAATCCCTGAGAGCGCCGTTTATAGCGTCCTTCAGGGTTTGTGTTCCGGTTTTTACCGGCTCCACCCGGGCCCCGAGAAGTTCCATTCGCTGCACATTGTGCGCCTGGCGTTCAATGTCCTTGGCCCCCATGTACACCAGACATTTCATGCCCAGCATGGCCGCGGCGGTGGCAGTGGCCACTCCGTGCTGGCCGGCTCCGGTTTCTGCCAGGAGGGTCTTTTTGCCCATGTATCTGGCCAGAAGCGCCTGTCCCACGGTGTTGTTTATTTTGTGCGCTCCGGTATGGGCAAGGTCTTCGCGCTTGAGCCACAGGGGGAAGCCGAGGTCTTCGGAAAGCCGCCGGCAGTAGCGAAGGGGAGTGGGGCGTCCGACAAAGTCCCGCAGCAAGATGTTCAGATCGTTTTTGTATTCCTCACTCTCAAGGTGGGCGGCCATGGCCTCCTCGAGTTCAATGAGCGGGGGCATTAGAAGCTCGGGTACGAACTGTCCGCCGTATTCACCAAAGTATCCTTTGCGCATTTTGGCTCCTTGTATGTTGTATGTTGCATTAAAAATGTTTAAAATCAGCGAACCTGATTTTATTTACAGGCTAACCCCTTACAGCCCGCACCAGCTCGCGGATCAGATTGTGGTCCTTTACCCCGGGCGATTTTTCCACCCCGGAGTTCACATCCACGGCAAACGGTTTTTTTAACAGTGAGTCGTTTATGTTTTCCGGATTCAGTCCCCCGGCCAGGAAGGTGTCTTTCCTGGCGATGAATTTGGAGATAAGTGGGCTTTGAATAGTCCTTCCATGCCCACCGCCCTTGGACCCGGCGTCCAGGAGAAAATAGCGGCAGATCCCGGAGAAGCTCTCCAGGTCCTTTTGGAGCTCTTCGGCGGAAGTGTATTTTTCCGGCCAGAATACCTTGATCAGCCTGTCCGAAGGAAGGCGGCGGCAAAAGTGGACATCCTGTCCCCCGTGCAGCTGAATGAAATCCAGATCGGCGGCATGTACGGTATCAATGATTTCCTGCGCACTTTGCCTGACAAAGACACCGACCCGGCCTCCGCTTAGACCGCTTAGCTCTCCGGCTTTCCGGGGAGGTATATACCGCGGGCTCGGGGAATGAAAGATAAATCCGCCGAAATCGATTCCACTCTTTTCGCAA
The DNA here is from genome assembly GCA_964614055.1 of uncultured Desulfovibrionales bacterium. Classification (GTDB taxonomy): domain Bacteria; phylum Desulfobacterota; class Desulfovibrionia; order Desulfovibrionales; family Desulfonatronovibrionaceae; genus CAYNNQ01. The sequence continues at coordinate 10,019 of CAZTKE010000024.1, read as the reverse complement.
AAACGCAGATCCTCTTCCCGGGTTAGACCGCATATTTTTATCCTGGTATGCATCATCCGGCTCCGGTGAGTTTTTTTAGTTTTTCACCGGGATTGTCCGCGAGCATGACCGAGGTACCCACAAGACAGGCATCAAAACCCAGGGAATGCATTTCTTCGCTTTGCCCGGGATCAATGATCCCGCTGGCCGAGATCCAGGTCTCGGAATCCGCCTTTTTCCCGATCAGGCCGCGGGAGTTATCCAGGTCGATTTCCAGGGTGTCCAGGTCCCTGTTGTTGACCTGGATGATTTGGGCTCCGGCCCGGCGGGCCTGCTTAAGTTCCTCGGCGTTGAACACCTCCACCACCGAGTCCAGGCCCAGTTCCCCGGCCAGGCGGACAAGCCCGGCCAGCTCGGAAGCATCATTTATAAAGCGGACTATGAAAAGCACGGCCGAGGCCGGTGTACAGGCGGTATGCTCCACCTGGAGGGTATCCAGGATGAAATCCTTGCGCAGAAGGGGAATTCCTGCGCTTGCGGCCCGGGACAGGTCGTGCATGCTCCCCCGGAAATAGCGCTCTTCAGTGAGCACGGAAACCGCAGCGGCCCCGCTACGGGAGTATATCCCGGCCAGTTCGCCGGCATCCGCTTCGGCCCGCAGTTCGCCCCGGGAGGGCGAGGCCTTTTTGATTTCCGCGATTATCGCCGGCCGGGTGCGTTTGAGCCCGGAGGTAAATCCGGGACGTTTGCCTGAGAAGTGTTCCGGGAACGCACCGTCTTTTTTCATCCTTCTAAGGCGTTCTACTTCTTCCAGTTTGGCTTTTTTGAATTTTTCAAGCATTCTGTCCTCTTTTATCATGCGGCTGTGGGCAGGGGATTTTGAAGTCCTTTTTCCACGGTTTTCCGGGCGGCGGTAACACAATTTTCCAGCCTGGGATCGAAATCCAGAAGGTGCAGGGCCAATCCCAGGTTAAGGGCAACCATGTCCCGGACCGCTGTCGGTCCGCCTCCGGCAAGGATTTGCTTTTGCATGTTCACTGCAGCATCCTTGTCCGCACAGGCGAGATCCTTAGGACGGCATTTTTTCATATCAAAGGAGGCCGGATCGAGTTCAACTATTTCCGAGCTGCCTTTAGAGACCAGGTGTACCTCGCAGACTCCGCACGGAGTGAGTTCGTCAAAACCGCCCGCTCCGTGGACCACGGCCGCTTTCAGTTGGCTTTTGCGCAGTACTTCGGCCATGAGCGGAGCCATTTCCGCCTTGGGCACTCCCAGGATCTGATGCGTGGGCCGGGCCGGGTTAAGGAGCGGGCCCATCAGGTTGAAAATGGTCCTGATTCCCAGCTCCTGGCGTATGGGCGCGACATGGGCGAAAGAGGGATGGAAATGCGGGGCGAAAATAAAGGCGAAATTGCCGTCTGCAAGGGCCTTTTTTACCTCTTGCGGGTCTTTTAAAAGCGGCAGGTTCAGGGCCTGGATTATATCCGCGCTTCCGCAGGTGCTGGATACAGCCCGGTTCCCGTGTTTGACCACTTTGTAGCCCATGTCCGCCAGGAAAAAGGCCACAGCCGTGGAGCAGTTGAAGCTGTTTTGTCCGTCCCCGCCGGTGCCGCAGGTGTCTATGCGCACCGCGTCCAGGTCGTCTACCAGAAGGGCGTTGTTCAGGGCGGAGTCCACGGCCGCCTTGAGTTCGTCCGCTGTTTCTCCCTTGCCGGTAAGCCCCATCAACAGGGCCCCGCATTGGGACGGGGTCAGCTCCCCGGCGAAAAAGCGTTCGAACATGCCCCGGCTTTCCTCGTATTCGATGTCCATTCCCGAGCCTATTTTTTGCAGAACCTTGTTTATGCGCATAACTCCTCCCTGTTTTTTACGATATTGTGCATTGTAAAGAAGTTTTCCATGATTTTCGGGCCGTCCGGAGTCAAAATGGATTCCGGATGGAACTGCACCCCGTACCAGGGCCGCTCCGCGAGTTTCAGGGCCATGATCTCCTCTTCTTCGGTCCTGGCCAGGACCCGGAGTCCGGGAACTTCCTCCACCAGGAGGGAATGGTACCTGCAGGCGGGAAAGGGGTTGGGGATATCCGCAAAAAGCCGGCTTCCGTCGTGTTTGATCCGGGATGTCTTGCCGTGCATGATCCTTTCCCCGGTGCTTACCCGGCTTCCGGCGTGCCGGGCCAGGGCCTGATGGCCGAGACACACGCCAAGCACCGGAACCACCGGATTCAGTTTCTTAAGCACCTGCATGCACATTCCCGCGTTTTCCGGACGGCCCGGGCCGGGAGAGAGGACCACTGCCTTTAACTCCGGATCAAGGGCCTTTTCCATCAGGTCCGCCTGGTCGTTACGGACCACAGCCGGATGATATCCCTGAATTTGCAGAACCTGGACCAGGTTGAAAGTGAACGAGTCATAATTGTCTATGAGCAAAATCATCTGTGCCTCCGTTGTCGATTAGGGCCGCTTTAATGACCGCGGCCTTGTTCTGGCATTCCTTGAATTCGGCTTCCGGGTCGGAGTCAAAGACGATTCCCGCCCCGGCCTGCCAGTTAAGCCGGTCCCCATCCACCCACAGGCTGCGGATGGTGATTCCGGTATCCATCTGCACCCCGTCCTTATCCAATCCGAACCAGCCTATGCACCCGGCATAAGGTCCGCGGGACAGCTCTTCCTTTTCATCTATGATCTGCATGGCCCGGATCTTGGGTGCTCCGGAGACCGTGCCCGCGGGAAATGAGGCGGCCAGTAGATCCATGCAGTCCACATCCTTTTTCAGGTCCGCCTTCAGGTAGGAGGTCATGTGCATGACGTGCGAGAAACGCTCTATCTGCATGAATTTGTCCACCCGCACCGAGCCGGGCGCGGCTATGCGGCCCAGGTCGTTTCGTCCCAGGTCCACCAGCATGACGTGCTCCGCCTTTTCCTTTTCGTCCCGGGAAAGTTCCACGGCCAAAGCCTCGTCCTTTTGTGGATCTTCCGCCCGGGGCCGGGTTCCGGCTATGGGTCTGAGCATGGCCTGGCCGTCCTCAGCCTTGACCAGGAGCTCCGGGGAGGATCCGAACAGGCAGCGGCCGGGAAGATACATATAAAAGGTGTACGGGGAAGGATTTATCTGCCGCAGGCGGCGGTACACCTGGAAGGGATTGCCCTTGAACGGGGCGCTGAAACGGGTGGAAAGGACCACCTGGATGGCTTCGCCCTGCTCGATCTGTTTTTTTACATCCACTACCCCGCGCTTGAATTCCTCCTTCTCCGGAAAGGAAGTTACCGGGCCCGCTTTTGCGCTACCTCCGCTGCTCGCGCATCCGCCGCGGGGCAAAAAGCCGTCCTCGTCCACGGTCAGATAGATGCAGGATTTGTGCAGGTGGTCGTGCAAAAGGATGCGCCCGGGCAGAACCAGCTGGGCCTCGGCCTCCTCCGGCGGGAGCACGTTGCACAGGGCAGGTTCGAAAAGTCCGGCCGCGGTGTATCCGAAATAGCCGCAAAGGGAGCGGGTGATGGCCGGCGGGGTGGGGCCGTTTTCCGGGGGGCTGATATTGATGGCCTGCATTGCCCGGCGCACCCCCTGAACAAAGGGCTCTCCGTCCAGATCCCGTATTTTCGCCAGGCGTTCATCCTTGCACCCGACCCGCAAGAGCCCTTCCTCGCAGGATAGAGTCAGGCGGAAATCCCAGGCCAGCATGCTGAATCTGCCCAGCCTCCCGTCCACTTCCGAGCTTTCCAGAAGGATTCCCTTCTTGTTGCCGATAAAGCTCAGGTACAGGGAAACCGGTGTCTGGGTGTCCGCCGGGATGTTGCGGACAAAGTGTTTCAGTTCGATCATTTTCCCTCCGTTTGTAATGTTTTTTAAATTCCAAAATAAAAAAGGCCGCATTCGGGAGAATGCGGCCTTGTTGGCGGAGTTGTGTTCAAATTTATCCGATCAAGGTCCTTCTCCCGGGACTATATTCTTGCTCCACCACCACCAGGCGGCCTTGTCCGAAAGGAGATTCAGCTCTCCGGCGGCGGCCAGATTCAGAAAGGACTTGAAGCGGCGAACGCTTTCCGCGCCGTAGGGATTGGCCTCGAAAAGGGCGGTGAACAGGTCGCTGTCCTCTGTGAGCATCTTGCGCGCGGACTCCGAGCGGCGGTTGAAAGAGGGGGTGGCGAATTTGGACAGGTCCAGGTCAGCGGGCAGGGAGGCGAAGTAGCAGATGGAAGTCACGAAATTCAGACCCTGGATACAGGCCATGGCCTTGTCGTGTTCGTGGGCGTCCGTCCTGAACGGGGTCATGCCCGCCTTTAAAAATATTTCCTCCATGCCCCGGGTGTCCTTTTCTCCTGCCGAGGTGTCAGGGCACACGGCGCAGCGAAGAGCGGTTCCGGCGTCGGGCTCGGGGCCGAAAAGCGGATGCAGCCCGATTATCGGCCCGCTGAAGTGCTCGCGCATCTGCTGCATGGGCTTGACCTTGACCGAGGATATGTCCGCGAGGATGTTATTTTCTCCGAGCAGGGGAGCGACCTCGCCCAGGGCGTCCACAAGGGCGTGCACCGGAGTGCACATGAACACCGCATCGCATTCGGGCAGAATCCGGCCCATCCGCTCCTTTTCCAAAGGCCGGTCAAAGGTGTGCACCGTGAGGCCGGCTTTTGAAAAAAGGCCTTCCAGCAGCCTGCCCATGCGCCCCCGTCCCCCGATAAGGGCGATTTTGTTTATTTCCCGGTTCGTTTTTTCCGTTTGCATAAGCTTTTTTATCTAAATCCCGTCGGCCTTTTTGATTTGGGCCAAGTCTTCCCAGAATCCGGGGTAGGATTTGGCCACGCAGTCCGGATTGTCCAGAGATACCTTAAAGCCAGTTAGCTCAAGAAGGGACAAAGACATGGCCATGCGGTGGTCCGCGTGGGTCGCAAGCTCTATATCCCGGCCCGGGACGGGGTCTCCCTTAATGCTTAAATCGTTTTCCCCGGCTTTTATTTTAAACCCGGCCCGGCCCAGCTCCTGCTCCAGCGCGGCCAAACGGTCGCTTTCCTTTAGCCGCAAATGTCCCACGTTTGTAATCCGGGTTTCCCCTTTTGCCGTGCAGGCCGCCACGGCAACCGTGGGAACCAGATCCGGGCAGTTACCCATGTCGATATCCGTGCCGTGCAGATCCGATGGACGGGACAAAAAGCAATCGCCCCCGTCTTCAATGCATGCGCCCATTTTGCGCAGGATATCCACTATGACCCTGTCCCCCTGCAGGGATTCCGGATCCAGCCCGCGTACTTCCACGGCGGCCCGGCCCAGAGCGCCTGCGGCCAAAAGATAGGAGGCGCTGCTATAGTCCCCTTCGGCAAAGACTTCTTTTGCCCGGTACTGCCCGGGGGATACGTGAAAGGAAGTCTCCCCGGGGATGATTTTTCCCAGCTTTTTCCCCCCGGCCAGAGGTTTTTGGTCTTCGTAAATTTCCACTTTTGCCCCGAATTTGTGCATGGCCTGCAGGGTAAGGCCCACATACGGCCAGGACACGGCCCGGGTTCCGGAGACGTGAATGCGCGTTTCACAGGCGGCCATGGGAGCGGCCAGAAGAAGCCCGGAAAGGAACTGACTGCTTTTGTCCATGTTCACCGTAATATCCCCGCCGGCAAAACCCCGGCTGCTTATGCGCACCGGTGGGCAGCCGCCTTTTTCCAGCCAGTCAAATTCAGTCCCCTGGCCTTCCACCGCCCGGGCCAGATCAAGAAGCGGGCGTTCATGCATCCTGCCCCGGCCCTGCAGCAGGAAACTGCCGTGGCCGGCCGAGACCACCCCGGCCAGAAGACGGCAGGTGGTGCCCGACTCCCGGACATCAAGGGTAATAGGCTCCTGCGCCGGGTTTGCAATCCGGCCGGATACCCCGATAACCCGCATCTCTCCGTTGGAGCTGGATAGGCCCGCCCCCAACCGGTGTAGGCACCCCGCAGTGCAGTCGATATCCTCGCTGTCCAGCAGGTTTTTAATCCGGCTGGTTCCCTCGGCCAGGGCGGCGCATATAAGCAGCCGGTGCGAGACCGATTTGGAGCCCGGGGCGGTAAGGGTTACTTTTTTATATTCGTTTAAGTCGCTCATTTTAAAGCTAGAACCTTATCTGTTTGCCCTGGGGGTAGCTGCCCAGAACCCGCATTGAATGGCAGGCGGCCTCGAGCTCGCTTAGCATTTGTTTGTATTCTTGCGAGGTCAGGTCGCATTGCACATCCGCGAAAAACACGTATTTCCATTTCTCATAGGGCAGGGGCCGGGACTCCAGCTTGGTCATGTTCACTCCCTGCCCGGACAGGACCTGCAGAGCCCGAACCAATGAGCCCGGTTTGTCCGGAAGGGTGAATAAAATGGAGGTCTTGTCCCGGTTGCCCTGGTCCTCGGAAGGCTCCCGGCCGAGTATTAAAAATCTGGTCCAGTTGTCCGGCAGATCCTCGATTCCGGACTGGATGATTTCCAGGTTGTTTTGATTGGCCAATTTGAAGTGGCCGATAGCCGCACCGTTTTCATCCTTTTCCGCTTCCACGGCCGCGGCCGCGGTGCTGGAAACCGGCACCAAACGGGCCTGCGGGGCATTCGCCCTGAGCCAGGCTGCGCACTGCTGCAGGGCCTGGGGATGTGAGTACACCCTTTCTACCTCGTCCAGGCCGGAGCACTTGCCCAAAAGGGAATGGCTGATGCGGCAGAATATTTCGGCCAGAATGGTTACTTCAAAGCTCAAGAAAAGATCCAGGCTCTGCCCCACGCTTCCCTGCAGGGAATTCTCCAGGGGAATTACTCCCAGATGGGTCTGGCTTTCGGCCACAGCCGCGAACACGTCCCGCAGGCTGTTCATGGGCACGTATTCCGAGCTTTTGCCCAGAAATTCCACTCCGGCCAGATAGGAAAAGGTACCTTCCGGTCCCAGGTAGGCCACTGACTGCGGCCTTTGCAGGCGGCGGGAGGAGGAAAGGATCTCCGTATAAATGGACATGAGGTGCTCGGCCGGAAGCGGTCCGGGATTATTTTCCGCCAGGCTTTTCAGGAGCTCTTTTTCCCGAAACGGCTTGAATATATTCGTGCCGTACCCGGCCTTTATTCTGCCCACTTCAATGCTCAGTTTGGCCCGGGAATTCAGGAGATCAAGGATCTTTTCGTCGGTTTCGTTTATCTTGTCCCGGAGTATGTCGAATCGCTCGTCCATGTTTAATCCCGCTGTGAGGTTATTTTTCCCGGATATCTTCCTGGATGCGCATGCCGAAATGGCGTCCGGCCGCGTCCCCGCGGCAAAGCACTTCATCTCCCACCTTGAGATCGACCACGCTGACCGGTTTTCCGGACGGGGTTACCAGTCGGATGGTTTCCGCGTTCTGGACAATGACCGCTCCTTCACCCTCTGCGGTTGCCGCCCGGATCAGAAGCATGGGCCGGACTTCAGTCTTGACCCGGCCCACTGAACTTATCCGGGTTTCCCCGTTGGGTCCGGCGATAAGCACTTCATCCCCGGGTCCCAATTCCTCCAGGTAGCAGGTCCTGTCTCCGGGAAGAAGGGCATAGGAATGAACCGCGCCGGCGTTTATGCGGAAAGGCCGGGGAGCCACATACGGATTGGCTTCGGTTTCCGCGTTTATCAGGAAGGAAAAGGCGCTGGAGTTGCCCACGAGCATCCCCTGTCCGGTTTCAAGCAGGGAAATGGTGTCCACGCACATCCTGTGCCCCAGTCCGATGGGTTTTATTTCCGTTATCCTGGCTTTGGCCAGCTCCAGACTTATTGCCGGCTGTTTGCCCGCGGTTGCGGCGGCCTTGATGCTTTGCGGGTCTTTGGCGGTTATAACCAAAAAAGCCACGCCTTTTTCCAGGATGCCTAAGGCAGTCCTGGCTTCCTCCGGGGTGGTTACCTCCATGCCGATGTCCTCTTTTTTGGCCAGGATATTCTCCACCGGGATGATCTCCACCCCATGGCGGAGAACAACCTTTTCCCCTTTTTCCGCCGCCTTGAGCGCGGCCTTTTCCTCGTCCTTGGAGTTTATTTCCTGAAAGCTGAATTTTTTGCTGTCCAAGACCTCGATGCGGGACAGGGAGCGGATCTTTTCCAGGTCCTTTGTTTCCGCTATCACCCCGTCCACACCGGATTCCAGAGCGACTGTAACCAGGTTTTTGTCAAACGGTATTGCCGAGAAGTATACTTTTTTGTCCATTGTCCTAGTCCGTTTCAATTTAAGGCTGAAGGATTTTCAGGGCTTCGTCCACTTCCGCGTCATTGTGCACTATCATGTTCAGGGCGTGGACCAGCAGGGTGGGGTCGTCGTGCTGAAAGATGTTCCGGCCGATGGACAAACCGGCACCCCCGGCCTGAAGGGAGTCATAGACCATTTTTAAAAGATCCTTGTTGTTGTCCATTTTTTCTCCGCCGGCTATGACCACCGGAATGCAGCAGGCGTCCACCACCCGTTCAAAGGATTCCGGATCCCCGGAATAGGCCACCTTGACCACGTCCGCGCCCAGTTCTTCACCCACCCGGGCGCAATGGGCGACCATCTTCGGGTCGTACTCGTTTCCCACTTTCGGCCCGCGGGCGTAGACCATGGCCAATACCGGCATTCCCCAGTCAGTGGCCCGGGAGCATATCCGGCCGGCGTCCTTGAGCATGTCCCGTTCGTTTTCATCGCCGAGATTGACGTGGATGGATACCGCGTCCGCTCCCAGTTTTATGCCGTCCTCGACTTCGGCCACCAGGGTTTTGGTGTTCGGATGCGGGGAGAGTGCGGTGCTGGCGGAAAGATGGATGATGAGCCCCACGTCCTGGCCGTGGCCGCGATGCCCGCAGCGGGACAGACCCTTGTGCATGAGCACGGCATTGGCCCCGCCCTCGGCCACTTTGTTCACGGTTTTTTTCAGATCGACCAGTCCAAAGACCGGGCCGATGGTCACTCCGTGGTCCAAAGGAACAATTATGGCCTTGCCGGTGTTGCGGTCGAAGATCCTTTCCAGGCGGATCGCTTTGCCCTGTTGCATTTTTTCCCCTCCTTGTTTCGGCCCGGTTTTTTTTGCCCGCGGCCCGAAAGAAGACGACAATAAAAAAGGGCCGCCGGCTTTCGCCTGCGGCCCTTTGGTTTTTCATGGTATCCGACTTTTAGCTGGAATGCACCACAACCTCCGGACCACAGGCCTGTGTAAAATAAAAATACCAAAAAAAGCTGTAGTTGAAGGTTGTGCTTTGCATGGCGCCCTGTATAAAGAACCTTTTTTTAAATTGTCAAGCACTTTTTTTAATAAAATTGTCTTTGGCTTATGCTTCCCCATGAAAAATTGTGTAAGACCTTATTGATTTTTTTATTACTGATGCAGGGTCCGCGCTGAACGGATTTTTGAATGGCGGATGACGGGGGTGGAAATTCCGAACAATTTGGTCCAGACATCGAAATGCGGGCTGTCCACCATTCGTCATTACCCGTTCCTGTTCGGGGGCAGGAATGACGGACCGGGTAATCCAGTATAATGTTTTGCACAGATTCTTGAGACGAACCTCAAAGGGATCAGACCCGGGGAATCCGTTTTGGCCTTCGAGGTCCGGAAGCAAAAAGACAGATAGAAAGCCCGGCTTTGCGGTCTCCCGGTTTGCCGGCTTGCCAAAAATATGCGCACTCTCAGTATGATTATACAAAAACGTGTTTTTGTTCAAAATTCCCGAAAATATAGGAATCAAGAATTCAAAAATGTATAAAAACAAAGGGAGGTCTGAGTTTTACAAAATAATATACAATAAAATCAAGGTATTGTTTCCTTGGTCCGTTGTTTGCAGGTGGAAATAAAAAACAACGGAGGTGTCTTTATGAGGAGTTACTTTTTTGTGTACAAGAAAATGTTCAGGCGTGTATCTGTTTTTGCTTTGCCCTTGGCTCTTATGCCGGGCGTAGCAAGCGCCGGGGAGTTTTTGCCCCAGGATTACGGGAATATCCTGTGGACACTTATCGCGGCCATTCTGGTTATGTTCATGCAGGCCGGATTCGCCATGGTCGAGGCCGGATTTACCCGGGCCAAGAACGCCGGGAACATCCTTATGAAAAACGCCCTGGATTTTTCCG